>NZ_JBIAUE010000025.1:0-111679 GCF_042892615.1 Streptomyces sp. NPDC001750 | reverse complement strand
ACTTTTGGCACGCTGTTGAGTTCTCAAGGAACGGACGCTTCCTTTGTACTCACCCCGACCTTCCGGTCCAGGCTTTCCTCCGGGCTTTCCCTTCGGTCTTGCGTTTCCGACTCTATCAGACTCTTTCGTGTCCGATTCCCGGTCGAAGCGGGTTCGCCTTCCGGGTCCCACGCTTTCGCGCTTTTCCCTTTCGGCGGTTCCGACTCTATCAGATCCTTTCGGGCCTGATTCCCAGTCAGCGGGATTTGCGTTCAGGGCCGTCGGGCCCTTCCGGCGAGCGAGACTTTAGCGGAATCACAGGCCTCGACGCTAATCGGGGTCGCGTTCCTCGGAACGCGGATTCCTCATTTCACACATACACACAATCGGCATGACAACAGGCGTCGTCGGCCGAAAGTGGATACTGCGGAATGGCTGTCCGGGGACCGACCGGGTCGGCGCTCGCGTCGGACAACTCGGAGCACCTTACGGATGTGGGCGAGCCGTGTCAACCTCCGGCTGGTCAAGGGTGCGGAGGAAGGCCCGGCGGTAGTCACGGGGGCTGGTGGAGAGGTGGGTCGCGAAGTGCTGGCGCATGGTGATCTCACTGCCGAATCCGGAGCAGAGGGTTCCCTCGGGCAGGGGCGGGTCCGTCTGTTCCAGCGGCTTCCGGGTGGCGGCTGCGCGTTGGGTGATCAGCCAGCGGAGCGGGCTGGTGCCCGTGGTGGCCCTGGAAGTGACGGGCGAAGGAGCCGCGGGGACATGCCGGCGCGGGCGGCCGGGGTGGCGACCGTTCGGGGTTCGGCCGGGTGGGCCAAGGCGTGGTCCCGCACCGGGGCGAGGGTGCCGGCGTCCCGGTCGGCGCGGGGCGTGGGGTGCTCATCGAGGCGGCCGGACACCCGTCGGCCATCGGCTGACCCGGGTTCAGCCGTTGCCCGAGGCGAGTTCGCGGCTGCGGTCGCGGGCGGCTTCGAGGGCGGCGATGAGCGCGGCGCGGACGCCGTGGTTCTCCAGCTCGCGGATGGCGCTGATGGTGGTGCCGGCCGGGCTGGTGACGGCCTCGCGGAGCTTGACCGGGTGCTCGCCGCTGTCGCGGAGCATCACGGCAGCGCCGATGGCGGCCTGGACGATCAGTTCGTGGGCCTGGGCGCGGGGCAGGCCCAGCAGGATTCCGGCGTCGGTCATCGCCTCGACGAGGAAGTAGAAGTACGCGGGGCCCGAGCCGGAGAGGGCGGTGGCCGCGTCCTGCTGGGACTCCGGCACGCGCAGGGTCTTGCCGACACCGCCGAAGATCGCCTCGGCGGCGGCGAGGTGTTCGGTGGTGGCGTGGCTGCCCGCGGAGATGACGGACATGCCCTCGTCGACGAGGACGGGGGTGTTCGGCATGACGCGGACGACGGGGGTGTTCGCGGCGAGGCGGTCCTCGATGAACGCGGTGGTGATGCCTGCGGCGGCGCTGATGACCAGGCGGTCGGCGGTGACGTGCGCGGCCAGTTCGTCGAGCAGCCGGCCCATGTCCTGGGGCTTCACCGCGAGGATGAGGATGTCGGCGCGCTTGGCCGCCTCGGCGTTGCCGACGGAGTCGACGCCGTAGCGGTCGTGCAGTTCCCGGGCGCGTTCGGAGCGGCGGGTGGTGACCAGCAGGTCCGCCGGACGCCAGCCCGCCCGGATCATGCCGCTGAGGAGGGCCTCTCCGATCTTGCCGGTGCCGAGGACGGCGACTGTCTGGGTCATGTGGTTCACCCTCCGGGCTGTGCTCGCGATCTCGTCGCGTTCGTTCGTCGGTGCGCGGTGGTCGGTGGTCGTGGTGGTGCTGGCGTCATCCTCGCACCGTGGAGAGGAGTCGCTACTGGCGGATCGCCACGACCAGCTCGACCACGTAGCTCTCCTCGACCGTGCCGTCCGGGAAGAGCTCCGACAGCCGCTCGCGCTCCTCGCGGAGGAACCGCCGCGCGGCCTCGTCGCCGAGAACGAGGAAGGCGGAGTGGGTACCGAGGTTGGCGAGGTGGGTGTCGAGGGAGACCGTCCGGGCCCAGGGCACCGAGCGGTGCACCTGGCCGAACTCGGGAAGCAGGCGCGGGGAGTGGTCCGGCGAACCGTGGGCGCTCCTGTCCGCGCCGAAGAAGCGGCGCAGGCGGACATCCTGCTCGGCGATCCACGGGACGGAGCGGTCGGAGACGTTCCACCAGAGGGCGAGCGCGCCGCCGGGACGCAGAACGCGCAGGGCCTCGGCGGCGGACAGGCCCGGGTCCGTCCAGTGCCAGGACTGGGCGTACGTGATCAGGTCGGCGCAGGCCGTGGCGAGAGGCAGGCGGTTGCCGTCGCCGCGCACGACCGGGACGCGCGGGAGCGTCCGGTGCAGTTGGCCCGCCATACCGGGGCCCGGTTCGACGGCGAGGACCTGGGCGCCCCGGTCGAGGAGCAGCCGGGTGGCGATGCCGGTGCCCGCGCCCACGTCGATCGTGCGGGCTCCGCGCAGGGGACGCCCGGCCAGTTCCTCGACGGCGTCGAAGAGGGCGGGCGGATATCCGGGGCGGGCCGCGGCGTACCGGGCGGCGGCCCGGTCGAAGGAGAGCGCGCGGGACGGGGCGGAGTCCTCGGCGGCGCCTGCCGGAGTGCCCCCGGCTGCACCTGCGGACCTGTCTGCGGGGGTGCGTGCGGTGTCGGAAGACGGCATGGGGGAATCCTGGTCCATCCTGGCTTCGCCCGCCGGGTTTTTGCCGGGGCCGGTCCGACTCCGTGCCGGGGCCGGTCCGACTCCGTGCCGGGGCCGGTCCGACTCCGTGCCGGGGCCGGTCCGACTCCGTGCGGGCCCGTTCCTGTGCCGGCGCCGGTCTGTTTCCCGGCCGGGCCGGTCCGTTCCTGTACCGGGACCGAGTCCGTGAGCGGGCTACCTCCGCTTCGGGCGCTTGCCCTTGGCGCCCTTGCGGACGGCCGGGTTTCCGGTACGGGCCGAGCGGCGCTTCGCGTAGCGGGCCAGGGCCTCCTCGTACTCCGTGCGGCGCAGCCGCTCGCCCGGCGCCTCCATGAACGTACGGAGGAAGTAGGCGAGCAGTGAGCCGGTGAAGCCGATCGTCTTCAGTCCGCGCAGGCTCGCCTCGCGCGCCGGGTCGGCGGGCCGTCGGCCGAATCCCTCCCAGGTCTTGCGGAAGGCGATGGCGCTGCAGATCGCGAACATCACGATCACCAGAACGCCGACGACGTTGCCGACGTCGGCGATCTCCAGCCCCTGGTAGGCGAAGCGGAGCACGAAGCAGGCGGCGGCCGTGGCGGCGAGCGAGCCGACCGCCGCCCCGACGCGGCGCAGCCCGTAGCCCCCGTCGTGGTCGACCCAGGTCGTACCGAAGAAGGGCAGGGGCTCGGGCTGCGGGCCGGGCGCGGTTGACGCCGTGGAACGGGGCTGCTCGGCGCCGCCGGACCTGGCGGCGGCGTCGGCGCCGGGGGCTTCGCTGTTGTCGCTCACGGAATCGATTATCCCCGGGCCGTTCCCGCCCCGGCCGTCCCCGGGGTGTTCCCAGGGCCTTCCCGTCCCGGCCAGGCCGTTGCCGCCGTCGTGTCCGTGCTCGCCGTCAGCGGTCGGTGGTCAGTCGCAGCGGGGGGCGATGTAGCCGTCGCTGCCCGTGCGCACGTAGGCGTCCGACACGAATTGGCCGTTGGCGATGTTGTCCCAGATGTTCGAGGTGCCGTACGGGCCGGTGACGCGCTCCCCCACCTTCTGGCAGTAGACCGGGACCTTCATTCCGTACGGGAGCGTCCGGACGATGCCGTACTGGGTGCCCGGCCCCCTGCGGACGTTGACGCGGTACCCGGGTGCGATCGGGTAGCGGGGGACGTCGTCGCCCGCGAGCGTCGCCACGTCCTCGGCCGCGCCCTCCGCCACGGCGTCCGTGCTCGTCCCGGTGTGTTCTTCCATGTGCTCTTCCATGGCCGTGCGGCCCTCCCCCGTCGAGAATCGATGTGTACGACGTGTACGACGCGCAGGCTACAAGCCCCCACCGTCTTCGCACGCACCATCGACTAGGCTCCGTGCGTCGCGCTCGCGGACGAACACACGGGGGTGGGCGATGCCGCCGCTGCGAGATGCCGGTACGGATCCGGAAGCGGAACATCCGGAGTACGCCGGCCAGTACCGCCTTGAAGCACGTCTCGGCGCGGGCGGCATGGGCGTGGTGCACCTGGCGCGCTCCGCCTCGGGACTTCAGCTCGCGGTCAAGGTGGTGCACGAGCACTACTCCGCGGATCCCGAGTTCAGGGCGCGCTTCCGGCAGGAGGTCGGGGCGGCACGGCGGGTCAGCGGGGCGTTCACCGCACCGGTCGTCGATGCCGATCCGGATGCCGCACGGCCCTGGATGGCCACGTTGTACGTGCCCGGCCCCACGCTCTCGGACCAGGTGAAGCGGAACGGTCCGATGGCCCCCGCCGAACTGCGCAGGCTGACGGCGGGGCTGGCCGAGGCGCTGCGCGACATCCACCGGGCCGGGGTGATCCACCGCGACCTCAAGCCGAGCAATGTCCTGCTCTCCGACTCCGGGCCCAAGGTCATCGACTTCGGGATCTCCCGCCCGTACGACAGCGATCTGCGCACCGAGACGGGCAAGCTGATCGGCTCGCCGCCGTACATGGCGCCCGAGCAGTTCCAGCGGCCGCGCGAGGTCGGGCCCGCCGCCGACGTGTTCGCGCTGGGGTCCGTGCTCGTCCACGCGGCGACCGGCCGGGGGCCCTTCGACTCCGACAGCCCCTACATCGTGGCCTACCAGGTGGTGCACGACGAGGCCGATCTTGCGGGGGTGCCCGGGGACCTGGCCCCGTTGATCGCCCGGTGCCTGGCGAAGGACCCCGCGCAGCGGCCCACTCCGGACGAGGTCATGACGGAGCTGCGTCCTCCCTCGTACGAGGCCGCCGCGTTCGTGCCGACACAGCGGCGTCGTACGGAACGCCCTCCGAAAGAGGCGGCGGCGGCGCGGGAGAGCGCCGGGGCCGCGGGCGTGGGCGCGTGGGCCAAGGCCGGCGACGCCGGGGCGGGCACGGAGGCCGACACGCATGTGAGTGCGCGTACGGCCGGGCGGGACTCCGACGCGACCGTCGGCGGCGGCAGGCGGTGGCGGTGGCCGGTGGTCGCCGCCACGCTGGTCGCCCTCGGCGCCGGTGGGGTGTGGGCGTACGCCGCGACGGGCGGCTCGGGCGGGGCCGGTGGCCGGGCGAAGGCGGCGGTCTCCGTGTCCGCGCCGTGGCGGACCTCGCTCCCGGCCACGGGTGGTTCCACCCCGGTCTGCCACGCGTACGCGGCACAGCGCACGGGAGCCGCGGAGAACGGGGAGAACGCGGAGCACACCGGAGCCGCCGGAGACGCAGGGAAGGCCGCCGAGGGGACGTCCGGCCCGGCCGCCGCGCTGTACTGCGCCGCGGCCGGCGTCGCGGTCGCCCGGCTGGACCCCGGGGACGGCCGGGTGCTGTGGTCCCGTCGCTCCTCCGGAACCGGCCCGGCAGCCTCCGTGGTGTCGGTCTCCGGCGGTCTGGTGCACACGGCGGTGCCGGGCCGGAAGGTACGCGCGTACGACCCCGCGAAGGGCGAGCGGGTCTGGGAGGCGGACCTCTCCCCGTACCTCGGCGTCCCCTTCGCCGCGGGCGACACCCTGCTGCTGACCGCCGAGGACGGCACGACCGAGGCACTCGACTCCGCGACCGGCGTCTCCCGCTGGCGGCGCGCCGTCCCGGGCCACCAGCGGCCCGACTATGCGCTCTACGACGGCGGGCCGGGGCTGGCCTACGCCTTCGAGCACTCGGCCGACGGGGCGACCACGCTCGTCACCGCCGTCGACGCGAAATCGGGGCGCGCGGCGTGGCAGCGCCGGCTGGACGGCATGCTCACTCCGGTGGGGACCGCGGACGGTGCGCTCGTCCTGACGACGATGAACGAGGACGCCCAGACGGTCGGGCTCGTCCGCTACGACCCGGAGCGGCGGCGCGTCACGCGGGTGGAACTGCCGTTCCGGATGAACGAACCGGAGGCCGTGGTGGGCGGGGACACCGCCTATCTGCTGGCCCGGGGCGGAACCCTGGTCGCCGTCGATCTGCGTCCGGACGGTGGCGGAACGATTCGCTGGCAGCTGGAGACCGCGGCGGGGCGGACGTCGGCGCCCGTCCTCGCCGCCGGGGACGGGAGCGGTCGGCCGGACCGGCTGTACTTCTCGGCGGCCGACGGGCGACTGCTCGCCGTGGACACCGAGCACGGGAAGCTGCTGGGGCAGACGGGGCCCCGGCTGCGGAACGGCACGCTCACGTACGCGTCGGAGCTGCCCGCGCCCGTCGCCGTGGGCCGTGCGGTGTTCGGTACCGCGCCGGACGGGTCCGTGTTCGCCGTCGACGGCGAGGACCCCGCTCACTGGTGAGAGCGGGGTCCTCGGGAGCCCTGCGCGCGTGTGCGTACACGCGGGCGTGGCTACGCGTACGGTGCCGGGTCAGCCGAGCATGGACACGTCGCGCACCGCGCCCCGGTCCGCGCTGGTCGCCATCGCCGCGTAGGCCCGCAGCGCGGCGCTGACCTTGCGGTCCCGGTTCTTCGGCGTGTACGCGCCGTTCAGCGCCTCGCGGCGGACGGCCAGCTCGGCCTCGGGGACGAGGAGCTCGATCGACCGGTTCGGGATGTCGATCCGGATCCGGTCGCCGTCCTCGACGAACGCGATCGTGCCGCCGGACGCGGCCTCCGGCGACGCGTGCCCGATGGACAGGCCCGACGTGCCGCCGGAGAAGCGGCCGTCGGTCACCAGGGCGCAGCTCTTGCCGAGGCCGCGGCCCTTGAGGAAGGACGTCGGGTAGAGCATCTCCTGCATGCCGGGGCCGCCGCGCGGGCCCTCGTAGCGGATGACGACGACGTCGCCCTCCTTGATTTCCTTGCGGAGGATCTTGTCGACGGCCTCCTCCTGCGATTCGCAGACGACGGCCGGGCCCTCGAAGGTCCAGATCGACTCGTCGACGCCCGCCGTCTTCACGACGCAGCCGTCCACGGCGAGGTTCCCCTTGAGGACCGCGAGGCCGCCGTCCTCGGAGTACGCGTGCGCCAGGTCGCGGATGCAGCCGCCGACCGCGTCCAGGTCGAGGGTCTCCCAGCGCTCGGACTGCGAGAAGGCGGTCGCGGAACGGACGCATCCGGGGGCCGCGTGCCACAGCTCGACGGCCTCGGGGGACGGGGAGCCGCCGCGGACGTCCCAGTCCTTCAGCCACTGGGCGAGGGAGTCGGAGTGGACCGCGTGCACGTCCTCGTTGAGCAGGCCGCCGCGGTGCAGTTCGCCGAGGATCGCGGGGATGCCGCCCGCCCGGTGCACGTCCTCCATGTAGTACGTGCCGCCGGGGGCGACGTTGGGCGCGACCTTCGAGAGGCACGGGACCCGGCGCGAGACCGCGTCGATGTCGGTCAGGTCGTAGTCCAGCTCGGCCTCCTGGGCGGCGGCGAGCAGGTGCAGGATCGTGTTGGTGGAGCCGCCCATGGCGATGTCGAGCGCCATGGCGTTCTCGAACGCGGCACGGGTGCCGATGGAGCGGGGCAGGACCGACGCGTCGTCCTGCTCGTAGTGGCGCTTGGTGATCTCGACGACCGTGCGGCCGGCCTCCTCGTACAGCGCCCTGCGGGCGGTGTGCGTGGCGAGGACGGAGCCGTTGCCGGGGAGGGAGAGGCCGAGGGCCTCGGTCAGGCAGTTCATCGAGTTGGCGGTGAACATGCCGGAACAGCTGCCGCAGGTGGGGCAGGCGTTCTCCTCGATGCGGAGGATGTCCTCGTCCGAGACGTTCTCGTTCACGGCGTCGCTGATCGCGTTGATCAGGTCGAGCTTGCGGACCGTGCCGTCGACGAGGGTGGCCTTGCCGGCCTCCATCGGGCCGCCGGACACGAAGACCGTCGGGATGTTGAGACGCATCGCGGCCATCAGCATGCCGGGGGTGATCTTGTCGCAGTTGGAGATGCAGATCAGTGCGTCCGCGCAGTGCGCCTCGACCATGTACTCGACGGAGTCGGCGATCAGGTCGCGGGAGGGGAGGCTGTACAGCATTCCGCCGTGTCCCATCGCGATGCCGTCGTCGACCGCGATCGTGTTGAACTCCCGCGGCACGGCACCCGCGGCGCGGATGGCCTCGGAGACGATCCGGCCGACCGGGGCCAGGTGGGTGTGGCCGGGGACGAACTCGGTGAAGGAGTTGGCGACCGCGATGATCGGCTTGCCGATGTCCTCGCTCGCTACGCCCGAGGCCCGCATAAGGGCGCGGGCGCCCGCCATGTTGCGGCCATGGGTGACAGTGCGGGACCTCAGCTGGGGCATCGTCTCTCGCTCCTTCGACATGAAAAGACTGTTTCCGAGCCTACGCCCACGGCTCCAAGATCTGGACACTCTGTCCGGTATGCGGGACGGGATGCTCAGTGCCCGGACCGGTTCACGGGCGGTGGCGCGGCACCTCGGTCGAGGAGGACGCCAGGTGGAGCCGGGTGAAGGCGAGCGCCTCCGCCAGGTCGGCCTCGCGTTCGGCGGAGGACATCGCGCGGCGGGTGTTGACCTCGATGACGACGTGGCCGCCGAAGCCGTTGCGGGCCAGACGCTCCAGGAGTTCGGCGCAGGGCTGGTCGCCGCGTCCGGGCACCAGGTGCTCGTCCTTGTTGGAGCCCTTGCCGTCGGCGAGATGGACATGGGCGAGCCGGTCGCCCATTCGTTCGACCATGGCCATGCCGTCCGTGCGGGCCGTCGCGGTGTGCGAGAGGTCCACGGTGAAGTGGCGGTAGTCGTCGTTGGTGACGTTCCAGTCGGGGGCGTACGCGAGCATCTCGCGGTCCCGGTACCGCCACGGGTACATGTTCTCGACGGCGAACCGGACATCGGTCTCGTCCGCCATGCGCCAGATCCCGGTGACGAAGTCACGCGCGTATCCGCGCTGCCAGCGGAACGGGGGGTGGACGACGACGGTCGTCGCCCCCAGCCTCTCCGCCGCGGCGCGGGCGCGCTGGAGCTTCACCCACGGATCGGTGGACCAGACGCGCTGCGTGATCAGCAGACAGGGCGCGTGGACGGCGAGGATCGGTACCCCGTGGTGGTCCGAGAGCCGCCGCAATGCCTCGATGTCCTGGCTGACGGGGTCGGTCCACACCATGACCTCGACACCGTCGTAACCGAGACGCCCGGCGATCTCGAAGGCCGTCGCCGTCGACTCCGGGTAGACGGAGGCGGTGGACAGGGCGACCTTCGCATCGGGGACGCGCACCACTGGTTCTGCCACTGGGACAGCGTACGGGCACGGGTACGCGCCGCCGAGAGCTCTCGGCGGAAAGTGACGAGGTCCATGGGAAGCGGTGCGGCCCACCCGGCCGCTCGGCCCACCCGGCCGCCACGCGGCCCACGCGGCCGCCAGGGCCGACAGAGCCGACGGGCCCGGCACCCGGGCCCCTCGCCCGCCCCGGACCCGGTACCAGCCGCCGGCCACCGGTCCGGACCGGCCCGCTCGGCTCCCGGTCCGGGGCGGGCCGCCTACCCGGCCTCCGAACCCGGATCGCCCTCGGACGGGATCAGCCGGAGTCCGGGCTCGCCGCTCCCCGCCGGGCTCGTCCCCCGGCGCGACTCGCCCCCGGTCCGGCCCAGCGCGGCCCGTTCCGCCGGCAGATGGTCCAGTCGGCGCAGGATGACGCCCTCGCGCAGCGCCCACGGGCAGATCTCCAGCTCGTCGACGCCGAACAGGTCCATGGCCCCCTCCGCCACCAGTGCCCCGGCGAGCAGCTGCCGGGCCCGGCCCTCGGAGACCCCGGGCAGCGTGACGCGCTGTTCGACGGTCATCTCCGCGAGTCGCGGCACCCACTCCTCCAGCGCCTTGCGGGTGAGCCCCCGCTGGATGTACAGGCCGTCGGTGGAGCGTGCGGCGCCCGCGATCCTGGCGAGCTGCTTGAAGGTCTTGGACGTGGCCACGACGTGGTCCGGACGCCCGAGCCGGTTGAACTCCCCCACGCTCCGGGCGATGCCGGCCCGTACGTGGCGGCGCAGGGCCTTCACGGCCGCCGGGTCCGGCGGATCGCCCGGCAGCCATCCGGCGGTCAGCCGGCCCGCCCCGAGCGGCAGCGACACCGCCGCGTCCGGTTCCTCGTCGACGCCGAACGCGACCTCCAGCGAGCCGCCCCCGATGTCCAGGACCAGCAGCCGTCCCGCCGACCAGCCGAACCAGCGGCGCACGGCGAGGAAGGTGAGCCGCGCCTCCTCCGATCCGCTGAGCACGGCGAGGTCGACGCCCGTCTCCTCCCGCACCCGGGCCAGCACCCGGTCCGCATTGCTCGCCTCCCGCACCGCGGACGTGGCGAACGGCAGGACGTCCTCGCACCCCTTGTCCTCGGCGGCCTGGAGGGCGTCGGTGATCGTGGCCACCAGCCGGTCCACGCCCCTGGGGCCGATCGCCCCGTCGTCGTCGAGGAGTTCGGCCAGGCGTAGCTCCGCCTTGTGCGAGTGCGCCGGCAGCGGGCGGGCGCCGGGGTGCGCGTCCACCACCAAAAGATGCACTGTGTTCGAACCCACGTCGAGGACTCCGAGTCTCATACCAGGAACGCTACCGGCAGCGCGGACTTACCCTTGGCGCGTGCCAAAGACGAAAAAGGCGAAGCCGGACAAAAACGCGAAGAGCAAGAACGCGAAGAAGCAGGACACGGAGCGGCAGGAATCGAAGCAGGAGATGCGGCGGCAGGAAGTGGACGGGCCGGGCCGGTCCGGGGACGAGGTCGGACTCGACTTCGCCCGCGCCTGGGTCGAGTTTCCCGACCCCGCCGACGACGAGCAGGTCTTCCGCTGCGACCTGACCTGGCTGACCTCCAGGTGGACCTGCGTCTTCGGCAGTGGTTGCCAGGGCATCCAGGCGGGCCGCGCGGACGACGGGTGCTGCACGCTGGGCGCGCACTTCTCCGACGAGGAGGACGAGGAGCGCGTGGCGGGCCACGTCGAGCGGCTGACCCCCGAGCTGTGGCAGTTCCACGACGTCGGCACGGCGACGGGCTGGGTCCAGGTCGACGACGACGGGGAACGCCAGACGCGGCGCTGGAAGGGTTCGTGCATCTTCCAGAACCGTCCGGGCTTCGCCGCGGGCGCGGGCTGCTCGCTGCACATCCTGGCGCTGCGGGAGGGCCGGGAGCCCCTGGAGACCAAGCCGGACGTCTGCTGGCAGCTGCCGATCCGGCGCACGTACGAGTGGATCGACCGGCCCGACGACACGCGCGTGCTCCAGGTGTCCATCGGTGAGTACGACCGCCGGGGCTGGGGGCCGGGCGGTCACGACCTGCACTGGTGGTGCACCTCGGCGACATCGGCGCACGGCGCCGGGAAGCCGGTGTACGTCTCGTACCGCCCGGAGCTGACCGAGCTGATGGGCAAGGAGGGCTACGAGCGGCTCGTGGAGCTGTGCGAGGAGCGGATGGCCTCGCTGCTGCCGATGGCCCCGCACCCGGCGGACCCGGCGGATCACCCGGCCGATCGGGCCTGAGCGGGACGAGAGGGGCCGGACGGGCCCGGACGGGACCGGAGAGGCGGCCGGGGCGGAGGAACGGCTGAGGGCCGGCCGGGGCGGGGGAACAGCTGGGGCCGGCCGGGGCGGGGTTCGTCCCGGCCCGCCCGGGACCGTCCCGCTCCGTCCTCAGCGCCTCCGTGCGGAGCCGTCCGGTTCGATGGACGGCGCCGTACCGGTCGGCTCCGGGGTCGGCTCTGGATCGGTGGGTGCCGGTTCCGTCGGTGACGGCGCGGGGTCGGTCGGCGTGGGAGTCGGGTCGGTCGGCCGCGTGGGCTCCGGCGAGGATGTGGGCTGCCACGGGGGTACGGACGGGCCGGGGCCGGGCACACCCGGGCGGGCCGGACCCCCGGGCGACGGCACCGTCGCACCGTTCCCCCGGATGGCCACGACGGAGCCCGAGGGAACGAGGGCGACGCGCGCGCTCCACCGTCCGGCGGGTTCGCGCGAGCGGTCCACCAGGACCCGTACGGTGACGCTCTCGCCCGCGGCGAGCGTGCCCGAGGAGTTGCTGAGGCGCAGCCACGGCACGTCCGCGCGGGCCGACCAGGCGACCGGGGCGCCGCCCGCGGCGGTCAGGCGGATCAGGGTGGTGGCCCCGTACGAACGGGCCTCGACGGTGAGCCCGTCGGCCGCACCGGGCACCCGGCCCGCGCCGATCACCTCGGCCGAGACGTCCGCCGCGCGGCCCGCGCCGGAACCGGGACCGGGCCGGGCGTTCCCCGCGTTCTCGTAGTGGTCGCGCGGGTCGTCGAACTCGTGGCGGAGGTCCGCTTCGGTCGCCGCGACCGAGGAGCCCTCGTGCCCCTCGCCGGTCAGCGGGGCACTGCGGTAGGCGGTCCACAGCGCGATCACCGGGGCGGCGACGACCGTGGCCACCACCGTCGTCGTCACGACCCTGGCCCGCAGCCGGTCCCGGCGCGCGGCGTGGTCCTTCGGGTGAAGGGGGAAGCCCGCCCGGTCGAACCGGGGCCCGCCGGACCGGTTCCGCCGGGCGTGGACCATCGCCACGTACGCGGAGGGCCGCGGCGCGGGCACGACCGGCAGCGCGGTGGCCTGGGCGACGTCCGCGCCCGGCCAGGGGCCGTCGGCACCGACCCGCTCGGCGGCCCGGCGGCAACGGGGGCAGTCGTCGACGTGCCGGACGAGTTCCCGGCGCAGGGTCGCCGAGAGCAGGACGCGATGACCCCCGGTGAGCCGCGCGACGGTGGGGCAGTTGCCGGACTCGACGACGGCGAGGGCGGCGCGGGTGCGCTCCACCTCGCACGCGGCGGCGGCCAGGAGTTCGCGGGCGGCCGTCGGTTCGAGCCCCAGCACGGAGGCGACGGCGCGCGGGCCGAGGCGGTGGCGCACGGCGAGTTCGAGCGCCTCGCGCTGCTCGGGCGTGGTCCCCGCCGCCTCGGGCCAGGCCAGCTGGGCGAGTTCGCGACGGTGTGCCTCGGCGGCGGCCTCGGATTCGGCGGCGCGCTCCCGGACCGTCGGCGCACCACCCGGCACGAAGGGGGTGCGAGCGGGGTCGAGGTCGAAGCGGGATGCGGCGTCGGGGGCGGAGGCGGGGACCGTCGTGACGACGGCGGGGGGCGTACGGCGCCCGGCGCGCGCCCCTTGGGCGGTCGGGCCGTCCGGCTGCTTGCCCGGGGGGCCGGCCGCCCGCTTCGCCTCCCGCCTCCCCTCCCGTCCGCGTTTGGCCTCCTGCTCGGCCGACTGCCTCGCGGACGACTTCCCCAGCCGGTGGTGATGCCCCCGGCGGCCCTGCTTCCGCTCGGTGAGCATGCGCAGGCACATCCACCTGGCCAGCGCGTACAGCCAGGATTTACGTTCCTCCTCCCCCTCGGGGCACCGCCCCTCCTGGCGTTCCGCGATCGCCAGCACACCGCCGAGCGCCTCCGTGGCGGCGTCGTGGTCGCAGAGCACGGAGAGGCAGTAGGTGAACAGGCCGTCGAGATGCGGCTCGCAGCGCACCGGGAGCCGCTGCGGCACAGGCTGCGTCGAGGAGTGGGGCGCACGATGTCGCGACCGGTGTGCGCCGGTGGTGTGCGTGGGGGGCTCCAGCCTGCTGCTCGTCATCCGGTGACCGTAGGCAGCGGACAGCACGCCTTTGGCGCCCCTTCAGCACATTTAACCCTTACGGGTGAACGTATCGCTCAAAAGGGGACAGGAATTCAGGATTCAACCCTGATCCACCTCCTTTCCGCCCCGATCCGGCCGTGTTCCGGTATCGATCCAGCCGCGATCCGGCCCCGATCCGACGCACCGGAATCCGACATTCCGCCGGATGTGGCAGCGGCACAGATGGGCGCACGCCCGCGCTCACCGCCGTTCCCGAACGGTGCCCGACGGCACTGTCGTACCCCGCCTATACGGTTGCGTCATGGCTGCCCGTACGAAGACCGCGAAAGACCGGCCGTCCTACCGCTGCACCGAGTGCGGCTGGACCACCGCCAAGTGGCTCGGCCGCTGCCCCGAATGCCACGCCTGGGGGACGGTCGAGGAGTTCGGCGGCACCCCCGCCGTGCGGACCACCGCGGCCGGGCGGGTCAGCAGCGCCGCGCTGCCCATCGGCCAGGTCGACAGCCGGCAGGCCACCGCCCGGTCGACCGGTGTCGGCGAGCTGGACCGGGTGCTCGGCGGCGGCCTCGTCCCGGGGGCCGTCGTGCTGCTCGCGGGCGAGCCGGGCGTCGGGAAGTCGACGCTGCTGCTGGACGTGGCCGCCAAGGCGTCGAGCGAGCACCACCGCACGCTGTACGTCACGGCCGAGGAGTCGGCGAGCCAGGTGCGCCTGCGCGCCGACCGGATCCGGGCGATCAACGACCATCTGTTCCTCGCCGCCGAGACGGACCTGTCGGCGGTCCTCGGCCATCTGGACGCCGTCAAGCCCTCGCTCCTCATCCTCGACTCGGTGCAGACCGTCGCCTCCCCCGAGATCGACGGGGCACCGGGCGGCATGGCGCAGGTGAGGGAGGTCGCCGGGGCGCTCATCCGGGCGTCCAAGGAGCGCGGCATGGCGACGCTCCTGGTCGGCCACGTGACCAAGGAGGGGGCGATCGCGGGGCCGCGGCTGCTGGAGCACCTCGTCGACGTGGTGCTGTCCTTCGAGGGCGACCGCCATGCCCGGCTGCGGCTCGTGCGGGGCGTCAAGAACAGATACGGCGCGACCGACGAGGTCGGCTGCTTCGAGCTGCACGACGAGGGCATCACCGGCCTCGCCGACCCCTCCGGCCTGTTCCTCACCCGCCGCGACGAGCCCGTGCCCGGCACCTGCCTGACCGTCACCCTGGAGGGCAAGCGCCCGCTCGTCGCCGAGGTCCAGGCGCTGACGGTCGACTCGCAGATCCCGTCGCCCCGGCGCACCACCTCCGGACTGGAGACGTCCCGGGTCTCGATGATGCTGGCGGTGCTGGAGCAGCGCGGCCGGATCAGCGCGCTCGGCAAGCGGGACATCTACAGCGCGACGGTCGGCGGCGTGAAGCTCTCCGAACCCGCCGCGGACCTCGCGGTCGCGCTGGCGCTGGCCAGCGCGGCGAGCGACACCCCCCTTCCCAAGAACCTCGTGGCGATCGGCGAAGTGGGCCTCGCGGGCGAGGTCAGACGGGTCACGGGGGTCCAGCGCAGGCTCGCCGAGGCACACCGTCTGGGCTTCACGCACGCCCTGGTTCCGACCGATCCGGGAAGGGTTCCGGCCGGCATGAAGGTCATAGAAGTCGCCGATATGGGTGATGCCCTGAGAGTCCTCCCGCGCCGGTCTCGCGCACAGGCCCCCCAGGAGGAGAACGCGCGCCGGTAGACTTTGCCCTGGTCTCGCCCGTCCGTACGAACGGTTTGAGGAACACAAGGGCACCGCCAACCCGCGACCGGAGGAGTGCAGTGGCAGCCAGCGACCGGGCAACATCGCCCGGAAAGTCCGGCCAAAGCACCGGTGGCGAGGCGCTGATGCGCGCCTCGTTGTCCGCCGTCGCGCCCGGAATGGCGCTGCGCGACGGCCTGGAACGCATCCTCCGCGGGAACACCGGCGGACTGGTCGTGCTCGGCATGGACAAGACCGTCGAGTCGATGTGCACCGGCGGGTTCGTGCTGGACGTGGAGTTCACCGCGACGCGCCTGCGCGAGCTGGCGAAGCTCGACGGGGCGCTCATCCTCGACAAGGACATGACCAAGATCCTGCGCGCCGGCGTGCAGCTGGTCCCGGACGCCTCCATTCCCACGGAGGAGACCGGCACCCGCCACCGCACGGCCGACCGGGTCTCCAAGCAGTGCAACTTCCCGGTCGTCTCGGTCTCTCAGTCGATGCGCCTGATCGCGCTGTACGTGAACGGGGAGCGCCGGGTCCTGGAGGAGTCCGCCGCGATCCTCTCCCGGGCCAACCAGGCGCTCGCCACCCTGGAGCGGTACAAGCTCCGCCTCGACGAGGTCGCGGGCACGCTGTCGGCGCTGGAGATCGAGGACCTGGTGACGGTCCGGGACGTGGCGGCCGTGGCGCAGCGGCTGGAGATGGTCCGCCTGATCGCCGCCGAGATCGCGGAGTACGTGGTGGAGCTGGGCACCGACGGCCGGCTCCTCTCGCTCCAGCTCGACGAGTTGATCGCGGGCGTGGAGCCGGAGCGCGAGCTGGTCGTGCGCGACTACGTGCCGGAGCCGACCGCGAAGCGGTCCCGTACGGTCACCGAGGCGCTGACCGAGCTCGACGGGCTCACCCACACCGAACTGCTCGAACTTCCCGTGGTGGCACGGGCGCTGGGCTACAGCGGTTCTCCGGAGACGCTCGACTCCGCGGTATCGCCGCGCGGATTCCGGCTGCTGGCGAAGGTGCCGCGGCTGCCCGGCGCGATCATCGACCGGCTGGTGGAGCACTTCGGCGGCCTGCAGAAGCTGCTCGCCGCCAGTGTGGACGACCTCCAGACGGTCGACGGGGTCGGCGAGGCCCGGGCGCGCAGCGTGCGCGAGGGGCTTTCACGGCTGGCCGAGTCGTCGATCCTCGAACGGTACGTCTGAGAACGGTACGCCCGAGAAGGGTCCGGCGCGACCGGGAGCGGCCCGGTGGGCGGCAGAGCGGCCGACGTGGTCCGGAGCGGTCCGGCACCCGGGAGAGCGATCCGGTGCGCACAACCGGAGGTGCCCGGCGCGGCCGAGAGCGATCCGGCCGCGCCTCAGCGCCTCGTTGGCCCGCTCAGTCCTTCGCGAGAACGAACGAGGCCCGCTGCACCGGCTCGCCCGGCGCCTTCGCCTCGACCAGGTACGTACCGGGGTGCGCGGAGCGCGCGGGCTTCGTCGCGCAGTGCGCGTCGCTCTCCTTGCGGTCCCACTCCACGGTGTGGACGACGGTCGCGCCCGCCGGGATCCTCAGCAGCACGCTTCCCGAGGCTCGCGGGCAGTCCTTGGAGGACCACACCTGACTGTCGTCGCCCCCCGCCTCGGTGATGGTGAGCACTGTGTTCTTCGGTCCGAAGTCGGCCTTGCAGTCGGCGGACGAGGTGTTCCTGGCGACCAGCCGGAACTTCGGCTTCTCGTCGGGGGCGTAGCTGATCTCGGTGTTCAGGCTCAACTGGAGTGCGCCCGGCGTGCAGGCGGGGAGCGGGGAGTTCGCGGGAAGCTGCTGGGCGGCCGTCGCGCCACTGTCGCCCCCGACGCCCTCGGTCCCGGCGCCCGGACCACTGCCGGCACCCGTACCGCCGGTGTCGGCACCGCCCGCGCCGCCCTGGGAGCCCGTGCCGGTACCGCCGCCGTCCGAGTCGTCCGACTCGTCGCGTCCGCCCGGCCGTTGGGTGATCGCCGGGCCCGACGGGGTGGGCCCCGGGGTGATCGACCGGACGGGAGACGACCCGCCGGACCGCGAGTCGTCCGTGTTCCCCTTGCTGCCGTTGGAGGTGACGGCCCATACGATCAGCAGGACGAGCAGCGCGACGAGCGCCAGCGCCACGGCCCTCCGGCGCCAGTAGATGGAGGAGGGAAGCGGCCCGATCGGATTACGCAAAGATCCCACGCCGCAAACTGTACGAGAGATCCGGACCAACTCCCGCCCCACCCGCCGCCGGACCACGAAGTTTTACGGATCATCATCTCGGTTCGTCCCCTTCTCGTCCCCTTCTCGCCCCCTTCTCGCCCCTCTCCTCGCCCTCTTCCTCCATGCCCTTCGTCCCCTTCCTCCCCGCCCTCGTTCCCCGTCCAGGGAGCACCGGGCAGACCACTCCGTTCGGTTGACTACCCTCTGTCACATGGATAGTTCAGCCACTGCCCCGCTCTACCGGGACGTCACCGACTTCGCTCATGACATGCCGTCATGGGTGCAACATCTGGCCGAGGCATGGACGGAGTTCGGTCTCCTGGTCTTCGGCGTCCTCTTCATCACCGGGTGGTGGCGGGCCCGCCGCGCCGACGAGCGCGCCCTCGCGCTGGCGGTGCTCGCGCCCGTCGCGACGGCGTTCGGCTACGTGGCCAGCGAGGCGCTGAAGTCGGTGGTGACCGAGGAACGCCCGTGCCGCGCGGTGGCCGGAGCGGCGGCCTCATTGGTGCCGTGTCCGCCGGTGGGCGACTGGTCGTTCCCCAGCAACCACTCCGCGATCGCGGGTGCCGCGGCCGTCGCCGTGGCGATGTGCCGGCCCCTGCTGGCCTGGCTCACCGTGCCGATGGCCCTGCTGATGGCCTTCTCCCGGGTCTTCGTCGGGGTGCACTATCCGCACGACGTGGCGGTCGGGCTGGTCATGGGCGCGCTGGTGTCGGCGGCGGTGATCCTCCTGCTGCGCCGCCCGACGCAGTCGCTCGCCCTGACCGTGCGGGGCAGCGGGGCACCGATGGCCTCCCTGGTCTCCGGTCCGGGCACGGGCGCCCTGCCGCGCAGCGGCCGGGGGCGGCGGCGCGCCGGGCGACGCTGACGACCCGGACGGACCGGTCGCGGGGAGGGCCGGGACGCCGGACCGACCGGGACGACTCAGCCGGCCCTCCCCGACGAGGACGCCGGGGCGGGCCCGGGTGCCGGGCCCTCCCCAGCACCCCTTTGGGCCGGTTGCCGGACACCGGAGGGACAAGACGGGTGGCATTATCACCCCAAGGGCCCCCAGGAGGAGCGACACCACCGTGCGCGGAACCATCGTCCGTTCTTCCGTGCCAGGATCGTCCGTGCGATGACTGCCATGACTGCGACACAGACGTCCCCCGCCTCCCTCCACACTCCCGTCATCGGGTGGTTCGAACAGCACGCCCGCGATCTGCCCTGGCGCCGTCCCGAAGCGGGCGCCTGGGGTGTGATGGTGAGCGAGTTCATGCTGCAGCAGACCCCCGTGAACCGGGTCCTCCCCGTGTACGAGCAGTGGATGACCCGCTGGCCGCGCCCGGCCGACCTGGCCGCCGAGCCGCCCGGCGAGGCGGTCCGCGCCTGGGGCCGACTCGGCTACCCGCGCCGGGCCCTGCGCCTGCACGGCGCCGCCCAGGCCATAACGGAACGGCACGGCGGCGACGTACCGAGCGAGCACGCCCAGCTGCTCGCGCTGCCCGGCATCGGCGAGTACACCGCGGCGGCCGTGGCCTCGTTCGCGTACGGACAGCGTCACGCAGTACTCGACACGAATGTCCGCCGGGTGTTCGCCCGGGCCGCGACCGGCATCCAGTACCCGCCGAACGCGACCACCGCCGCCGAGCGCAAGCTGGCCCGCGCGCTGCTCCCCGAGGAGGACGAGCGCGCCGCCCGCTGGGCAGCCGCGACGATGGAACTCGGCGCCCTCGTCTGCACCGCCAAGAACGAGGACTGCACGCGCTGCCCGATCGCCTCGCAGTGCGCCTGGCGGCTGGCCGGGAAGCCCGCGCACCAGGGGCCCCCGCGCCGCGGTCAGACGTACGCCGGGACGGACCGGCAGGTGCGCGGACGGCTGCTGGCCGTGCTGCGCGAGGCCGTGACACCGGTGCCGCAGTCGGCGCTGGACGCGGTCTGGGACGAACCGGTGCAACGCGCCCGTGCCCTGGACGGCCTGGTCTCGGACGGCCTGGTCGAACCGCTGGCCGGCGGCCTCTACCGGCTGCCGCTGAGCTGAGCCCCCGCCCCGCCCTCGCAGGTCCCGCTGTTACACAACCGATGGACAGCCGTGCGTCGGCCTATGGCTGCTCCGCACAACCTCGTGACAACGGCTCCGTAACGTCGTCGACGTCGCCCCGACCGATCGATGGGCGACGGCGGTCGAACGGGGCTCCACGGGGACGGAGGCGGTTGGAATGGCACAGGGCGAGGTACTCGGGTTCGAGGAGTACGTGCGCACCCGGCAGGACGCACTGCTGCGCAGCGCACGCCGGCTGGTCCCCGACCCGGTGGACGCGCAGGACCTGCTGCAGACCGCCCTGGCCCGTACGTTCGGCCGCTGGGACGGCATCGCCGACAAGTCCCTCGCCGACGCCTACCTGCGCCGGGTCATGATCAATACCCGTACCGAGTGGTGGCGGGCCCGCAAGCTGGACGAGGTTCCCACCGAACAGCTGCCCGACGCGAGCGTCGAGGACGGAACCGAGCAGCGGGCCGACCGCGCCCTGCTGATGGACGTGCTGGGCGTCCTGGCTCCCAAGCAGCGCAGCGTCGTCGTACTGCGACACTGGGAGCAGATGAGTACCGAGGAGACGGCTGCCGCACTCGGCATGTCGGCCGGTACGGTGAAGAGCACGCTGCACCGTGCGCTGGCACGCCTGCGCCAGGAGCTGGAGAGCCGCGAGGCGGCGAGCAGGGAGGCCCTGCTCGCCGAGGAGCGGCCGACGCCGACGGCCGACCGCGGTCCGGTCCCCGGTGCCGCGGTGCGCACCCGGGTACGGGAGCGGACGGGCAGGCGTATGGACGAACGGGGGCGGGAGCGGTGCGCGGCCTGACAGCCGGTGACGACGGCGGAAACCGCGGTGGCGGTGACCGCCGCCGCGGCCGTTCCCCAGGCAGTCGCGCGGCGGGGACCGGGAGGACCGCCGGGATCGGCTGGACGGCGGGCGCCACGACCCTGGTCGGGTTCACCGCTCTCGCCCTGCTCGCGGCCGGCTGCTCCAGCGGCGGCGCCGGAACCCGGGACGAGGGCCCGGCGGGCACCCAGCCGGTCGCCCAGGTCACACCGAGCCCCGGCGCGTCCACGGCGAAGCCCACCTACCGGGTGGACCCCGTGACGCTGATCAAAAAGGACCCCAAGGTCAGCGAGCGGGTCAGGGCCGATCTGAAGCCCTGCGCAGGCTCCGAGTACCCGGTGGACACCTCGTACGGAACGCTGACCGGCGGATCCTCCACCGATGTCGTGGTGAACGTGATGACCTGCGCCGATTCGGTGGGCGTCGGCACGTACGTGTACCGCAGGGAGTCCGGCGGCCTCTACCGGAACGTGTTCGCGATGGAGCAGCCCGCCGTGTACGGCACTATCGACCGCGGCGATCTGGTGGTGACGGCCCAGGTGTACGGGAAGAAGGACGCGGTCGCGTACCCCTCGGGCGAGGATGTGATCACCTACCGCTGGGCGGGCGACCGGTTCGACGAGCACGACCGCGTGCACAACGACTTCAACCGAGCCGTCGGCAGCGGAACGGCCGGACTTCCGGAATCCGCCGAGCCGGCGGGGAACTGAGAGCAGTTTCGATGGCCGAGACCCACGTCCTGTTCGTCGAGGACGACGACGTCATCCGCGAGGCCACCCAGCTCGCGCTGGAGCGTGACGGCTTCACGGTCACCGCGATGCCCGACGGCCTGTCGGGCCTCGACGCGTTCCGGGCCGACCGCCCCGACATCGCGCTGCTCGACGTGATGGTGCCGGGCCTGGACGGCGTCAGCCTCTGCCGCCGCATCCGCGACGAGTCGACGGTCCCCGTGATCATGCTGTCGGCCCGCGCGGACTCGATCGACGTGGTGCTCGGTCTGGAGGCCGGGGCCGACGACTACGTCACCAAACCCTTCGACGGGGCGGTCCTGGTCGCCCGGATCCGTGCCGTGCTGCGACGCTTCGGCCACGCCTCGGGCGGGCAGCCGGGCGGCGGCGAACCGGAGTCCCCGCCCGTCGGCGGGGTGCATGTCTTCGGCGACCTGGAGGTCGACACCGAGGGCATGGAGGTCCTCCGGGGCGGCGAGCCGGTGGCGCTGACCCCGACCGAGATGCGGCTGCTGCTGGAGTTCTCCGCCGCGCCCGGCACGGTGCTCTCCCGCGACAAGCTCCTGGAGCGCGTCTGGGACTACGGCTGGGGCGGGGACACCCGGGTCGTGGACGTCCATGTGCAGCGGCTGCGCACCAAGATCGGCCAGGACCGGATCGAGACGGTCCGCGGGTTCGGCTACAAACTCAGGCCATGAGGCGGCCGGCGCTGCGGACGAGCGTCCGCTGGAAGATCAGCATCGCGATCGCCGCGGTCGGCGCGCTGACCGCGGTGGCGCTCAGCTTCGTCGTCCACAACGCCGCCCGGGTCTCGATGCTGGAGAACGCGCGCGAGGTGCAGCTGACACGGCTGACGTACGCGCAGCTGCTGTACGAGGCGAAGAAGACGCACAAGGCCGACACCCGTTTCGGCGCCAAGCTCAACGACCCGCTGATGCCGGGCAGCCTGCGCGCGGAGGTCAGGAAGAACCGCCGGGCCACGCATGTCGAGATACTGCAAAACGGGGTGCCCGACGTGTGGGCGGCGGTCCCGGTCGGCCAAGACGACGTGCTCTCGCTGCACACCCGTTTCACCGGCCGCAGCGCCAAGATCATGGGTGATCTCGACCGGGCACTGATCATCGGCTCGGTGTCGGTGGTGCTCGGCAGCTGTGCGCTGGGCGTGCTGATCGGCGGGCAGCTGTCGCGTCGGCTGCGCAAGGCCGCCGCGGCGGCGGGCACGGTCGCCCAGGGCAACACGGACGTACGGGTGCGGGAGGCCGTCGGCGGAGTCGTCCTGGACGAGACCGACGAGCTGGCCCGCGCGGTGGACGCGCTGACCGACGCGTTGAACGAGCGGATCGAGGCGGAACGCCGGGTCACCGCGGACATCGCGCACGAACTGCGGACGCCGGTGACCGGTCTGCTGACGGCGGCCGAGCTGCTGCCGCCCGGCCGCCCCACCGAGCTGGTACGGGACCGGGCGCAGGCGCTGCGCACCCTGGTCGAGGACGTGCTGGAGGTGGCCCGGCTGGACAGCGCCTCGGAGCGGGCCGAGCTCCAGGAGATCGCGCTGGGCGAGTTCGTCAGCCGACGTATCGCGCTGCTGGACCCGGACGTACGGGTGCGGGTCGTCCACGAGTCATGGGTGAGCACCGATCCACGCCGCCTGGAACGCATCCTCGGCAATCTGCTGGGGAACGCCGCGAAGCACGGTGCCACGCCGGTGGAGGTCACGGTCGAGGGCCGAGTGGTACGGATCCGTGACCACGGCCCCGGGTTCCCCGCGGCCCTGCTGCGCGAGGGCCCGAGCCGGTTCCGTACCGGAAGCAGCGACCGGGCAGGACACGGACACGGTCTCGGCCTGACCATCGCGGCGGGTCAGGCGAGGGTCCTCGGGGCCCGGCTGACCTTCCGCAACGCCGCCCCGGAGGGGGCGGCGGGGGTGACGGGCGGGGCGATCGCCGTCCTGTGGCTGCCCGAGCACGCGCCGACGAACACCGGCAGCTTCCCGGTCCTGCGCCTGTCCGAGCAGCGCGCGGCGGACGACGACGCGGCGGGGAGCGGTACGGCGGGCAGATCCCGGTCCGGCGCCTGAGACCGGACCACGACGCGGCCGGACCACGACGCGGCGGGCTCCCAAGGCATGTGCCCCGGGAGCCCGCCGCGCGAGGTGTATCCGCCACGTGTCCGGATTCGCGACCTCATGAGGCCCGGACGCGTGACCCGTGAGGCCCGGTTGCGGGCCCGACGGAGGTCGGGTCAGACCCCGACGCCCTTCTGGTGCAGGAACGAGACCGGGTTGACCGCGGAGCCGTAGTCGGCGGTGTGGCGGATCTCGAAGTGCAGGTGCGGGCCGCTGGAGTTGCCGGTGTTGCCGGAGAGCGCGATCCGCTCGCCGGTCGTCACCTTCTGGCCGGCGTACACGTCGATCTGCGAGAGGTGCGCGTACTGCGAGTACGTACCGTTGCCGTGCTTGATCACGACGGCGTTGCCGTACGCGGGGCCGTCGCCGCCGCCGTTCGGGCCGGCCTTCACGACGACGCCGCTGTGCGCGGCCGTGACCTTCGTGCCGACCGGAACGGCGAAGTCCTGGCCGGAGTGCTTGTGGGCCCAGCGGCTGCCGTCGTTGCCGAAGCTCGCGCTCAGCTCGTAATGGCTCACCGGCTTCTCCCAGGAGGCCGCCTTCTTCGCGGCCGCCTCGACGACCGCCACGCGCTCGGCCTCGGCGGCCTTGGCCGCCTTGCCCTGCACGGCCGCCTGCTTGGCGACCGAGTGGGCGGCGGTGCCGTCGATCAGGTTCGCGACTTCGGGGGAGCCCATCGTGCCGGCCGCGAACGCAGCACTCGCACCGAGCGCCATCGTCGTTCCCAGCCCGGCTGCCACCACGGCGCCACGGACACGGGACAGGGACGGGCGGCGGGAGTGCTGGAACGGAACGCGCTTCGACATATGCGGAAATCCTCCGGGGATGACGGGACCCGACGCTTTCGGCCGGGCTGGCCGTTCCTTGGTAACCCGCACCCTTGCCGGTGCTCAAACCCCCCATCTACGAACAAAAGCCGTAGCCGAGAGCTCGCGAGGGCCCCGGAATCCACCCCGCTCACCGTCGAATCCCGCCCCGTCGACACCTCCACTCGGAGTGGATCCCGCCGCAGCTCAAACCCTCCATAAACGGACTAAACATACTGATCCCTGCTTTTTTCGCGCCGGTTTCCCACACCCCTCCCGCGCGGGGGCGCACGCCGCCGCCGCGACCACGGCGTTCTCTCCTAGCGGCCGTAGTAGTCCCGAAACGGCTGTGTGCCTTGTCACCGCCGACAGACCCGTAAGACGTCCGATCCGGGGCCTCCGGCCCCGCGTCCGACCGCCGCACGCGACACCCCACCGATGCGCGCGACGCCGGACCGGACGCACGGAGACACCCGACCGAAGACATGGAAAAGGGGCTGCCCCGGACCGTTGGAAACGGTCCGGGGCAGCCCCTTCGGTCGTTCAGTCGTCCGATCGCGCCTTCACGGCGTTCTCACGCGTCCGGTCACGCGTCCTTCGACAGGTTCGGACCCGCGCCGCCCGCCGCCTGCTCGATCGGCGGAACGTCGGGCAGCGCCGACTTCTCCTCGCCGCGGAAGGTGAACTTCTTCTCCTCGCCCTCGCCCTCGGTGCCGACGACCACGATGTGGCCGGGGCGCAGCTCGCCGAAGAGGATCTTCTCGGAGAGGACGTCCTCGATCTCGCGCTGGATCGTCCGGCGCAGCGGCCGGGCGCCCATCACGGGGTCGTAGCCCTTCTTCGCCAGGAGCGACTTGGCCTCCGAGCTCAGCTCGATGCCCATGTCGCGGTCCTTCAGGCGCTCGTCCACCTTGGCGATCATCAGGTCGACGATCTGGATGATGTCTTCCTCGCTGAGCTGGTGGAAGACGACCGTGTCGTCGACACGGTTGAGGAACTCGGGGCGGAAGTGCTGCTTGAGCTCTTCGTTGACCTTGTTCTTCATCCGCTCGTAGCCGGTCTTGACGTCGCCCTGGGCGGCGAATCCCAGGTTGAAGCCCTTGGAGATGTCCCGGGTCCCGAGGTTGGTCGTCATGATGATGACCGTGTTCTTGAAGTCCACGACCCGACCCTGGGAGTCGGTCAGACGACCGTCCTCCAGAATCTGGAGCAGGGAATTGAAGATATCGGGGTGGGCCTTCTCGACCTCGTCGAAGAGAACGACGGAGAACGGCTTGCGGCGCACCTTCTCGGTGAGCTGGCCACCCTCTTCGTAACCCACGTAACCGGGGGGAGAACCGAAGAGGCGGGAAACCGTGTGCTTCTCGCTGAACTCCGACATGTCGAGAGCGATCAGCGCGTCCTCGTCGCCGAAGAGGAATTCGGCGAGCGTCTTGGAGAGCTCGGTCTTACCGACACCGGACGGGCCGGCGAAGATGAACGAACCACCGGGACGCTTCGGGTCCTTCAGACCGGCTCGCGTACGGCGGATCGCCTGCGAAAGGGCCTTGATGGCGTCCTTCTGACCGATGACGCGCTTGTGGAGCTCGTCCTCCATGCGCAGCAGGCGCGAGGACTCCTCCTCCGTCAGCTTGAAGACGGGAATGCCGGTCGCGGTGGCCAGGACCTCGGCGATCAGCTCGCCGTCGACCTCGGCCACGACGTCCATGTCGCCGGCCTTCCATTCCTTCTCGCGCTTGTTCTTCGCGGCGAGGAGCTGCTTCTCCTTGTCGCGCAGGGACGCGGCCTTCTCGAAGTCCTGCGAGTCGATCGCGGACTCCTTGTCGCGGCGGACGCCCGCGATCTTCTCGTCGAACTCGCGGAGGTCCGGCGGCGCGGTCATCCGGCGGATGCGCATCCGGGAACCGGCCTCGTCGATCAGGTCGATCGCCTTGTCCGGCAGGAAGCGGTCCGAGATGTACCGGTCGGCCAGGGTCGCGGCCTGGACCAGTGCCTCGTCCGTGATGGAGACGCGATGATGGGCCTCGTAGCGGTCGCGCAGACCCTTGAGGATCTCGATCGCGTGCGGCAGCGACGGCTCGGCGACCTGGATGGGCTGGAAGCGGCGCTCCAGCGCGGCGTCCTTCTCCAGGTGCTTGCGGTACTCGTCCAGCGTCGTGGCACCGATGGTCTGCAGCTCGCCGCGGGCCAGCATCGGCTTGAGGATGCTGGCGGCGTCGATCGCGCCCTCGGCGGCACCCGCACCCACCAGGGTGTGGAGCTCGTCGATGAACAGGATGATGTCGCCGCGGGTGCGGATCTCCTTGAGGACCTTCTTCAGGCGCTCCTCGAAGTCACCGCGGTAGCGGGAGCCGGCGACCAGGGCGCCGAGGTCCAGGGTGTAGAGGTGCTTGTCCTTGAGGGTTTCGGGCACCTCGCCCTTGACGATGGCCTGCGCCAGTCCCTCGACGACCGCCGTCTTGCCGACGCCGGGCTCGCCGATGAGCACGGGGTTGTTCTTGGTGCGGCGGGACAGCACCTGCATGACCCGCTCGATCTCCTTCTCGCGCCCGATGACCGGGTCGAGCTTGGACTCCCGGGCGGCCTGGGTGAGATTCCGGCCGAACTGGTCGAGCACCAGGGACGTGGAAGGGGTGCCTTCCGCGGGTCCGCCCGCGGTGGCCGCCTCCTTGCTGCCGGAGTAACCGGAGAGCAGCTGGATGACCTGCTGCCGCACCCGGTTCAGGTCGGCTCCGAGCTTCACGAGGACCTGGGCGGCGACGCCCTCGCCCTCGCGGATCAGACCGAGCAGGATGTGCTCGGTGCCGATGTAGTTGTGGCCGAGCTGGAGGGCCTCGCGGAGCGACAGCTCCAGGACCTTCTTGGCCCGGGGCGTGAAGGGGATGTGCCCGGACGGGGCCTGCTGGCCCTGGCCGATGATCTCCTCCACCTGCTGGCGGACCGCCTCGAGCGAGATCCCGAGGCTCTCCAGGGCCTTAGCGGCGACACCCTCACCCTCGTGGATCAGGCCCAGGAGAATGTGCTCGGTGCCGATGTAGTTGTGGTTGAGCATCCGGGCTTCTTCCTGAGCCAGGACGACAACCCGCCGCGCGCGGTCGGTGAACCTCTCGAACATCGTTAATCGCTCCTCAGAGCGGTCAGGCAGTAAGGGGTCGGTCCCCTCCCTGTCCTTCCGCAGCTTAGTCCCGCAAGCGGGGACCGCTCATTCCAACTGCCGACACCGGCCGGATCGCCCCCGCTCCCGCGAGGACGGAGTTGCCGCCTCCCCGTCGCCCGAACGCCGACATCTGCTCCAACCCGATGGTGCGAGACGATGTTCCCGCAGGCCAGACAGATACGCCTTTCGCCAGTACGCCGTTGGCGAACGGGAGATGTCCGGGCCCGCGTGTCGCCCCTCCCCACCAGGGATGTCATACCCGCAATTACAGACAGTCCATGCGACGCGCGGCGGTTCCCTCCGCTACGGGCGAACATCTTTGCGCCGCCTGACCCGTCCGACACCCCCATTTCCGACACACTGCGCAACAGGCCGCGAACAGCGCGTAACTCCGGAGGGCTGCCGGACGTTCCTCCGGCATGGCCAACACCTCCCCGCCTTCCCCGCCGTCCCGCGACGGCGGAGGGGAAGGGCACGACGAGGGCGCGCGCTGGGCGCGGTGGTACGAGCGCGAGCTCGGCTGGACGACCGAGGGCGTCGCGCCGGTGCGGCTGCCGACCGGTCTCCTCTTCGATGTCCTCGAAGTGCCCGCTGTCGTGGGGCGCGCGGTGCTCCGGCGGGTGGGCCGCACCGGGCCGGTGGCGTCGACCGACTCCCGGACGAGCCTGCTGGTGGCGGCGGGGAGCGCGGAGGAGCTGCCCGGGCTGCTCGACTGGCTGGAGTGGGGCGGGGTCACCCTCTCGCTGACCGCCGTCGGCAGGGGCGGTCGGATCGAGGCGCCGGCACCGCCCGGTGGGGCGGCGGACCGGCCAGGGGCCGCGGTGTGGTTGCGGCCCCCCGGACTGCCGCGCGAAGGAGGGCCGGGGCTCCCGGACCTCGCGGGCCTCGGGAGCAGGGGTGGGGATGCTCCCGATCTCGTGCGGCTCGTGGACGCGGTGGCAACCGAGTGCCACCGGGCCAGGTTGATGCGTGCCCGAGCGGGGCGGTCGACCGATGGGTCGACAGCTCAGCTGTTGGCCTTCTCGTAAGCCTCACGGATCTCGGCGGGGACGCGGCCGCGGTCGTTCACGTTGTGACCGTTCTCGCGCGCCCACTTGCGGATCTCCGCGGTGTCCTTGTTGCCGCCGGCTACGGCGCGACCCCTGCCACGACCGGACGTCGCCCGACCGCCCGTGCGCCGGCCACTCTTGGTGTACGGCTCGAGAAGGCCGCGGAGCTTGTCCGCGTTGCTCGTGGTGAGGTCGATCTCGTACGTCTTGCCGTCGAGAGCGAACGTGACCGTCTCGTCCGCCTCGCCGCCGTCGAGGTCATCGACAAGAAGGACCTGAACCTTCTGTGCCACCGGATTTCCTTTCATCGAAAATGCAGTACGCGGAAAGGAAACCGCTTTTCTCCGGAAAACACAAACCCTCGGCAGAGGTTCAGGATCGCGAGAAGCCGGGAAACATGCGCGATTCGGACATAGGGCCACGGCTTCTTGTGACCGTCACAGGTGCAGAAGCATCCGGCTGTTGCCCAAGGTGTTCGGCTTCACTCGTTCGAGACCCAGGAACTCCGCGACACCCTCGTCATAGGAACGCAGCAGCTCGCTGTAGACATCTCCGTCGACCGGCGTCTCCCCGATCTCGACGAAGCCGTGCTTCGCGAAGAAGTCGACTTCGAAGGTCAGACAGAAAACCCTGCGTACGCCCAGCCAACGGGCGGTCTGCAACAACTTGTCCAGTACTTGATGCCCGACTCCGGCGCCCCTGATGCCGTGATCGACCGCGAGAGTACGCACTTCGGCCAGGTCTTCCCACATCACGTGCAGTGCGCCGCATCCGATGACACGAGCGTCCTCGTCGCGTTCCGCGATCCAGAACTCCTGGATGTCCTCGTAAAGCGTCACCGTCGCTTTGTCGAGCAGGATGCCTTCACGTACGTACCCGTCGAGGAGACGGCGGACCGATGGCACATCACTGGTCCTGGCACGCCGGACGGTGACGGCCGTCTTTATAACCGACGGTGCGGTACGGAAATCGCTATGCGGAAGCTCTGAGGACATACCCCGACGCTATCGCCCGGAGGCGGGCCCGGCGTCATCGGCCGGAACTTCGGACCCCTCTGCGGGCTGTTGTCCGCCCTGTTGTCCGGCCCGGTCTCCGGCTCGTCGTACGGCCCGGTCGGCGGGCTGTCGCGCGGGCCGGTCCGCGGCCGGTTCCCCGGCCGCCCGGCTCTCGTCCCCACCCGCGGGTGCGTTCGCCGGTCCACCCGTCGGTTCGCCCGCCGGCTCGCCCGGCGGAGGCCGTACCGGAACTTCGGACGGGATTTCGGCCCGCTCGTCCGGCACTTCGCGCTCCGGGGGCGGCGGGGTGTCCGGCAGACCCGGGCGAACAATCCGCATGGCGTCCCGGAGCGCCTCGCGCTGTTCGGCCGACATCATGCCGAAGAAGGCGACAAGTGCGGCCGCCGGGTTGTCGCTGCGCGACCATGCTTCGTTCATCAGTGCGGCCGAGTAGGCGGCGCGGGTGGAGACCGCCGTATATCGATATGCGCGGCCGTCGACTTCCCTGCGCACCCAGCCCTTCTGATGGAGATTGTCCATTACCGTCATGACGGTGGTGTAGGCGATGGAGCGTTCCCGTTGGAGGTCCTCCAGGACTTCTCGCACGGTGACCGGACGGTTCCACTGCCAGACCCGTGTCATCACGGCGTCTTCCAGTTCTCCCAATGGGCGGGGCACAATGGCATTTTAGTGCCAATTGTCCGAAATGCACGGTTATTCATGCGACGCGAAAGGGCGCACGGCCATGACGAGCCGTGCGCCCTTTCGCATACCGCCGAAGGCGTGCCGCCGGACGCGGGAGTGTGCCGGGTACGGAGTACCGGACCGGGAGCGCTCAGGCGCCGCCGCTCCGGACCTGCTGGACCGAATCGGAGCGGCTCATCGCCGCGTCCACGACCGCGTCCTCCTTGGCCTTATTGGGGCCGCCCTGGCTCTTGATGATCGTCACGACGATGCCGATGAAGAAGACTGCCATCACCACGGGGGGCACGAGCGCCGATACGTAGTCCATGGCTTCCAGAGTAGCGAGGCCGGTGCGGACGTCCACGCGCACCCTCCGGGTGGCGGGACGGCCGTCCGGTCCCGCATGGGGCGACTACCCGACGGCTCGCTGCCTCGGCGGCGACGGCGGGGCCGGGCGGCGGCGCGGCGGGAACACCTCGGAGGGCTTGGGTGCCGCCGGACGCTCGGACGGCGGGGCGGGCCGGGGCGGCTTCTCCGGGGTCCTGGGCCGTTCGGGCTCGGCGTCGCCGGTCCGGCCGCCGGGCAGGGCGAGGAGACGACTGCGGGGCGCGGGGGCCGCCGCGGGCACGGCGCGCCCGGCGAGCCGGGCCCGTACCGACCGTTCCGCGAGCACCTGGCAGCGCTCCAGGAGCGCGGCCGCCGTCGGCCGGTGCCGCAGGGCGCGCAGCGCGGCGAGATCGTCGGGGCAGGGGTCGTACCCGCCCGCGAGGGCGTCCTGGAGGAGTTCCAGGTAACCGCTGGCGGAGCCGGGGAGGGCGTCGCGGTAGCGGGCGAGGTCGGCGAGGAGGAACGCGCGCAGCCGTCCCGCCTCGCCCACCGCCTCGTCGACCGCGCCCGCCAGCCGCAGGCAGTCCTGGACATCCTCTTCGGGCAGGGGGGCGGGGTGCAGGGCGACGGCGAGCGCGCGTCGGAGCACACGCAGCTCGTCCGCGCCGAACGCCATACCGCCGCGTGATCCGTAGGGCGTGGGCATGGCGCGACAATACGTGCTAAATGGACAAAATCCTCTTAACTGGGCGTCGGCGGCGCGGCGGCGGCCTCCGTTCCGCCACGCCGTTCCCGCAGGTGAGCCCAGTGCCCGCTACATCCGGGAGATGTTCCGCTCGTACACCAGCCGCAGACCGATGAGGGTCAGCCACGGCTCGTGCTCGTCGATGACGGAGGACTCCCCCAACACCATCGGAGCAAGGCCGCCCGTCGCGATGACCGTGACGTCGTCGGGGTCGTCCGCCAGCTCCTTCTTCATCCGGGCGACGACACCGTCGACCTGGCCGGCGAAGCCGTAGACGATCCCCGCCTGCATCGCCTCGACCGTGTTCTTGCCGATCACGCTGCGCGGCCTGGCCAGCTCGATCTTGCGGAGCTGGGCGCCCTTGACGCCGAGCGCCTCGACCGAGATCTCGATGCCGGGAGCGATGACGCCACCGGCGTACTCGCCGCGTGCGGAGACTGCGTCGAAGGTGGTGGCCGTGCCGAAGTCGACGACGATCGCGGGACCGCCGTACAGGTCGGCGGCGGCGGCCGCGTTGATGATGCGGTCCGTGCCGACCTCCTTCGGGTTGTCCATGAGGATCGGCACCCCGGTCTTGATGCCCGGCTCCACGAGAACCGCGGGAACGTCGCCGTAGTAGCGGCGAGTCACCTCGCGCAGCTCGTGCAGGACGGCGGGGACGGTGGAGCAGATCGCGATGCCCTCGATGCCGTCGCCCAGCTCCTCGCCGAGCAGGGGGTGGGCGCCCATCAGGCCCTGGAGCAGGACCGCGAGTTCGTCGGCGGTGCGGCGGGCGTCGGTGGAGATCCGCCAGTGCTCGACGATCTCCTCGCCGTCGAACAGGCCGAGGACGGTGTGGGTGTTGCCGACGTCGATGGTGAGCAGCATCAGGCGTCGGTCCCGTCGGTGTCGTTGTCGGTGTCGACGGTGTCGCGGAAGTCGAGGCCGATGTCGAGGATCGGCGAGGAGTGGGTGAGCGCGCCGACGGCCAGGTAGTCGACGCCCGCCTCCGCGTAGGCGCGCGCGGTGTCGAGGGAGAGGCGCCCGGACGACTCCAGGACCGCGCGTCCGCCGACCAGGGCGACGGCCTCGGCGGTCTGGAGCGGCGTGAAGTTGTCCAGCAGGATCAGGTCGGCCCCCGCGTCGAGGACCTCCCGGACCTGCTGGAGAGTGTCGACCTCGACCTCGATCGGCACGTCCGGGAACTCGTCCCGTACCCGCTTGAACGCCTCGGCCACCCCGCCCGCCGCGATGACGTGGTTGTCCTTGACCAGCGCCGCGTCCGACAGGGACATGCGGTGGTTGACGCCGCCGCCGCAGCGCACCGCGTACTTCTCCATGGCACGCAGGCCCGGAGTGGTCTTGCGGGTGTCGCGGACCTTGGCCTTCGTCCCCTCCAGGACGTCGGCCCAGGCGCGGGTGGCGGTCGCGATGCCGGAGAGCCGGCACAGCAGGTTGAGTGCGCTGCGCTCACCGGTCAGCAGGTCACGGGTGCGGGTGGTGACGGTCAGCAGCTTCTGGCCGGGGGCGACCCGGTCACCGTCCTCGACGTGCCGCTCGACCGTGAACTCGTCGGCACAGACGATCGACAGGACCGCCTCGGCGATGCGCAGACCGGCCACGACGCCGGCCTCGCGGGCGGTGAAGTCGCCGGTGGCCACGGCGTCCTCGGCGACCGTGGCGACGGTGGTGACGTCGACCCCGCCGTCGAGGTCCTCCGCGAGGGCGACGTGCGCGACGTCCTCGACCTGGACCGGGTCCAGGCCCGCGTCGGCGAGGAGCCGGGCGAGGTCGGGGTCGAGGCCGCACTCCCATCCGTCGGTGTCGTGGGCCCCGTCGGCACCGCAGCCGCAGCCGTCACCGCAGCCGCCGCCCGCGGCGGGCGCGGGCGCACCGATCTGGATCAGCGGTACGTCCACGGGGGTGGGGCGCGGATTCTCTTCGGGCGTGCTCACGGTTGCGACTCCTCGGTCACGTCGGCGGGGGGTGGATCAGTCGTCGGGGTGGTCGTCGGGGGGATCGGGGATGCTGCTGCGCAGTCTGGCGCCTGCGCAGGGCTTACGGGCCCGAATGCCGCAGTCTCCGTCCGACGGAGGACGAGCCGGCGCTCCGAGGTGAGCCGGACGACGAGGTGGCGGCGCCAGTTCTCGTCGTCGCGCTCGGGCCGGTCCTCGCGCCAGTGGCAGCCGCGGGTCTCCTCACGGCGGCGGGCGGCGGCGACCAGGACGCGCGAGACGAGCAGCAGGTTGGTGGCCTCCCATGCCTCGACGCCGGGCTCGGCGGGCTTGGGACGGTCGGCGTCCGGTGCGTCGGCGCCCGGTGCGTCGGCGTCCGGTGCGTCGGCGTCCCGTGCGCCGTCCGGGGCCGCGGCTCGGACGGCGCCGTCGTGCAGGGCTTCGAGCGCGTCGGCGGCGGCGGCCAGGCTCTCGGCGGAACGAAGGACTCCGGCGCCCCGGGTCATGATCCGCTGGACGGTGCCGCGCTGCTCGGGGTCGAGCAGCGGGGACGGGGCGGGGAGGGCGGCCGGGTCCGCGGCTGCGGCGAGGGGCCGGTCGGCCGCGACAGGGGTCCGGGGGGTGGTCCCTTCGGCGGCAGGCCCGGCGTCGTCCGCCCGCGCCGTGCTGCCGGTCTGCGCAACGCCGTTGGTCTGCGCGGTGTCGTTGGTCTGCTCGGCATCGCGCACGTGCTCGGCGTCGTTCGCCCGCTCGACGATGTCCGTCGCGATGCGTTCGGCGAAGACGAGGCCCTCCAGGAGGGAGTTGGACGCCAGCCGGTTCGCGCCGTGCACGCCGGTGCAGGCGACCTCGCCACAGGCGTACAGGCCGGGTACGGTCGTGCGCCCGCGCAGGTCGGTACGCACGCCGCCGGAGGCGTAGTGCGCGGCGGGCGCGACCGGGATGGGCTCGGTGACCGGGTCGATGCCGTGGGCGCGGCAGGCGGCCAGGATCGTGGGGAAGCGCCGTTCCCACATGTCGGCCCCGAAGTGGCGGGCGTCGAGATACATGTGCTCGGTGCCGTGCAGCTCCATCCGGCGCGTGATGGCCTTGGCGACGATGTCGCGCGGGGCCAGCTCCGCCAGTTCGTGCTGCCCCACCATGAAACGCGCACCGGACGCGTCGACGAGATGGGCGCCCTCGCCCCGTACCGCTTCCGACACCAGGGGTTGCTGGCCCTCGGAGTCGGCGCCGAGGTAGAGGACCGTGGGGTGGAACTGGACGAATTCGAGGTCGGAGACCTCCGCCCCCGCCCGCAGCGCCAGGGCCACGCCGTCCCCGGTGGAGACGGCCGGGTTGGTGGTGGCGGAGAAGACCTGGCCCATGCCGCCGGTGGCGAGCACCACGGCGGGGGCACGCACCGCGCCGACGCCGTCGTGCCGGCCCTCGCCCATGACGTGCAGGGTGACGCCCGCGGTACGGCCGTCGGCATCCGTCAGCAGGTCCAGGACGAGGGCGTTCTCGATGGTGCGCAGGGCGGCCTCGCGGACCGCCGCGACCAGGGCCCGGGAGATCTCGGCGCCCGTCGCGTCGCCGCCCGCGTGGGCGATGCGGCTGCGGTGGTGGCCGCCCTCCCGGGTCAGCGCGATCTCGCCGCCGTCCGTGGTGTCGAAGCGGGCGCCGGCCCCGATGAGCCTGCGTACGGCGTCGGGCCCCTCGGTCACCAGGGTCCGTACCGCGTCCTCGTCGCACAGGCCCGCGCCCGCGACCAGGGTGTCGTCCAGGTGCTGCTCCGGGGTGTCGCCCTCGCCGAGGGCCGCGGCGATGCCGCCCTGCGCCCAGCGGGTGGAGCCGTCGTCGAGGCGGGCCTTGGTGACGACGACGGTGGCGAGGCCCGCGGCGGCGCAGCGCAGCGCGGCGGTGAGACCGGCCACGCCCGAACCGACCACCACGACATCGGCGTCGATGGACCAGCCGGGGGCGGGGGCGGTCAGCCGTATTCCGGTCGCGTGGTGGCGTATTCCGGTCACGGGGTGGCTCCGAAGGTCAGCGGGATGTTGTCGATGAGGCGGGTGGCGCCGACCTTCGCGGCGACCGCGAGGATCGCGTCGCCGGTGGTGCGGTCGTCGGGGATCTCGGTGAAGTCGGACGGGTCCACGAGCGCGAGATAGTCCAGGACCAGCGGCGGCTGCTCGGCCGCGGCGTCGTCGAGGACCAGCCGCGCCGCGGCCCGTACCGCCGCGGGCCCGTCCACGGGGCGGGCCAGGGCCACCGCCTGGGTGTCGGCGGCGGCGCGGGCCTCGCCGAGCGCGGTGAGCGCGGCGGCCCGGCCGGTGGTGGCCGCGGTGGTCTGCGCTCGGGCGTGCAGCGCCTGCTGGGCGGCGAGCCGGTCCCGCGCCGCGAACAGGGCCCGGGACAGGGCGAGGGCGGTGCGCCGCTCCTCGATGTCCAGGAAGCGGTTGCGGCTGGAGAGCGCGAGGCCGTCCGGCTCACGGACGGTCGGCACGCCGACGATCTCCACCGGGAAGTTCAGGTCGCGCACCATGCGGCGGATCAGCGCCAGCTGCTGGGCGTCCTTCTGACCGTAGAACGCGAGGTCGGGGCGGGTGAGATGGAGGAGCTTGGCGACGACGGTGAGCATGCCGTCGAAGTGCCCGGGGCGGAACGCGCCTTCGAGGCGTTCGCCCATGGGACCCGCCGAGACGCGGACCTGTGGTTCGCCGCCGGGGTAGACCTCGTCGACGGACGGCGCGAAGACGGCGTCGGCGCCTGCCGCGCCCGCCACGGCGAGATCGGCTTCGAGGGTGCGGGGGTAGCGCTCCAGGTCGGCCGCCTCGCCGAACTGGAGCGGGTTGACGAAGACGGTGACGACGACCTGGCCGTCCGGACCCGCCGTCGCGCGCGCGGTACGGATCAGGGTGGCGTGGCCCTCGTGCAGGGCGCCCATGGTCATGACGACGGCCCGGGGGCCCTTGAGCGGCGCGAACGCGGCGAGCTCGGCGGCCGTACGGAGAAGGGCGGCCGACGGGGCGGACGCGGGGGTGCGGGCGGTGGTGGGCATGGCGGTGGCGGGGGGCGTGTCGGGGGCGGTGGGTACGGGGTCGGTTCCGGACTCGGGAGCGGTTCCGGGCCTGCCGGGTGTGGTGGTCATCAGGGCTCCCGTGGTCCGCTGCCGCCCGTGGTGCCGGCGTCGTCGGCCAGGACGCCGAGGAGGTTCTCGGCCGGTTCCGGCTTGAGCATGCCGTGGGCGAGGGCGCGGTCGGCGGTGGCCCGGGCCATCGCGATGTAACCGGCCACGGCCTGTGGCGCGTGCCTGCGCAGCTCGTCGATGTGCGCGGCGACCGTGCCCGCGTCACCGCGGGCCACCGGGCCGGTCAGGGCCGCGTCGCCGGAGCGCAGGGCGTTGTCGAGCGCGGCGCCGAGGAGCGGCCCGAGCATCCGGTCGGGGGCGGCGACCCCGGCCGTACGCAACAGCTCCATCGACTGGGCGACCAGGGTGACCAGGTGGTTGGCGCCGAGGGCGAGCGCCGCGTGGTAGAGCGGGCGGGCCTCCTCCGCGATCCACTCGGGCTCCCCGCCCATCTCGATGACCAGCGCCTCCGCGGCGAGTCGCAGCTCCTCCGGGGCGGTCACGCCGAAGGAGCAGCCGGCCAGCCGCTGGACATCGACGGAGGTGCCGGTGAACGTCATCACCGGATGCAGGGCGAGCGGCAGTGCCCCGGCCCGCAGGGCGGGGTCCAGCACCTTCGCCCCGTACCGCCCCGAGGTGTGGACGAGCAGCTGACCCGGCCGCACCGCTCCGGTCCCGGCCAGTCCCTCGACCAGGCCGGGCAGGGCGTCGTCGGGCACGGTGAGCAGCACCAGCTCGGCACGCGCCAGCACCTCGGCGGGCGGCACCAGCGGGACGTCGGGGAGCAGCTCGGCGGCCCGGCGCACGGAGGCGTCGGAGACGCCCGACACGGCGACGGGACGATGTCCGGCGAGGCTCAGCGACGCGGCGAGGGCGGGGCCGACGCGACCCGCGCCCACGACGCCGACCGTGAGTCGGGCGGGGCGGTCCCTCGCGTCGAGGGGTTCCTTGGGAGGTGTTGCGTTCACTCGGCGGTGGCCTTCCGTTCCAGTCCGCAGGGGGTACCGGACGATTCCTCTGCATGCTACGCCAGCGTCGCGTCCGGGCTCCCGGCCGTCCACAGCCTGTGGGAACTGTCGCAGCCCGCGGGAGCGGCCTGCGGGAGCCACCTGTGGGAGCCACCTGTGGGAGCCACCTGCGGGAAGTACCGCACGGGGCCCGGCCGGGCGGCCCGCGCACACGACCATCATGCGAAAACCATGCGGGACCGGGCCGGTCACTGCGTGATGATCGCCCCATGACGGATACAGCGGGCACCGCAACGGACGCAACGGCGGACGCGACACCTACGACAGACGCGACAGACGCGACGGACGCGACGGACACGGCACACGCGGCGGACATGACGGAGGGATCGGCGGGGACGGCGGACCCGGCGGAGGGTACGGCGGGGGCGGCGGGCGCCGACGAGCAGCCCTCGGCACAGGAGCGGCGACTGCGCAGGCTGCGGGCCTGGCGCAGCGCCGAGCGGGCCCTGAGCCGCCCGCCCATGCACCTCCCGGTCGGTGAACGGCTGGCCGCGCTGGTGGCGGGGGCCGGGGACGTCACCGATCTCGACCGACCCGCGGACATGTACGGCGACGGTGTGGTCGCCGAGCTGGAGGAGCGGGTCGCGGAGCTGCTGGGCATGGAGGCGGCGGCGTTCTTCCCGACCGGGACGATGGCGCAGCAGGTCGCGCTGCGCTGCTGGGCCGGACGGACGGGCAACTCCACGGTGGCGCTGCACCCCATGGCCCACCCGGAGGTGCACGAGCGCGGCGCGCTGGGGACGGTGAGCGGGCTGCGCACCGTCCACCCGACGTCCGAGCCCCGCCAGCCCACAGCACAGGAGGTCCGTGACCTCTCCGAGCCGTTCGGCACGCTGATGCTGGAGCTGCCGTTGCGCGACGCCGGTTTCGTCCTGCCCACGTGGGAGGAGCTGGAGGAAGTGGTGGCGGCGGCGCGCGAACGCGACGCGGTGGTGCACTTCGACGGCGCGCGGCTGTGGGAGTGCGCGCCCCATTTCGGGCGCGAGCTGCCGGAGATCGCGGCGCTCGCGGACAGCGTGTACGTGTCGTTCTACAAGACCCTGGGCGGACTCTCCGGTGCCGCACTGGCCGGTCCGGAGTCCCTGATCGAGGAGGCCCGTGCCTGGCGTCACCGGTACGGCGGGCAGCTCTTCCAGCAGTTCCCGGCGGCGCTCGCCGCGCTGATCGGCCTGGACCGGGAGCTTCCCCTGCTCCCGTCGTACGTGGCGCAGGCGAAGGTGGTGGCCGAGGCGCTGGCCGAGGGCCTCACGGCGGCCGGCGTCGGCTGGTTCCGGGTGCATCCGGAGCCGCCGCACACGCACCAGTTCCAGCTCTGGCTGCCGTACGGGGCAAACGCCCTGACGGAGGCGTCGACGCGGCAGGCGGAGGAGACGGGCACGGCCCTCTTCCACGGCTGGCACTCCACGCCCGCCGGTCCGCCCGGGGTGGCGTTCACCGAGGTCTCGGTGGGCCGGGAAGCACTGGAGTGGACGGCGGCCGACGTCCGGGAGGCGGTGGCCGCGTTCCTGGCCCTGGTGAACCCCGCGGAAGGATCCTCGTAGAACCGGAAGGGGCCTCGTAGGACCAAGAGGTCCCCGTAGAACCAGGAAGGTTCGCATAGAGCCGGAAGGGGCCTCGTAGGACCAAGAGGCCCTCGTAGAACCAGGAAGGATCCGTAGAACCAGGGCGGGTTCTCGTAGTGCGCGGTCCTCGTGGGAGACGCGGCCCTCGCAGGACCGGGGCGGTCCTCGTGGCACACGGCTCGGCGCCCTCGCAGCGTCCCTCCACCGCACGCCCCGCCCCCGGCCGGTCAGCGCACCGGCCGGGGGCGCCGCGCGAACATCGCGCGCAGGGCCCGTAGCAGCGCCCGCCGACGGCCGCCCACCGGACGGCCCGCGATCACGGCCTCGAACCGTTGCCGGTCGCGGGCCCCGCGCAGCACCTCCCAGTCGTGCCGCCCCGGCGACGGCGGCGGCGTCTCGCCCCTCGCGATCGCGCGGTAGCTGTCGAACATCTGCTGTTGAATGGCGTCCATCCCCACAGCGTGGGCCGGGGCCGCCCGCACGGCCCGTCATTTGACGACCGCCGTCAAACGGGCGAATGACTTCCGCACGCACCCCGCACCATGGAGGGGTGAGCGTGCACATCGACATCAAGGGCCTGGCCCCCGACCGCATCGTCTTCGGGACCTCTCCCCTCGCGGAACTGGGACTGGCCCTGCACGCCCTCTCCGAACCCGGACACCACCCGGGTCTGCACGGCTGGGCGACGGCGACGGCCAGCGCGCTGGAGCCCGATCTCGCCGACCGCCTGCACGAGGCGGACTTCCTGTGGCGCCACACGTTCTCGGACGTCTTCATGGCGTTCGCCGGGGTGCGCGGCGGCGACGGCAGGACGGGCGCGAACCTGGCCGAGGACCTGGACACCCTCGACCGGCTGGACGACGAACGGTTCGTGTCCGCCGCCCTGGAGTTCACCTGCACCAGCCTGTACGGGCTCGGCGCGCCCTCTCCGCTCGGCAACCCGACGATGCACGCCCGTGCCCTGGAGATGGCGGCGGCGCGGGGACCTCGCCAGGTGGAGTTCACCCAGCAGCTGCTGGCCGACCCCGCGCCCGTGCGCCGCTGGGTGCGGCGTCTCTTCGAGGACTGCGACCAGGCGTTCTTCGCCGAGACCTGGCAGCGGGTTCGGGTCCAGCTGGTCGCCGACGCCCGGCACAAGACGGACCTGCTGCGCCGCAAGGGGCTCGGCGAGGCGTTGAAGGCGGTGTCCCCGGCACTGGCCCTCGACGAGGAGGCGACCCTGATCAGCGCGGACAAGCTGTCCGACGGCCGGACCAGCGCCGTCGGCCCCGGGCTCACCCTCATCCCGTCCACCTTCGGCTGGCCGCACCTCAACCTGCTGCACGCGCCGGGCTGGCGGCCGGTGATCCACTACCCGGTGCACCAGCCCGAGCTGCCCTCCCCCGCCTCCGTGGAGCTGCTCCAGCTACGGCTGGAGGCGCTGGCCCACCCCATGCGGATGCGTCTGTGCCGCCACCTCGCCCGTTCCGCGCACACGACCGGCGAACTCGCCGACACGCACGGCATCACGGCCCCCGAGGTCTCCCGGCATCTCGCGGTGCTGAAGAAGGCGGGTCTGGTCACCACCCGCCGGCGCGGCCGTTACGTGCTGCACCAGCTGGACCTGACCACGGTGGCCCGGCTCGGCAGCGACTTCCTGGAGGGCATCCTGCGCTGAACCGGCCGACGGAACGCCCGGACCGGCCGCCCCCTCGTCCCCGTCGGTCAGACCGCCCCGGCCCCGCCGCCGGCCCGGACCAGCCCCGTCTCGTACGCGAGGACGACGACCTGCACCCGGTCGCGCAGGTTCAGCTTCGTGAGGATGCGGCCCACGTGCGTCTTCACGGTGGCCTCGGAGAGCACCAGGCGTGCCGCGATCTCGCCGTTCGACAGTCCCTGTGCGACCAGCAGCATCACCTCGCGCTCGCGTTCGGTGAGCTTGGCGACGCCCTGGTGCTTCGGTTCGCTCGTACCACCCGGCAGCATCGGCGAGAAGCGGTCGAGCAGACGGCGGGTGGTGGACGGCGCGACGACGGCGTCGCCGCTGTGCACGGCGCGGATGGCGCTCAGCAGTTCGGCGGGCGGGACGTCCTTGAGCATGAAGCCGCTGGCCCCGGCCTTCAGCCCGGAGAAGGCGTACTCGTCCAGGTCGAACGTGGTCAGGATGAGCACCTTGGGCGCGCCCGGCTGCGCGCAGATGCGCCGGGTGGCCTCCACGCCGTCCAGCCTCGGCATCCGGACGTCCATCAGCACCACGTCGACCGCGGTGGAGCGCAGCACGTCGATCGCCTCGGCGCCGTCACCGGCCTCGGCCACGACCTCCATGTCCGGCTGGGCGGCGAGCACCATCCGGAAGCCGGTGCGCAGCAGCACCTGGTCGTCGACGAGCATCACGCGGATCGCCATGAGGGTCTGTCTCCTGTCTGTCCCGCATCATCCGGGGCGAAGGTGTGGGTGGGCCGGTGGCCCCGGCGCGGCGGCCGGGTCCGGCACGTCTGGTGGGCCGGCGGTGCCGGCAGGCGGCTGGGGCTCGGATCCGATCCGGGTTCGGCCCCGGTCCGATCCGGACCCGATCCTGTTTCGGTCCCGGCCCGATCCGGATCCGACCCGGGTTCGGCCCCGGCCCGATCCGGACCCGCGTCCCGACCCGGCAGCGGACCCCCTCGGGGCCCCGGCCCCGAGCGTGCCCGCACACGATCCTCGTCCCGGTCCGGATCCGGAGCATCAGCGGGCCGGTTTGAGCGGCAGCAGCGCGCTGATCCGGAAGCCGCCGCCCGGGCGCGGCCCGGCGTCCAGCGTTCCGCCGACCATGCCGACGCGCTCGCGCATCCCGATCATCCCGTGGCCCGCGCCGTCGGCGCCCCCGTCCTCGTACATCTCGTGCGAGGCGCCCCGTCCGTCGTCCTCGACCAGCAGCCCGAGCCCGTCGTCGAAGTAGACCAGCCGCACGCTGGCCCCGGCATCCGGGCCGCCGTGCTTGCGGGTGTTGGTCAGCGCCTCCTGCACGATGCGGTACGCGGTCAGCTCGACCCCGCTGGGCAGCGGGCGCGGCGTTCCCTCGATCTTGAAGTCGACGGTCAGACCGGTCTGCCGCACCTGTTCGACCAGGTCCTCGATCTGGCCGACGTCGGGCTGCGGGACGTACTCCCCGCTCTCCTCCGCGTCCCCGGTCCGCAGCACCCCGAGCAGCCGCCGCATCTCGGCGAGGGCCTGCCTGCCGGTGCTGGAGATGGTCTCCAGGGCCTGCTTGGCCTGGTCGGGCGCCGCGTCCATGACGTACGCCGCCCCGTCGGCCTGCACCACCATCACCGACACGTTGTGCGCGACGACGTCGTGGAGTTCGCGGGCGATACGGGCCCGCTCGGCGGCCACCGCGACCTTCGACTGCGCCTCGCGCTCCCGCTCCAGCCGGGCCGCCCGCTCCTCCAGCTGATTGAAGTAGGCGCGCCGGGTCCGCATCGAGTCGCCGAGCACCCAGGCCAGCACGAACGGCACGGTCATCACGATGGCGACGAAGACCTGCTGGAACCAGCCGGTCTGCCCCGTCTCCGCGGGCCAGCGCAGCTGGGCGAGCCCCGCCGCGCCCAGGCTGCACACCAGCGCGAGCCGCGAGGCCCAGCGCTCCCCCACCGTCGCCACGGTGAACACGATCACCAGCATCGCGAAGTTGGCGGGGCCCGGCACGACCCCGGTCAGCACTTGCGCCACGCCCATCGCGATGGCCAGCAGCAGCATCTTCTCCGGGGCGCGTCGGCGCAGCGCGACGACGGTGCTCAGGCCGGTGGCGATCAGCACGGCGGCCAGCAGTCCCCCGCCGCTCTCCACTGTCGCCGCCGACAGTCCGGAGAGCCCGAGGAGGAAGACAGCCCAGAAGGTGTCGACGCCCGTCGGGTGTCTGCGGAGGAAGGCGTAGAGGCGCTGCACGTGATCCAGCGTAGGGAAGGCGGAAGGTGCCCGGGTCAGCCGAAGGGCCGATCCGACCTGCGGGACCGTACTCCCCAAGGTGGAGACTTGGAAATCGTGACGGTCGGGACGGGCGGGACGGGCACGGCAGGCATGGGCGGACACGGAGAACGTGACGGTCGGGATGGGCACGGCGGACATGGCGAACACGGAGAACGTGACGGTCGGGATGGGCGCGGCGGACATGGCGGACGTGACGGGCACGACGGACGCGGCAGGCGCGACGGACGAGTGGCGTGGGTGGCGTGAGGCGGCGCAGACCGCTCTGTACGGGGACGGGGGGTTCTACCGGAGGCCCGAGGGGCCGGCCGGTCACTTCCGTACCTCCGTCCACGCGTCCCCGCTGTTCGCCTCCGCCGTCGCCCGGCTGCTGGTACGGACGGCCCGCGACCTGGGCACCGACGAGGTCGACCTGGTGGACCTCGGGGCGGGGCGCGGCGAACTGCTGACGGGGGTGCTGGCGGCGCTGCCGGCCGAGGACGCCGACGGGCTCGTCGTACGGGCGTACGCGGTGGAGGTCGCCGCCCGCCCGGACGGTCTCGATGCCCGGATCGAGTGGTGCGCGGAACCGCCGTCGGGGGTCCACGGCCTGCTGTTCGCCAACGAGTGGCTGGACAACGTGCCGACCGACGTCGCGGAGACGGACGCGGACGGTGTCGACCGGTACGTCCTGGTCCGGGCCTCGGACGGCGAGGAGCGGCTGGGCGAGCCGGTGACCGGGCCCGACGCGGAGTGGCTGCGCCGCTGGTGGCCGTCGGCCGGGCCGGGCTGCCGCCGGGCGGAGATCGGGCGCCCGCGCGACGAGGCGTGGGCGCGGGCGGTGTCCACGCTCGGCGGCGGGCTCGCGGTGGCCGTGGACTACGCCCACGCGCGCGGGACGCGACCGCCCTTCGGCACGCTCACCGGCTTCCGGTCGGGCCGCGAGGTACGGCCGGTGCCGGACGGCAGCTGCGACCTCACCTCGCATGTGGCGCTGGACGCGTGCGCGGCGGCGGTGGACGCCGGGGCCGTCCCCGGGACCGGTGCGGCAACCGGCGCCGGGCACGTCAGGGCGTCCGGGCCGGCATCGGAGGTGCTGACGCAGCGCGAGGCGCTGCACCGGCTCGGCGTCGACGGCGCCCGCCCGCCCCTGTCCCTGGCGTCGGCCGATCCGGCCGGGTACGTACGGGCCCTGGCCTCGGCGGGCGAGGCGGCGGAGCTGACGGCCCGGGGCGGTCTGGGCGACTTCGGATGGCTGATGCGACGCGTATGACGGCTGGCGCCCGGGGCACGCACGCGCCGGGCGGCGCCGCGGAAACCGCGCCCCGCGCCCGTACGCGCCCCCGTACGCGCACGGGCGCCCCGGGCCCGTGACCGTGTCCGTGACCCGTGTCCGGTGACCTGCGCCCCCGCGTCCCGTGCCCCCCGTGCCGTCCCCTGCGGCCCGCACTCACCCCGTCACCTCGTCACCTCGCCGCCCCGTCACCTCGCCGCCCCGTCACCTCGCCACCTCACCACCCCGTCACCTCACCGCCCCGTCACCTCGCCACCTCACCACCCCGTCACCTCACCGCCCCGTCACCTCACCGTTCAGGAATACTGGCTGCATGACGGAGACGACGGTCGGCATCGGCGGCGCGGCGGAGAGCACCGACATGGTGCTCAACATCGGCCCTCAGCACCCCTCCACGCACGGCGTGCTCCGACTGCGCATCGTCCTCGACGGCGAACGCGTCCAGCACGCCGAACCGGTCATCGGCTACATGCACCGCGGCGCGGAGAAGCTGTTCGAGGCCCGCGACTACCGGCAGATCGTGATGCTCGCCAACCGCCACGACTGGCTGTCGGCGTTCTCCAACGAACTGGGCGTCGTCATGGCCGTGGAACGGATGCTCGGCATGGAGGTCCCGGAGCGGGCGGTCTGGACGCGCACCCTGCTCGCCGAGCTGAACCGGATCCTGAACCATCTGATGTTCCTCGGCTCGTACCCGCTCGAACTCGGCGGGATCACCCCGGTGTTCCACGCGTTCCGCGAGCGCGAGGAGCTCCAGGCCGTGATGGAGGAGGTCTCCGGCGGCCGGATGCACTACATGTTCAACCGGGTCGGCGGGCTCAAGGAGGACCTCCCCGCGGGCTGGCTCGGCCGTGCCAGGGACGCCGTCGCGGCGGTCCGGGCCCGGATGGACGTGTACGACGACCTGGTGCTCGGCAACGAGATCTTCAGGGGCCGCACCCGGGGAGTCGGGGTGCTGCCCGCCACGACCGTGCACGCGTACGGGGTGTCCGGGCCGATCGCCCGCGCCTCCGGCGTCGACTTCGACCTGCGGCGCGACGAGCCGTACCTCGCGTACGGGGAACTGGGCGACACCCTCAAGGTCGTCACGCGCACCGAGGGCGACTGCCTGGCCCGCTTCGAGTGCCTGCTGGAACAGACGCACAACTCCCTGGACCTGGCGGACGCCTGCCTGGACCGGATGGCCGGCCTGGCGCCCGGCCCGATCAACCAGCGCCTGCCCAAGGTGCTGAAGGCCCCCGAGGGCCACACCTACGCCTGGACCGAGAACCCGCTCGGCATCAACGGCTACTACCTGGTGTCCAAGGGCGAGAAGACCCCGTACCGGCTGAAGCTCCGCGCCGCCTCGTACAACAACATCCAGGTGCTCGGCGAGCTGCTGCCGGGCACCCTGGTCGCCGACATGGTGGCGATCCTGGGCTCGCTCTTCTTCGTCGTCGGAGACATCGACAAGTAGCCGACGGCTGACGCCCCCGGCCGTCCGTACGAACACGGTCCGGACCGCCCTCGCGCTGTTTCGCGGACAACGATCGGGCCGCCCTCGCGCGAACACACGGAACAACGGTCCGGGCCGCCCGTACGCGAACAACGGTCCGGGCCGCCCGTACGCGAACGACGGGCGGCCCGGGAGAACGGCGCGAGCGCGCGGCTACGAGATCGCGGTGCGCAGCTCCACCATGTCCATCTGCTCCGTCTCGTCGTGCGCGGTCAGGTCGATGACCTTGCCGACGGCACCGTTCTCCGCCGTGCCCGTGCGGTGGGCGGCCAGCGCCTCCTCGCCCACCACGTCCGCGAGGTCCTCGTTCTGCACGGACTCGATCGCGGTGCGCGTCTTCTGCGTGCCGAAGAAGTCGAAGCTGCCCTGTGGCACCTGCTGGCGGCGGGGCGCCGCCCCCGGGGCGACCGTGCTGGCGGCCGGCACCGGACGCGCCGGGAGCAGCGCGGCGGACGGCCGGGACGCGGGAAGCCCGGTCGTCGGACGCGGCTGCCGCGCCGGGGAGGCGTCGTCCTCGGCCGCCGTGTGCCTGCCCGGCCGCTCCTCCGTCTTCGGGTCCCGCTCGGCGAGGTCCCGCTTCCGGGCCTCCTCGGCGTTGCGCCGGGCCTCCTGGAGCGCCCTGTTGCGCGGCAGGTCCTCCAGCGCCTGTGCGGCACGCAGATAGGCGGCCGGGGTCGGGGTGCTGCGCGCGGCCGGCAGCTCCCTGGGAGCCGCGGCTTCGAGCGCGAGCCGCCTGCGGCCCTCCAGCGCGCTGGCGCGTCCCGTCTCGGCGTTGGCGTACCGGCGCAACAGCGCGGCGTGCTCCCCGCGCAGATGGGCCAGCTCCACCCGCTTGCGCCGCAGCTTCGTCTCCAGACGGGTGCGCAGCTCGCGCGCCTCCTCCAGGTCGGACTCCAGCTCGGCCACGCGTTCCTCGGCCCGCCACTCGTCACCGGCGCGGGCACGCTTGAGCTCCGCGACCCGACGGCCGGCCTCCCGGTCCCAACTGCGCATCAGATACGCGCCGGTCACCGCGGCGGCCGCCGTGGCGGCCACCAGACCGCGCAGGACCAGGGGTTCGGCGAGCAGCCAGGCGCCCGCGGCGCAGAGGACCGAGACCCCGGCGACGGCCGAGGGCGGAAGGATTCTGTGCAGCGGTGTCGAATGGCGATGACGTCCACGTGGCATGGCCTGAAATTTACCGTGCGTAGGAGGAACTTGGGGGACTGCCCGGCAATCTGTTCCCGGCCGGTTACCTGACGGCCCCCTTCACGTCCCGAATCCCGCCTTGCTTCTCCACCTCTCCCTGCTTCCGGCCGCTACTTCCCGATGAGGCCCTTCGACCGCAGATAGTCCTTGGCCACATCGGCGGGCTTTGCGCGCTCCGCGTCGACCTTGCGGTTCAGTTCCGCGAGGTCCTCGGTGGTCAGCGCCTTGGTGATCTTGCCGAGCGCGTCGGCGACGTCCTGCGAACCCGCGTCCTTCGCATTGACGACCGGCAGTACGTTGTCGGCGTTCTGGAGCTTCTTGTCGTCCTCCAGGAACACCAGGCCGTAGCTGTCGAGCACCGCGTCCGTGGTGGTCGTGAGGACCAGTTGGTCCTTGCCGTCCTTGACCGCCTGCTTGGACTGCGGCGTGCCGACTCCCTTGGGGTCGATGCCGGTGACATTGATGCCGTACGTCTTTTTCAGACCCGGCGCGCAGAACGGCCGCACCTCGCACTCGTCACCTGCGGCGATCTTCACCGCGACCTTCGATCTGCCGAGATCCGAAAGCGACTTGAGCTTGTGTTCGGCCGCGAATTCCTCGGTCACCGCGAAGGCGTTCTGGTCGACGGCCGCGCCTGCCGGGAGCACCTTCAGTCCGCGCGGGGCGGCGAGCTTCTCCAACGCCGCGACCGTGGCGGCGGCGTCGCCCGAGGCCACCGGCTTCTTCGTGGCCTCCTTCGCGCCGTTCGCCTTGGCGTTGAGGAATTCCGCGATCGTCGCGGCATATTCGGGAACGACGTCGATCTCGCCCTTCTCCAGGGAAGGTTCGTAGAGTTCCCGGTTGGCCACGGTGGTGACCGAGGTGCGGTATCCGGCGTCGCCCAGGATCTGCGCGTAGAGCTCCGCGAGCACCTTGGACTCGGTGAAGGAGGCCGCGCCGATGACGAGCGGGCCCTTCTCGCCGCCGCCGGATCCGCCGGAGGACGCCGAGCCGCCCTTGTTCTTCTCCAGGCTGTCGCCGCCGCACGCGGCGAGCGAGCCCGCCAGCGCGACCATGCCGATGACCGCGCCGGCTATGCGCGAGGTCTTGCTCATGGTGTTCTCCGTCCACAGCGCCAGGGCTGTTCGAGTACGAAATGGGTCAGGACTGTTCGGGTGCGGGGCACGCCTCGGCGGGCGGGGCGCGCCCTCCCCCGCTCCGGGCACGGGCGAGGGGCCCCTCGGCGCCGGCTCTCGTGCGGGCCTCTTGTGCCGGCCCTCGTGCCGGGTCTCATGCGGGCCCTCATGCCGTCCCGCGGCGGCGGCGCAGCGGCGAGAGCACCCGTCCGAGCACCACCAGCACCGCCTCCACCAGCAGGGCGAGCGACGCGACCAGCACCGCCCCCGCGACGACCTGCGGAGTGTCGTACGTGTTGAAGCCGGCCGTGATGATCCGGCCGAGACCGCCCTGGCCGACCATCGCCGCGATCGTCGCCGTGGCGACCACCTGCACCGCCGCCGAGCGCAGCCCGGTCATGATCATCGGGTAGGCCAGCGGGAGCTCGACCCGTACGAACAACTGCCCGCCGGACATCCCCATGCCCCGCGCCGCCTCGGTCACCGAACGGTCCACCTCCGCCATCCCGACGTAGGCGTTGGTGAGCAGCGGCGGCACGGCGAACAGCACCAGCGCGACGATCGTCGGCACGTACCCGGCGTTGCGCAGCGGCGAGACCATGAAGAGGGCCAGCACCGCGAAGACCGGGACCGCCCGCCCCACGTTGGAGAGGTTGACGGCCGGCGCACCCCCCTTCCCGATGTGGCCCAGGTACAGCGCGACCGGCAGCGCGATCGCGCAGGCGGCGGCGAGCGCGACCCCGCTGACCCAGAGGTGCTCGACGAGCCGGTGGGCCGCCCCGTTCTCCCCCGTCCAGTTCGCCCCGGTGGTGAGCCAGGTCCACGCCTGACCGAGAACGCCCATGGTCAGACCGCCTTCGCCGTGGTGCGTGAGGGAGTGGCGCGTATTCGGGTCCAGGGGGTCAGCAGGCGCTGGAGCCCCAGCAGCAGCAGATCGGCGACGACCGCGAGCAGCACGCACAGGACCGAGGCGGTGAGCACCTGCGCCTTGAAGAAGCTGGGCAGGGCATCCGCGATCAGATTGCCGAGACCGCCCCTGCCGATGATCGACCCGACCGTCGTCAGGGCGATCGTCGAGACCGTGGCGATCCGCACGCCTGCCATCACCGCGGGCATCGCGAGCGGGAGTTCGACCTCCCAGAGCAGCCGGACCGGCCCGTATCCCATGCCCTTTGCGGCTTCCCTGGCCTCCTGCGGAACGGCTTCGAGACCCGCCAGGATGTTCCGCACGAGGATGGTCAGCGAATACAGCACCAGGCCGGTGACCACCAGCGCGGCGGACAGCCCGAAGAACGGCAGCAGCAGCGAGAACATGGCCAGCGAGGGCACGGTGTAGAGCACCGTCGTCAGGCCGAGGACCGGACCGGCGAAGCGAGGGCCGCGGCGGGCGAGCAGCGCCAGCGGAAAGGCCACGAGCAGCCCGATCAGCACCGATACCGCCGTGATCCAGATGTGCTGGACCGTCGCGTCCGTCAGTTCCTCGCTGCGGGAACGGAGATACTCCCCGCAGATCCAGTCATTCGTCACCATGCAGTTCTGTACGGCAGCCATCCGCCCCCACCTCCCTTTTGCCGCCTCGCGCCGAAATGCCGGGATACCGCGTACGACGCCGGGCCGTCCCGTACGCCGAAGCACCGAAGTGCCCGAAGTACCGACGCACCCGGAGCATCAAAGCACTCGGCGCACCGAAGCGCCGGTGTTCCGAGACCCTATCCCCGACCACTGACACTCGCCGAGACCGTCGTATTCCAGCAACATGACCTCCACACAACACCCGCGACAATGGGGAACCATGATCCGTTTCGAGCACGTCACCAAGCGGTACGCGGACGGCACCACCGCCGTCGACGACCTTTCCTTCGAGGTCGCCGAGGGTGAACTGGTCACGCTCGTCGGACCGTCGGGCTGTGGCAAGACGACCACCATGAAGATGGTGAACCGGCTGATCGAACCGACCGAGGGCCGGATATTCCTCGACGGTGACGACATATCCGCCATCGACCCCGTCCGGCTGCGCCGTCGTATCGGGTACGTGATCCAGCAGGTGGGCCTGTTCCCGCACCGTACGATCCTGGAAAACACCATGACGGTCCCTCATCTCCTGGGCTGGAAACGGGCAAAGGCACGCGCACGCGCGGCGGAACTCCTCGACCTCGTCGGACTTGACCCGTCCGTTTATGGCGACCGCTATCCGGAACAGCTCTCCGGCGGTCAGCGCCAACGCGTGGGAGTGGCGAGGGCGCTGGCCGCGGACCCGCCGGTGCTGCTGATGGACGAGCCTTTCGGCGCGGTCGACCCGGTCGTACGGGAACGGCTGCAGAGCGAATTCCTGAAACTCCAGGCACAGGTCCGCAAAACCGTGCTGTTCGTCACGCACGACATCGAGGAAGCCGTCCGGCTCGGCGACCGGATCGCCGTCTACGGGCAGGGCACCATCGAGCAGTTCGACTCCCCGGCGACCGTGCTCGGCGCGCCCGCCACCCCCTATGTCGCGGACTTCGTCGGCGCCGACCGCGGTCTCAAGCGGCTCTCCGTGACCCCCATCGAGGCGGGTGACCTCGACCAGCCTCCCGTCGTCCATCTCGACGACTCCCTGGAGCGGGCGACCGAACGGCTCCGGGCCGAGGGGGCGCGCTGGGCGGTCGTCCTGGACGGCGAGGACAATCTGCACGGCTGGATCCCGGCCGGCCCTCCCGCCACCGCGCACGCCGCCGGGCCCGTGCCCCGGTCCGCCGGCTCGAAAGCCGCCCCCGCGCCCCGGTCCGCTGCCGGTTCGGGAGCCGGCCCCGCCTCCGCGCCCGCTTCCCCGGCCGCCTCCGGCGGCACGGTCCGCGCCCACGCCCGGCGGATGGAGGCGTGGCTTCCGGTCGGCGCCCCGCTCAAGCAGGCGTTCGCCACCATGCTCCAGCACGACGCGGGCTGGATCGCCGTCATCGACGAGGAGGCGAACGGCCGGTTCCTCGGCGTGCTCACCCCGGCACGGCTCCACGAGGCGCTGCGTCGCTCCATCGACGCCGACGCCCAGGACGTGCCGCGCGCCGAGGTGGCCGTCGAGTCCGTGGAGAGCCTGGCCGGGCCGCTGGGCCCCGGCGGCCGGGCGGGCTCCCCCGACGACCGACAGGGCCTCCCCGGCGGGCGGTAGGGCTTCCTCGTGGCCGGCCGGCGCCCCTGGGCGGCCGGGCAGCTCAGTTCTCGCTGAGCCGGCTGCTCATCCAGTCCAGGGCCGGGGGGATCTCCCGCCGCCAGGTGTTGAAGTTGTGCCCGCCGCTGTCGAGCACGATCGACGAGACCTGGGCGGGCGCCTTCACCTTCGCGATGAACTTCTGCGTGGACCGGTAGTTCCCCTCGCCCTGCCTGGAGGTCGTGACCAGGAAGGACGCGTCGGGCTGCGGCAGGTGGTCCAGACTCCACATCAGGTTCGCCCGGTCGCGTGCCCGCTGGTCGCCATGGAAGAGATCGCCGGTCGTCGGGTCCTCGGCCGCCTTGTAGTACGCGGAGAGTCCCGCGCTCGCGGCGAACCGGTCCGCGTGGTGGAGACCGATCTTCAGCGCGCAGTAACCCCCGGTCGAGTTGCCCATGATGCCCCAGTTGCGGGCCCGGGTGCCGACCCGGTACGCCTCCGAGATCACCCGCGGCAGGTCCTCGGCGAAGAATGTCTCCGTCTGCGGCCCGTCCTTGATGTCCACGCATTCGGTGTCCCTCGGCGGCGCCACCGTGGGCCGCAGCATCACCAGGATCATCGGCTGCGCGCGCCCGGCCTTCACCCGCGCGTGTGCCGTCTGGGGATACCGCAGACCCTTGAGGAGGTTCTCCGACACGCCCGGATAACCCGTCAGGACGACGACCGCGGGGAACTTCCGGCGGGCGAACTCGGGCCGGAAGTACTCCGGCGGGAGGTACACGTACGCCGAGCTCTCTATCCCCGACTTCCGGCCCGCGATCACGACCTTGTCTATCCGCCCGGACACGGCGGGGCGCGGCGCGCCCGGGACCCCCGAGTGCTGCGTCCCGACCCGGACGATGTTCCTGGAGGCCGATGCCCCGTCCGCGTGGTCCGTGACCACGCCCTGTTCCTGTTCCTGGCCGAACAGATCCGCCCAGGAACCGTAGAAGAGGAACGACTTGTTGGCCGCCAGGGCGACCGAGACGAACAGCATCACCTGGGTCACGAGCAACAGCCCGACCCGCCCGAACACCACGGAGACGCCACGCCGGGCCAGCCGCGGCCAGAACCAGACCGTGGCGGCGAAGGAGACCACGCCCAGCGCGATGGCCGCGACCAGAAGCGTCGTGCTGGTAAGACCCATGGGGGTGAGCTTTCTTGTCTGGAAATTTCCGGTGCGCGGATAAACCCTCAGCGCGGAAGCCTCGTCCTACAGTTCGCACATCGTCCGAAAGCCCTCGGACGAAGGACTCAGGAAACTCAGGAATCTCTCGCGGAGCCACGGGAAGCGATGTCTGTCACGCTAGATGGGGATAAATCAGGATCGGTTCCGAGTCCCGTACGCAAGTTCGTACGGGGCCCGCGCCCCGAGACCGTCCCGACGCTGATCGGTACCGCCTGCACCGTCGTCGGCCTGATCGACGTCGCCGCGGGCGTCTTCCCGCGCTTCCGGCACAGCCGGATGCATGCGCTCGCCGAGGTGCTGCCGGGCGCGTTCGGACCGTTCGCCGCCGCTCTCTCCCTGAGCGCGGGCGTCCTGTTGCTGCTCCTCGCCCACGGGCTCAAACGGCGCAAGCGGCGGGCCTGGCGGGCTGCCGTCGTCCTGCTGCCGGCCGGGGCGCTGGCGCAGTTCCTCTACCGGCACTCGATCACCGGCATGCTCGTCTCGCTGGCCCTCTGCGCGCTGCTGGTCCGTCACCGCGGCGAGTTCTCCGCGCTCCCCGACCCGAGGAGCCGCTGGTGGGCACTGGCCAACTTCGTGGTGCTCGGTGCGGGTTCGATGGGCCTGGGCCTCGTCATCGTCAGCTCCCATCCCCGGCGGATCGTGGGCAGCCCCAGTATCGCCGACCGGCTCCAGCACGTGCTGTACGGGCTGTTCGGTGTGGAGGGCCCCGTGGACTACGGCGGGGACACCTCCTGGACCGTGGGGTACTCGCTCGGCGCCCTCGGCCTGCTGACCGCCGTCACCACCATCTACCTGGCCTTCCGTCCCGAACACCCCGCCGCGCGCCTCACCGGGGACGACGAGGCCCGGCTGCGCGCCCTGCTGGAGAAGCACGGCGGCCGGGACTCGCTCGGCCACTTCGCGCTCCGCCGCGACAAGGCCGTCGTCTTCTCCCCGAGCGGCAAGGCGGCCGTCTGCTATCGGGTCGTGTCCGGGGTGATGCTGGCGAGCGGCGACCCGATCGGCGACGTGGAGGCATGGCCCGGCGCCATCGAACGCTTCATGGACGAGGCCAGGGCCCACTCCTGGACCCCCGCCGTGATGGGCTGCAGCGAGACCGGCGGCGAGGTCTGGACCCGCGAGACCGGGCTCGACGCGCTGGAACTCGGCGACGAGGCGGTGGTGGACGTCGCGGATTTCTCGCTCGCCGGGCGCCCGATGCGCAACGTGCGCCAGATGGTGAAGCGCATTGAACGCCTCGGCTACGAGACCCGGGTCCGGCGCGCACGCGACATCGGCGAGGACGAACTGGCCCGCATCCGCCGGGCGGCCGACGACTGGCGGGGCACCGACACCGAGCGCGGCTTCTCCATGGCGCTCGGCCGGATCGGCGACCCGGCCGACGGGGACTGCGTCATCGCCACCGCCCACAAGGCCGACGAACCGGGTGCCGAGTCCCCCTACGGCGACCTGAAGGCCGTGCTCCACTTCGTCCCGTGGGGCCACGACGGCATGTCCCTCGATCTCATGCGCCGCGACCGCTCCGCCGATCCCGGCATGAACGAGCTGCTGATCGTCGCCGCCCTCCAGGCCGCTCCCCGGCTGTCCGTCGGACGGGTCTCGCTGAACTTCGCCATGTTCCGCTCCGCTCTCGCCCGCGGCGAGAAGCTGGGCGCGGGACCGGTGCTGCGGCTCTGGCGCGGGCTGCTGATCTTCCTCTCGCGCTGGTTCCAGATCGAGTCGCTGTACAAGTTCAACGCCAAGTTCCGGCCCCGCTGGGAGCCCCGCTTCGTGGTCTACCGCACCGCCCGGGACCTGCCCCGGATCTCCCTGGCCGCCATGCGGGCGGAGGGCTTCGTGAACCTCGCCCTGCCCCGCCCGTTCGCCCGCCGGTTCCCCAGCTCCCAGCCCCGCCCCTGCGCCCACACTCCGGCCACGGACCGCGAGCAGCACGCCCGCGCCGCGTAACCGGCACACCGTACGGGGCCTACGCTGGTCGCATGAGTACGTTGCGTGGACGAGGCACGGTCCAGGGCCTGCCGGAGTGGGACCGCTGTGCGGTCATGGGTGTCGTCAATGTGACCCCGGACTCCTTCTCCGACGGGGGCCGCTGGTTCGACACCACGGCCGCGATCAAACACGGTCTCGACCTGGTCGCGCAGGGCGCCGATCTGATCGACGTCGGCGGCGAGTCGACCCGGCCCGGTGCCAGCCGGGTGGACGCGTCGGAGGAGCTGCGGCGCGTGGTCCCGGTGGTCCGGGGCCTGGCCGCCGAGGGCGTCACGGTCTCCGTGGACACCATGCGGGCCGGGGTCGCCGAGGAGGCCGTCGCGGCCGGGGCCGCCCTGGTCAACGACGTGAGCGGCGGCCTCGCCGACCCGGCCATGGTCGGGGTCGTCGCCGATGCCGGAGTGCCGTTCGTCGTCATGCACTGGCGCGGTTTCAGCGAGTCGATGAACAGCCGCGCGGTGTACCAGGACATCGTCGCCGAGGTCGTCCGGGAGCTGCGGGAACGGATGGACGCCGTGGTCGCCGGCGGCGTCGCCCCGGAACGGATCGTCATCGACCCCGGCCTCGGCTTCGCCAAGGACGCCGCCCACGACCTCACCCTGGTCGCCCACCTCGACGACCTGCACGCCCTGGGCCGCCCGCTGCTGGTCGCCGCCTCCCGCAAGCGCTTCCTCGGCCATGTGCTGGCCGGCGAGGGCGCGCCGCCGCCCGCCCGGGAACGCGACGCCGCCACCGCGGCGGTCTCCGCGCTCTCCGCCCACGCGGGCGCCTGGGCCGTCCGGGTCCACGAGGTGCGCGCCACCGCCGACGCCGTCCGGGTCGCCCGCGCCGTCGAGGGGGCCGCGTGAGCGGGCCGCGCGACGAGCACGCGGAGGCCGCCGCCGACATCGCGGCCGTCGAGCAGGCCAACAACGCCTTCTACGAGGCGATGGAGCGCGGCGACCTCGACGAACTGTCCGGGCTGTGGCTGCCGGGCGAGGATCTCACCGTCTCCTGCGTCCACCCCGGCTGGCCGGTGCTCAGCGGCCGCGGCGAGGTGCTGCGCAGTTACGCCCTGATCATGGCCAACACCGAGTACATCCAGTTCTTCCTGACCGACGTCTCGGTCTCGATGACCGGCGACACGGCCCTGGTGACCTGTACGGAGAACATCCTCAGCGGCGGGCCCGCCGAGGACGGCAACGCGCTCGGACCGCTCGTCGGCCAGCTCGTCGTTGCCACCAACGTGTTCCGGCGCACCCCCGACGGCTGGAAGCTCTGGTCCCACCACGGCTCGCCCGTACTGACCGAGTCCGACGACGACGAGAACGAGAACGGAAACGACGAAGGCGCCTCCTGACCGGCCGAAAGCCATCTCCTGAGCGCGAACGAGCCCTTTCCTGATCGTCCGGAAGCCGTCTCCCGACCGGAAAGTTCACCTCCCGGGAGGGTTGGAATTCACGTCTGCGGGTAGTAGCGGCTACCAGTCCCGTGAGGTCCTGTCCATAGCCCCCACGGGGGAGCACTGTCGGTGCTCGAAGGTAGATTCGAAAGAGAGCACCTCGCCGTCCGCACGCGGCCCCGTGTCTCTACGCCCAACGACAGCAGGAGTGATTCGCGTGGATCGTGTCGCGCTGCGCGGCCTCAAGGCCCGTGGACACCACGGCGTCTTCCCCCGGGAACGGGAAGAGGGCCAGACCTTCATCGTGGACCTGGTGCTCGGCCTGGACACCCGCCCCGCGGCAGCCACCGACGACCTGACCAAGACGGTGCACTACGGCATCGTCGCCGAGGAGGTCGTCGAGGTCGTGCAGGGAGAACCGGTCGATCTGATCGAGACGCTCGCGGAGCGCATCGCCCAGAAATGCCTCAAGCACGAAGGAGTCGAGGAGGTGGAGGTGGTGGTGCACAAACCGGACGCGCCGATCACCGTCCCCTTCGACGATGTCACCATCACCATCACACGGAGCCGAGTATGACTGGTTTTTCCACCAAGGGGCAGAGCGACCCGACCGTACAGCCGGTCCCCGCCTCCGTGGTCGCGCAGGTGGACGCCGCGGACAGCACCCTCTCCAACCCCAAACGCGCCGTGCTCTCCCTGGGGTCCAATCTCGGCAACCGGCTGGAGACCCTCCAGGGCGCCATAGACGCGCTGGAGGACACCCCGGGCCTGCGGGTCAAGGCCGTCTCACCGGTGTACGAGACGGAGCCCTGGGGCGTCGCCCCCGGCTCCCAGCCCTCGTACTTCAACGCGGTCGTCGTGGTGAAGACGACGCTCCCCCCGTCCTCGCTCCTGGAGCGCGGCCAGGCCATCGAGGAGGCGTTCGAGCGGGTCCGCGAGGAGCGCTTCGGCCCGCGCACCATCGACGTCGACATCGTGGCGTACGCGGACGTCGTCTCCGACGACCCGGAGCTCACCCTTCCCCACCCCCGGGCCCACGAGCGGGCCTTCGTCCTCGCCCCGTGGCACGACATCGAGCCCGACGCCCAGCTGCCGGGCGCCGGTCCCGTCGCGCAGCTGCTGGCCGAAGTAGGCCGCGACGGCATACAGCCCCGCGCCGACCTGGAACTCCGTCTGCCCGAGTAGTCGTTAGGCTCGACGGACGGAATCCGGCCGGACACGACCGGGCCCGGCAGGACCGGACGGACACGACATGAGCGGCGAAGGGCGGATCACTCGGTGAAGCAACTACGGCTCGGGGTACTCATCGGCCTCTTCGCCGCGGCCGGGGTGCTCTCCTGGGGCGGTGCGCGCCTCTGGGACTCCCTGGGCAGCCTGCCGAGCGTTCCCCTCGCCGCGCCGATCGTGCTCGCGGTGATCGCCGCCATCCTGCTCGCAACGGCGCTCTCCATCCGTTCCCGGCTGCGCGCCCAGCGCGAGCGCCGACCGGGAGCCAAGGGCGTCGAACCCCTGATGGCGGCACGGGCCGTCGTCTTCGGCCAGGCCAGCGCGCTGGTCGTGGCCCTGGTCTCCGGGATGTACGGCGGCACGGGCGTCTTCCTGCTCGGCTCCCTCGACGTCCCCGCCCGCCGCGACCAGGCGATCTACGCGGGCTTCGCGGTCCTGGCCGGCATCGCGGTGGTCGCCGCGGCCCTCTGGCTGGAGCGCATCTGCAAGCTCCCGGAGGACGAGGACGGCGACAAGACCCGCTCGTCCGCCTGACGGCGGCCTGCCCGGAGCCAGAACCCCGCCGTCCGCCGTCTCCCGGCCGGCGCAAGGACTCCGTGCCCCCACGGGGGCCCCGAGGGCCCCTCCCCGGCCGGACAGGGCTTACGACCTCGTCCACGATTGGCAGCGGCGTCGCAGTGTCTGGGACCTCCGCCTCCGGCGTTGTCGTCAGTCCCCGACGCTCCGCGTCGACTCCCTCCTCCGCCTTGGATTCGAAGGCCTCAGACGCCGCTCCTTCCTCCACTGCCAATCGTGGACGAGGTCGTTAGCGGGCCAGTATCAGGCTCATCGCCTCGGCCCGTGTGGACGCGTCGCGCAGCTGGCCGCGCACCGCCGAGGTCGTCGTCTTCGCACCGGGCTTGCGGATGCCCCGGACGGACATGCACATGTGCTCCGCCTCGATGACCACGATCGCGCCGCGCGCCTCCAGGATGCGCATCAGCGAGTCCGCGATCTGCGTGGTCAGCCGCTCCTGCACCTGGGGCCTGCGGGCGAACACGTCGACCAGGCGGGCGAGCTTCGACAGACCCGTGATCTTGCCGCTCTCCGCCGGGATGTAGCCGACGTGGGCCACCCCGTGGAACGGCAGCAGGTGGTGCTCGCAGAGGCTGACGATCTCGATGTCCTTCACCAGGACCATCTCGTCGTGTCCGAGATCGAACGTGGTGGTCAGGACGTCCTCGGGCACCTGCCGCAGCCCGGCGAGAATCTCCTTGTACGCCCGCGACACCCGGCTCGGCGTCTCGCGCAGCCCCTCGCGGTCCGGGTCCTCGCCCACGGCGAGGAGGAGCTCGCGCACGGCGGCCTCGGCCCGCTTCTCGTCGAACTCGCCGATCGGCCCCTGGCCGTCCAACGTCACCGGGTCGGTCATCTGTGCCTCGTTCCTCTGAGCTGTCACCGCACACACTTCTCGTACGGTCGTACGAAAAAGCCGCGCCCTCACAGGCTAGAACCTGCGAGGGCGCGGCATCCATTCCGAGCCCGGTCCGGCCCCCGTGACAGGGACCACATCCGGATCAGGACTCGGGGCGGTCCTCCGGCAGCACCTCGGTCGCCGGAACGCTGTCCGCCGGGACGACCGAGCCGTTCGCCGTGGTGGCGCCGTTGGTCAGCGCGAGCTCCTTCGGCGAGAGCACCGGGGGCCGCGTCGACGGAGTGCGCCGTGCGGAACCGGTCCACGCCGGGCGGGCCGGGCGCTTCACGACCGGGGCGAAGATCTCGGCGATCTCCTCCTTGCCGAGGGTCTCCTTCTCCAGGAGCTGGAGAACGAGGTTGTCCAGCACGTCGCGGTTCTCGACGAGGATCTCCCACGCGTCGTTGTGGGCGGTCTCGATGAGCTTCTTGACCTCTTCGTCGACGAGGGCCGCGACCTCTTCCGAGTAGTCGCGCTGGTGGCCCATCTCCCGGCCCACGAAGGGCTCGGTGTTGTCGCCGCCGAACTTGATCGCGCCGAGACGCTCCGTCATGCCGTACTGCGTGACCATCGCGCGGGCCGTGGCCGTGGCCTTCTCGATGTCGTTCGCCGCACCGGTGGTCGGGTCGTGGAAGACCAGCTCCTCGGCCGCGCGCCCACCCAGCATGTAGGCCAGCTGGTCGAGCATCTCGTTGCGCGTCGTGGAGTACTTGTCCTCCTCCGGGAGCACCATCGTGTAACCGAGGGCGCGGCCGCGGGAGAGGATCGTGATCTTGTGGACCGGGTCCGCCTGCGGAGAAGCCGCCGCGACCAGGGCGTGTCCGCCCTCGTGGTACGCGGTGATCTTCTTCTCCTTCTCGGACATGATCCGGGTCCGCTTCTGCGGGCCCGCCACGACGCGGTCGATGGCCTCGTCGAGCATCTTGTTGTCGATCAGCTTCTGGTTGCTGCGCGCCGTGAGGAGCGCCGCCTCGTTCAGCACGTTCGACAGGTCGGCGCCGGTGAAGCCGGGCGTGCGCCGGGCAACGGCGCCGAGGTCGACGTCCTTCGCGACCGGCTTGCCCTTCTGGTGGACCTTGAGGATCTCCAGACGGCCCTGCATGTCCGGCCGGTCGACCGCGATCTGCCGGTCGAAACGGCCCGGACGCAGCAGCGCCGGGTCGAGGATGTCCGGCCGGTTCGTGGCGGCGATCAGGATGACGCCGCCCTTCACGTCGAAGCCGTCCATCTCGACGAGCAGCTGGTTCAGCGTCTGCTCGCGCTCGTCGTGACCGCCGCCCATCCCGGCACCGCGGTGCCGGCCGACGGCGTCGATCTCGTCGACGAAGACGATCGCCGGGGCGTTCGCCTTGGCCTGCTCGAAGAGGTCACGGACCCGGCTGGCACCGACACCGACGAACATCTCGACGAAGTCGGAACCGGAGATCGAGTAGAAGGGGACGCCCGCCTCCCCCGCGACGGCGCGCGCGAGCAGCGTCTTGCCCGTACCGGGAGGCCCGTACAGCAGGACGCCCTTGGGGATCTTGGCACCGACGGCCTGGAACTTCGCCGGCTCCTGGAGGAACTCCTTGATCTCCTGGAGCTCCTCGACCGCCTCGTCCGAGCCCGCCACGTCGGCGAACGTCGTCTTCGGGGTGTCCTTGGTGATCAGCTTGGCCTTGGACTTCCCGAACTGCATGACCCGGGAGCCGCCGCCCTGCATCTGATTCATCAGGAACAGGAAGACGACCACGATCAGGACGAAGGGCAGCAGCGACAGGAGGATCGAGATGAACGGGGACTGCTTCGACGGGGAGACCGTGTAGCCCTTGTCGATCTTGCCGCTCTCGAACTTCTGCTGCAGCGTGTCGGCGAGCTGGACGCCCTGGTTGCCGATGTAGTTCGCCTGGAACTTGCCGCCGGACTCGCCCGAGAGCTTCTGGCCGTTCTTCAGCTCGATCTTGATGATCTGTTCGTCACCGGTGGTCAGCTTGGCCTGCGCCACCTGGTCCCTGCTGATCGCCTGGACCACCTTGCCGGTGTCCACCGATTTGTAGCCGCCCGACGAGCCGACGACCTGCATCAACACGACCACGGCGAGGACGGCCAGCACGATCCACATGACCGGCCCACGGAAGTATCGCTTCACGTCCATCCATACGGGGCGATCACGCCCCGTCCCTCCTGCCCGTAGGTAAATGCTGCTGTGAGAAAAGACTGTTCTTCGGACGGTACCCCAGCATTGTCACCCGCGACTGCCGGGGACGTCTGTCAAAACCGTCCTTCCATGTCTCAACGACGGGAATCGAGTAAAAGGTTCCCGCCGTCGGTCGCCGCCGTGGTCCGTACCGGAAGGCGGCACCGGGCGGGCGGTCAGCCGCCGTAGACGTGCGGGGCGAGCGTTCCGACGAAGGGGAGGTTGCGGTACTTCTCCGCGTAGTCCAGCCCGTAGCCGACGACGAATTCGTTGGGGATGTCGAAACCGACCCACTTGCAGTCGAGCGCGACCTTGGCCGCGTCCGGCTTGCGCAGCAGCGTGCAGATCTCCAGGGACGCGGGCTCGCGCGACCCGAGGTTGGACATCAGCCAGGACAGGGTCAGGCCCGAGTCGATGATGTCCTCGACGATCAGGACGTGCTTGCCCTTGATGTCGGTGTCCAGGTCCTTCAGGATCCGGACGACTCCGGAGGACTGGGTGCCCGCGCCGTACGACGAGACGGCCATCCAGTCCATGGTGACGGGGTTGGACAGCGCACGCGCCAGGTCCGCCATCACCATCACCGCGCCCTTGAGGACGCCGACGATGAGCAGGTCCTTGCCCGCGTACTCCGCGTCGATCTTCGCGGCCAGCTCGACGAGCTTCGCGTCGATCTCTTCCTTGGTGAGGAGCACCGACTGGAGGTCGGTGCCCATGTCCTTCTCGTTCACCCGCGTCTCTTTCTGTGCCTGCCGGGCCCGGGGCGGCGCCCCGTACCGGCGGCGGCCTCTCGCCTGCGTGTCAGCCGCTCGTGCTTCAGCTCTGCCGAATCACAAGTCTGCCACCCTGGCGCATGGCCTCGACGCGGCCGGGCAGGTTGATGGCCCGCTGGCCGCGCCAGCCGGTGATCAGGCGGTCGACCTCCTCGATGTGCCGGGCGAACAGCGAACCGGCCGGGGAACCGGCCTCCACGACGGCCCGGCGCAGCACCCGGCGGCGTACGGCGGGCGGCAGCGCGTACAGCGCGGCGCACTCCAGCCGGCCCGCCTCGTCCCGTACGGTGCGCTCGGCCTCGGCGGCCCAGGTGTCGAGCGCGTCGGCGTCGTCGCGGGAGAGCTGCGCGGTACGGGCCAGGGCCTCGACGACCCCCTTGCCCAGCGCCTTCTCCAGGGCGGGCAGGCCCTCGTGGCGCAGCCGGGAGCGGGTGTAGGCGGGATCGATGTTGTGCGGGTCGTCCCACACGGGCAGGGACTGGACGAGGCAGGCCTTGCGGGCGGTCTGCCGGTCGAGCTGGAGGAAGGGGCGGCGGTAGCGGCCGGACGGTCCGGACGCGGCGGCCATGCCGGAGAGAGACCGGATGCCGGAGCCGCGGGCGAGGCCCAGCAGCACCGTTTCCGCCTGGTCGTCGCGGGTGTGGCCGAGCAGCACGGCGGCGGCTCCGTGCCGTTCGGCGGCCTCGTCCAGGGCCGCGTAGCGGGCGTCACGGGCGGCGGCCTCGGGCCCGCCCTCCTGGCCGACGCGCACGGCGACGGACTCGACCGGGTCGAGGTGCATGGCGGCGAGGCGGTCGACGACTTCGGCGGCCCGGGTGTCGGAGCCGTCCTGGAGGCCGTGGTCGACGGTGATGCCACCGGCCCGGACGTCGAGCTTGCGCGCCTCGAAGGCGAGTGCGGAGGCGAGTGCCATGGAATCGGCGCCGCCGGAGCATGCGACGAGCACCAGTGGGGTATCGGGGAGTGCGGGGCGCTGTCTGCCCGCGCCGGCTTCGGCGAACCCGGGGTGCGGAGTGCGCCGGGGGTGCCCGGCGTCGCGGGCGCGTCCGGCGTTGTCGCAGCTGTGGCCGTGGTTGCTGTCGCGGGCGTTGTTGCGAGTGTGTTCGGTGAGTACGTCGTGGAGTACGCGGCGGACCGCCAGGCGTATCGCCGCGACCGCAGGATGGGGACCCATGTCCGGTGCCCTTCGTGGAGTATCGGGAGTGCCTAGGAGTGACGGGACGAGTGAGAATTCCGTCACTCAGAGTGCATCGATGGTGACAGAGGCAAGCCGTCCATCGAGCATTGCACGCCTTCCCATGCCTCTACGGTCCCTCGGATGGGTGATTACCGGAGCGTTCTTGTCCTGTCGCGCGCCGTCGTGGCCGCCATGGTCGCGGCTCTGCCTTACGGTGCACCCTCACTCCGCCCTGCGGTGCACCCTCGCGATCCAGTCCGCGGGCTTCGAGATCTCCGCCTTGGTGGGGAGCGTGTTCGGCGAGGTCCAGACCCGGTTGAAGCCGTCCATGCCCACCTCGTCGACCACGGCGCGGACGAACTGTTCGCCGTCGCGGTACTGGCGCAGTTTGGCGTCGAGCCCGAGGAGCTTGCGCAGCGCCTGGTCGAGGCGGCTCGCCCCGCGCGCCCGGCGCTGCTGGAACTTCTCGCGGATCTCGGCGACGGAGGAGACGACCTCGGGTCCGACGCCGTCCATCACGTAGTCGGCGTGCCCTTCGAGCAGGGACATCACGGCGGTGAGCCGGCCGAGGATCTCCCGCTGGGCGGGGGTCTGGACGAGTTCGACGAGGCTGCGTCCGCCCTCCTCGCCGTCCTCGCCCTCGGGGCGGCCCCCGGCCAGCGACTGGACGGCCTCACGAAGCCGCTCCAGGAAGGTCATCGGGTCGACGTCGGTCTCTTCGAGGAATGACTGGATCTCGCCCTGGAGGTGGTCGCGCAGCCAGGGCACACCGGTGAACTGGGTGCGGTGGGTCTCCTCGTGCAGGGCGACCCAGAGCCGGAAGTCGTGCGGGTCGACCGCCAGCTCGCGCTCGACGTGGACGATGTTCGGCGCGACCAGCAGCAGCCTGCCGCCGTCGGCCGCGGCCGGGAATTCGCGCCCGGCGGGTGCGAACGTCTCGTACTGGCCGAGGACCCGGGAGGCCAGGAACGACAGCAGCATCCCCACCTCGACACCGGTCACCTTGCCGCCGACGGCGCCGAGCACGACTCCTCCGGGGCCGTTGCCGCGCCGCTCGCGCATCTTCCCCAGCAGCGGGCGGAGCAGTTCGCGGAAGCCGTCGGCGTTGGCCCGGATCCAGCCGGCCCGGTCCACGACCAGGACCGGGGTGTCCTCCGGTTCGGTCCCCTCGGGGATCATCCGGGTGAAGGAGCGGACGTGGTCCTCGGACGCCTTGGCGTGCCGACGCAGCTCCGCGACGACCTCGCGGGCCTCCTCACGGCTGATCTCCGGCCCGGGCCGGACCAGCCGGGTCGCGGTCGCGACCGCGAGATTCCAGTCGACCATCTCGGCCCCACCGATGCTCGTCATGTGTCAACCGTACGTGCTCGGCTCCGTCCGCGCCGGGGTGTTGACGGGGCCACGCGCGGAAGCCCGGGGTCCGGGCGGCCGGCGGACCGGTGCCGGGAGGGGCACCGGCTCACCGGGCGCACCGGTTCACCGGGTGGGGGCGGCGAGGCTGGTGGCGAGGGCGTCGAGGGAGGACTGCGCCTCGGACGGGGAGGTGGTGCCCGAGGCCAGGAAGGCGAAGGCGAGCAGCCGGCCCCGTGCGTCGACGACCGTGCCGGCGAGCGAGTTCACCCCGGTCAGGGTGCCGGTCTTGGCACGGATCAGGCCGGTGCCCGCGGACTTCGCGGTGTAGCGGTCGCTGAGCGTGCCGGTGAACCCGGCCACGGGGAGGCCGGTGAGGACCGGGCGCAGCTCGGGGTGGGCCGGGTCGGCGGCGCGGGCGAGGAGCCCGGCCAGCAGTCCGGCGGTGACCTTGTCCTTGCGGTTCAGCCCGCTGCCGTCGGCGAGGTTCGCGCCCTTCAGCGGCAGTTGGAGCGCGCCGAGCCGCGCGGTGACGGCGCGTCGGGCGCCGTCGAAGTCGGCCGGTTCGCCCGCGGCCACGGCGGTCTGCCGGGCGAGGGCCTCGGCGATGTCGTTGTCGCTGTTGGTCAGGGCGCGTTCGACCAGGGCCGAGAGCGGGGCGGACAGATGCCGGGCGACCGGGCGGGAGCCGGCGGGCGCGCGGCCGGACACCGGCCCGGACGGGACGGCGATCCCCGCGTCGTCGAGCAGTTCGCCGAAGGCGCGGGCGGTGTCGCCGGCCGGGTCGTCGCTGCGCGGGGCGGGCCCGCTGTCGCTGCGGTCGAGCCGGCCCTCGTCGGTCATCAGCGCGGTGAGGGGCGCGATGTTCTCGTTGCGGCCGATCGGATGCCGTGCGGGCCCGGAGTAGCGGGAGGTGTCGTACGCGAGGCGGACCTTCGTCACACCCCGCTGCTTCAGGACCCGGGCGGTGTCGGCGGCCAGGGCGCGCAGGGCCGGCTCGTCGAGGGTGGGGTCGCCGCCGCCGACCAGGGTGACGGCACGGAAGTCGGGGGACGCCCGGACCGTCGTGGCGATGCGGTGGTGGGGGCCGAGCGCGCTCAGGGCGGCGGCCGAGGTGGCGATCTTGACCGTGGAGGCGGGGGTCATGGGCGTGTCGGCGCCCTGCTCGTAGAGCCGCTTCCCGGTGGCGGTGTCGATGACGACGGCGGCGCGCGCGGTGCCCAGGGCGGGGTCCTTCAGCAGCCGGCCGAGGGCGGCGGTCGGGGCGGACGCCGTCCCGCCGGGGGCGGAGTCGTCCGCGGTGTCGGCGGCGCCGCCCGGGACGGAGAGGGGGGCCAGGACGGGCGGGGCGCTGGGCGCGGGACGCGCGCCGGACGGCGTACCGGCTTCGTGATGTACGCCACCTGTGCCGCCGCGGGCCGCGGCCCAGTCCTGCTCGGCCTTACGCTGACCCGAGTCCCACGGACCGGCGGCAAGGGCGGCGCCGGCCGCGAGCACCAGACCGAGGCCGGCGGCGACGGCCGTGAACTGCCGGTCGCTCAGTCCCTTCAGCCTGGTCGCACCGCCCCTGCGGGTGAGCGCGCCCAGTCTGTCCAGCGGGTTGACCGACGGTCTCTTCACCGGCTCGTCCACCGTTGACCAGCCCCTTTCGCGAGCACACATCTGCGTGGGGGACACTTAATCACCAGTCGTATGTCTTGATCATGGAGGAGCCACCCGTGGAGTTCGACGTCACCATCGAGATTCCGAAGGGTTCGCGGAACAAGTACGAGGTGGACCACGAGACCGGTCGGATCCGTCTGGACCGTCGGCTCTTCACCTCGACGAGCTACCCGGCGGACTACGGCTTCGTCGAGAACACCCTCGGCGAGGACGGCGACCCGCTGGACGCGCTGGTCCTCCTGGACGAGCCGACCTTCCCCGGTTGCCTCATCAAGTGCCGCGCCATCGGCATGTTCCGCATGACGGACGAGGCCGGCGGCGACGACAAGCTGCTGTGCGTGCCGGCCTCCGACCCCCGGGTGGAGCACCTGCGCGACATCCACCACGTGTCGGAGTTCGACCGCCTGGAGATCCAGCACTTCTTCGAGGTCTACAAGGACCTGGAGCCCGGCAAGTCGGTCGAGGGCGCCGACTGGGTGGGCCGCGCCGAGGCCGAGGCCGAGATCGAGGCGTCCTACAAGCGCCTTGAGGCGCAGGGCGGCGCGCACTGACGTCCACGGTCCGGTCCGCGGGTCCGATCAGGGTTCCGTTCGCGGATCCGATCACGGTTCCGTTCGCGGTCCGTTTAGTGGTTCCGTTTGTGCTCCGGCCCGCGGTTCCGTCCGCGGTTCCGCGCTCAGACTCCCGCCCACGGTTTTGTGTGCGGCCCGGCCGACACTGACGTTCCGGAAACGGGCGGCACTCCTTCCCGCGGAGTGCCGCCCGTTTCGCCTGCCCGCCGCGCCCGCCCGTTCCTTACGCCCGTTCCGTACGTCCGGCCCCTCGCGTTACCGGCCCCGCCCGTGCCCATACTGGGGTGCAGAGGCGCGAGCCGAGGTCGCACAGCCGAGGAGGAACTGGTCGAGTGGCGGCGGAACCGGGCGGTCCGGAGGACCAGAAGCCCCAGTCCGACGAGGCGCGCAGCGCCTTCGTACCACCGGCGGGGGTGGAGCCGCCCGCGTCGGCCGCGGACGACGACCACCCGACCTCGGAATTCGCCGTTCCGGCCGGTCTGGCGACCGAGCCCCAGGGGGCCGGAGCCGGTTCCGCTTCGGGTTCCGCCTCCGGCTCGGGACCGGGTTCCGGTTCGGGCTCGGACACGATCGGCTCCGCCTTCGCGCCGCCGCGCACGTACCGCGCCCGCCAATCGCCTCCTGCCTTCACTCCCGCGCACGGCAGCCCGATGATCCAGCTGACCAAGGAGGCTCCCTGGCAGGACCGGATGCGCACGATGCTGCGCATGCCGGTCGCCGAGCGTCCCGCGCCCGAGCTGGTGCAGAAGTCCGACGAGACGGGCCCGGCGGTGCCGCGCGTGCTCGACCTGACGCTGCGCATCGGGGAACTGCTGCTCGCCGGTGGCGAGGGCGCCGAGGATGTCGAGGCGGCGATGTTCGCGGTGACCCGCAGCTACGGGCTGGACCGCAGCGAGCCCACGGTCACCTTCACCCTGTTGTCCATCTCGTACCAGCCGTCGCTGGTCGACGACCCGGTGACGGCGAGCCGTACCGTACGCCGCCGCGGCACCGACTACACCCGGCTGGCCGCCGTCTTCCGGCTCATCGACGACATCACCACCGGGGACGTCGAGGTCTCGCTGGAGGACGCCTACCGGCGCCTGGCCGAGATACGACGCAACCGGCACCCGTACTCCGGCTGGGTGCTGACGCTGGCCGGCGGCGGTCTCGCGGGGGCGGCCTCGGTGCTGGTCGGCGGTGGCGCGCTGGTGTTCGTGGTGGCGGCGATCGGCGCGATGCTCGGTGACCGGCTCGCCTGGTTGTGCGCCGGCCGCGGGCTGCCGGAGTTCTACCAGTTCGTGGTGGCGGCGATGCCGCCGGCCGCGCTGGGCGTGGCGCTGACCCTGACCCACTGGTCGGACCTGCGGCCGTCCGCGGTCATCACGGGTGGGCTGTTCGCGCTGCTGCCGGGACGGGCCCTGGTCGCGGGCGTGCAGGACGGACTGACCGGTTTCTACATCACGGCGGCGGCACGCCTGCTCGAAGTCATGTACCTGTTCATCGGCATCGTCGTCGGTGTGCTGCTCGTGCTGTACATGGGCCTCCAGCTGGGCGCACAGCTGAACCCTGGAACCAGGTTCTTCGTCCCCGACCGGCCCGTGGTGCAGATCCTGGCGTCGATGGCGCTCTGTTTCGCCTTCGCGATCCTGCTCCAGCAGGACCGTTCCACGGTCCTGGCGGTCACCCTCAACGGCGCCGTGGCCTGGGTGATCTTCGGGGCGATGGCCCGTACCGGAGGCATCTCACCGGTGCTGGCGACGGCGACGGCGGCCGGTCTGGTGGGCCTGTTCGGACAGCTCTTCTCGCGTTACCGGCACACCTCGTCGCTCCCCTTCATCACGGCCGCGATCGGCCCGCTGCTGCCGGGTTCGGCCACGTACTTCGGGCTGCTGGCCGTGGCGCAGGGGAACGTGAACGCCGGGCTCGTGTCGCTGTCCACCGCCGTGGCGACGGCGCTGGCCATCGCCATCGGGGTGAACCTGGGGAGCGAGATCTCCCGGTTGTTCATGCGGGTGCCGGGAGAGGTCGGCGGGGCGAACCGCCGCGCGGCCAAGCGGACGCGCGGCTTCTGAGCCGGTCGCGACCTCCGGGCCGGAGCTCCGGACTCCCCGCCGGAGTCTCGGCCCGCGGGCCTGCGGCCCGAGTGTCCGGGCCCGCGATACCGGGGGACGGAGTCGAGGAGCCGAGTCGGTGGATACGCCGCGGGGGCGTACGCGCCGTACGCGTACGCCCCCGCGGGAAGCGAGTGTCGTGGGACTCGGGGCCCGGTCAGCGCTTGGCGTGGCGCCCGCGCTGGACGGCGACCGGGCCGCCGTCGGCGGCCGCCCCGTCGCCCGAAGCCGCGATACCCGCCGCCGCTTCCTTCTTCGCCTTGGAACGGGCCCGCAGGAACTCGATCGCGATCGGCACCACCGAGATGAGCACGATCAGGATGAGTATCGCCTCGATGTTCTTGTGGACGAACTCGATCTTGCCGAGGGCGGAGCCGAGGAGCGTGACGCCGACCCCCCACAGGATTCCGCCGATGATGTTGAACACGATGAACGAGCGGTAGTTCATCCGGCTCACACCGGCGATGATCGGCGTGAACGTGCGCACCACGGGGACGAAGCGGGCCAGGATCAGCGACTTCGGCCCGTACTTCTCGAAGAAGTCGTGCGCCTTCTCGACGTTCTCCTGCTTGAAGAGGCGGGAGTCCGGGCGCCTGAAGAGCGCCGGGCCCACCTTGCGGCCGAAGAGATACCCCACCTGGTCACCGATGATCGCAGCCGCGGCCACCAGCGTGCAGACCATCCACAGCGGGGACCGCAGCTGGTCCGTGGTCACCAGCAGGCCCGTGGTGAAGAGCAGGGAGTCACCGGGCAGGAAGAAGCCGATCAGCAGTCCGGACTCGGCGAAGACGATGAGAAGGACACCGGGGAGTCCGAAGGTGTTGATGAGATAGTCCGGGTCCAGCCAGCTCGGTCCGAGCGCAAGCGTATTCAAGGGTCCGGGCTCCTGAGTCGGTCGATGGCGGCTGCGTGGCCGCCGACAACTGCGTGGCCGCCCAAAGCTATCAACGCAGAATGCCGTCGTCGGGTTCCAGTCTCCCTCACGGGCGCACGGACCGGGCCAACCGGGACAAAGCGCTCCCTTGTGCGGCGCCGCACGGCCGCGCGAGGCCGCCGCACGGCCGCGAGCGACTACGAGAGGCGTTCCGCGTTGGCGACGACGGCGTCGCGCAGGTGCTCGGCCATGCCGGGCCGGATCGACTCGTAGCGGGCGCGGAAGCGCGGGTCGGACACGTACATCTCCGCGAGCGCCCGATGCATCTCGGGCGTGCACGGGTAGAACCACTTGGTGATGTGCTGCCGGTACGCCTCGACCAGGTCCATGGCGCGCGCACCGGTGGCCGGCTCACCGGCCTCCATCAGCGCGGCGTAGGCGGCGTCCCAGTCGGCCATCTCCGCCTGCATCCGCTTCCAGTCCTCCTTCGTGTACCGGGCGGCCCGACGCTGCGACTCGACGTAGGGGTCGGTGCCGCCCCAGCGGCGTTCGGCCTCCTCCGCGTGCTCCTCGGGGTCCTGGTCCCCGAACACCTCGAACTTCTCCTCCGGCGTGAGGTTGATGCCCATCTTCCGTGCCTCCATGGCTGTCTCGACGGCGTCCGCCATCTTCTGGAGCCCGGCGATCCGGTCGGTCAGCAGTCGGTGCTGGCGGCGCAGGTGGTCCTGCGGGTCCGCGTCCGGGTCGTCGAGCAGTACCGTGATCTCATCGAGCGGGAAGCCCAGCTCCCGGTAGAACAGGATCTGCTGCAACCGGTCCAGGTCCGCGTCGTCGTACCGGCGGTGACCGGAGTGGCTGCGCCCACCGGGCGAGAGCAGCCCGATGGCGTCGTAGTGGTGCAGGGTGCGCACCGTGACCCCGGCGAAGCCGGCCACCTGTCCCACGGAGTAGTCCACGACCCTCCCGCTCCCTTCTCCGCACCCGGCGCCTCCCACCCCGGGGACGCCTGAATCCCGGGTACGTTCCGATCCTGCGTCCTGACGTCACGTGAGGTGCAAGCCCGAGCCCCTCGCGGCACCGCTCGGCCAGGCCGGCCACTCGGCCGAGCGGCCGGCCGACGCGCCGGACGCCCCCATGTTCCGTATCGTCCCCTCCATAGGGATAAGCCCGGATATGTTCGGATGCGTTCCCTCGTGCCTGCCGGAGGTCTCCGCGATGCCCACGCCCGTCGACGTCGCCGCCATCCACTACTCCTCGACCGGCACGGTCGCCGCGATGGCCAAAGCCGTCGCGGAGTACGCGGAGAAGACCGGTGCGGGGGTACGGCTGCGCAAGGCCGCCGAACCCGCCCCGCAGGCCGCCATCGGCTCCAGTCCGGCCTGGGCCGCCAACGCGAGGGCGACCGCCGATGTCGCCGAGGCGTCGCCCGACGACATGATCTGGGCGGACGCCGTGATCCTCGGCACGCCCACCCGCTTCGGCAACGTCACCCCCCAGCTGAAGCAGTTCCTGGACCCCCTCGGGGGCCTCTGGCAGGCGGGCCGGCTCGCCGATCAAGGTGTACCGCGGCTTCACCTCCACCAGCACCACGCACGGCGGCCAGGAATCCAGCCTGCTGGCGCTCCACAACACGGTTCACCACTTCGGCGGCATCCTGGTCACCCCCGGTTGCACGGAGCCCGTGAAGTGTGTCGACGGGGATCCGTACGGCACCTCGCCCGTTTCGGGGCAGGGCGACATCCCGGTCGGCGAGCAGACGCTGACCGCCGCCCGGATCCGGGCCGAGCGGGTCGTGAGGTCCGCCCGTGCCGTCAAGGCGGCCTCGCCGCGGAGAGTTGATCCCCCCGCCGCCCGAAGTCCGTCGAGAGCCGAGAAGGGTTGTCCGCCGATGTCTCTCCACACTGGTTCGCCCCGCGGCACGGAACCGTCCCGGGAACGCCGCAGGCTCGCCCTCAACCCGTTCTTCGGGGAGGCCGATCCGGTCGCCGGCATGGAGACGGCGCCGCCCCGCCACCGGCTTCCCGACGGGCCGATGCCGCCGTCGACCGCGTACCAACTGGTCCATGACGAGTTGATGCTGGACGGCAACGCGCGGCTCAACCTCGCCACCTTCGTCACCACCTGGATGGAGCCCCAGGCCAGGGTGCTGATGGGCGAGTGCTGCGACAAGAACATGATCGACAAGGACGAGTACCCGCGCACCGCGGAGCTGGAGCGACGGTGCGTGGCGATGCTCGCCGATCTGTGGAACGCACCCGATCCGTCGGCCGCCGTGGGCTGCTCGACGACCGGCTCCAGCGAGGCGTGCATGCTGGCGGGAATGGCGCTGAAGCGCCGCTGGGCGGCCAGGAACGCGGAACGTTATCCGGCGTCCGCCCGGCCGAACCTGGTCATGGGCATCAACGTGCAGGTCTGCTGGGAGAAGTTCTGCAACTTCTGGGAGATCGAGGCGCGGCAGGTCCCGATGGAGGGCGACCGCTTCCATCTCGACCCGCAGGCGGCGGCCGACCTCTGCGACGAGAACACCATCGGCGTCGTCGGCGTCGTCGGCTCCACCTTCGACGGCTCGTACGAGCCGATCGCCGAACTCTGTGCCGCCCTGGACGCGCTCCAGGAACGCACCGGCCTCGACGTCCCCGTCCATGTCGACGGGGCGTCCGGCGGGATGATCGCGCCGTTCCTGGACCCGGACCTGGTGTGGGACTTCCGGCTTCCCCGGGTCTCCTCGATCAACACCTCGGGCCACAAGTACGGACTGGTCTACCCCGGCGTCGGCTGGGCGCTGTGGCGCTCGCCCGCCGAACTTCCCGAGGAACTGGTCTTCCGGGTCAACTACCTGGGCGGCGACATGCCGACCTTCGCGCTGAACTTCTCCCGGCCCGGCTCCCAGGTGGTCGCGCAGTACTACACGTTCCTGCGGCTGGGCCGGGACGGATACCGGGCCGTCCAGCAGTCGTCCCGTGACATCGCCTGCGAACTGGCGGGAAAGATCGAGGAGTTGGGGGACTTCCGGCTGCTCACGCGGGGCGATCAGCTGCCCGTCTTCGCGCTGACGACCACACCGGACGTGGAGGCGTACGACGTCTTCGACGTGTCGCGGCGGCTGCGCGAGCACGGCTGGCTGGTGCCCGCGTACACCTTCCCGGCCAACCGGCAGGACCTGTCCGTGCTGCGGGTGGTGTGCCGCAACGGCTTCTCGTCGGACCTGGCCGAACTGCTCACGGAGGACCTCCGACTGATCCTGCCCGAACTACGCCGTCAGCCACATCCGTTGAGCCACGACAAGCAGGCGGCGACGTCCTTCCACCACTGACGTCCGCCACTGACGTCCGCCACTGATGTCCGCCGCTGACGTGCGTCACCGGCCTCCACCACCCACTTCCGACCGGTCGCTCGCCCTTCCGCCCGGTCACTCGTCGTCGCCGGGATCCTGGACGCCGGTCGCGTACGGATTCTCCTGCCCCTCCGCGAGCACGCCGACGAACGGTTCGCCCTCCCCCGCGAAGCAGTACGCCCCGCCCTCGATCCGGGCGATCAGCCCGCGCGTCCACTCGGCCCCCGCATCCGCCGAGTGGACCCACATGTTCATGATCTCGCCGATGTGCCCGAGCGCTTCGGGCCCGGCCTCCGGCGTGTAGTACTCCGTGACCGATGCCCGCCAGGCCGCGAGACCGGCCACCCGCTGCCTGAGCAGCCCGATCACCTCGGACCGCTCCAGGTCGACCATGCCGCCGAGGCCCGCCGCCAGTGCGTCCGGCTTCTGGTCGTACGAGGTCAGTGCCTCGCGCAGCAGTGCCAGGTACTCCTCGTTCCCCCGCTCGGTGATCTCGTACTCGGTCCGGGGCGGGCCGCCCACCGTGCTCGGAGCGGTCTCGTGGGCGACCAGCAGCCCCTGCTTCGCCATCTGCTTCAGCGCGTGGTAGATCGATCCGGGTTTGGCGTTGGACCACTCGTGGGCGCCCCAGTACTCCAGATCGTTGCGGACCTGATAGCCGTGCGCCCGCCCGTGCTGACGCACCGCGCACAGGACGAGCAGCCGGATCGCGGACATGTCACGCACCCCTCCTGATCAACTTTGACCAGCGTAACCCCCCGCCTTGGCGACCAGCTCGAGCGCGGTGCTGCCGTCCAGGGACTCCCGGATGATGTCGGCATGTCCGGCGTGACGCGCGTGCTCCTCGACGAGGTGGAGCAGCAGCCAGCGCATCGAGACCCGCCCCTCCTTGGGGAACCAGGGCGCCGCGGGAAGCGGGAAGGTGTCGTCCAGGCTGGGCACCGAGCGGATGAACTTCTCGACCTGGACCGCGATGTCCTCCCAGGACTCCAGCATCCCCTCCACGGTCTCGTCGTCGGCGAGCCGGAAACTGTCCGCCCAGGTCTCCTGGTTGCGCGAAGTCTCGCTCGGCCGCTGCTGGGCCATCCGCAGCCAGTTGAGCTCCGTCTCGGCGACGTGCTTGAGCAGCCCGCCCAGGGACAGTTCGCTCGCGCTGGGACGGCTCGCCGCCTGCTGCGCGGTCAGACCGATCAGCGAGCGACGGATCGCGCCGCGCTGCGCCTCGACGAAGGAGAGAAGCGCGCCGCGCTCGTCACCGAAAGCTTCTGCGGGAACGTGAGTGACCATGATGTCCACCTCGGGAACCGTGCCGGATTCTGCTTGTTCTTCCTGACGCCGGTCACGTTAGGACCCCAAGAGGTCAGATCCTGACCTCATTGCGCAACGGGCGCCCGACGACGCCCGACCGACGCCCGATGGATGCCCTGACCGGCGTCCCCATGGCCGCCCCGGATCGGCGCGGCCCCGGAACAGATGCACAGCGTCCCTCGGAACCCACAGCGGGCACGTTCCCCGCAGCGGGCACCTCAGAAGGGGAACGCGCTCCGCCCGTGCTGGATGGACATCCACGTCTGGGTGGTGAAGGCTTCCACGGCCGCCTCGCCGTTCAGCCGGCCGACCCCGGAGGACTTCTCGCCGCCGAAGACCACCAGCGGGTCGTCCTGGACGGTGGGCCCGTTGACGTGGAACATCCCGCTGACCACGCGCCGCGCGAACCGCACCCCGCGCTCGACGCCACGGGTGTGGACGGCGCCGCTCAGACCGTACGGGGTGGCGTTGGCGATCCGTACGGCTTCGTCCTCGCCGTCGAACGTCATCAGGACCACCACCGGGCCGAATATCTCCTGGGACAGCAGCGGGGAGTCCTCCGGCAGCCCGGTGAGCACGGTCGGTTCGACGAGGTTGCCGCGCGTACGGCCCCGTACGGGCGCGGTGGCCCCCTCGGCGAGGGCCTGGTCGACGAAGGCGGTCAGCGCGTCGGCCTGGAACGTGTCGATGACCGGGCCGATCTCGGTCCGCGGGTCGCGGGGGTCGCCGGTCCGCAGCGCGGCCACCCGGGCGGTGAACTTCTCGGTGAACTCCCGCTCGACACGACGGTCCACCAGGACGCGGTTGGCGGCCATGCATACCTGGCCCTGGTACATGAATCGGCTGAAGACGGCGGCGTCGACGGCATGGTCGACGTCCGCGTCGTCCAGCACCACCAGGGCGCTGTTGCCGCTGAGTTCGAGGATCGTGCGCTTGAAGTGCCCGGCCGCGACGGCGCCGACGTGCCGACCGACCCGGTCCGTACCCGCGAAGGAGATCATCTTCGGCACGGGGTGCTCGATGAACGCGTCCCCGATCTCGGCGACATCGGTGATCAGCACGTTGAGGAGTCCTGCGGGCAGCCCGGCGTCCTCGAAGATCTTCGCCAGCAGCACACCGCCCGAGACCGGGGCGTTCTGGTTGGGCTTAAGGACGACGGCGTTGCCGAGGGCGAGAGCCGGAGCGACGGACTTCATCGCCACCAGGAAAGGGAAGTTGAAGGGGCTTATGACACCGACGACGCCTATCGGCCTACGGTGGACGCGGTTCTCCTTGCCGTCCACCAGGGAGGGCAGAATGCGGCCCATGGGGCTCAGCGCCAGCCGTGTCGCGTCGCGCAGGAATTCCTTGGCGACGTGGATCTCCTGCTCGGCCTTGGAACGGATGCCGCCCAGTTCGTCGATGATGACCTCGACGATCGCTTCGTGCCGCTCCTCGATGATGCGCAGCGCACGTTCCAGAATTGCCCGGCGCCGGTACGGTCCCGTGGCGGCCCAGGACTCCTGGGCGCGTTCGGCGGCGCGGTAGGCCAGGTCGACCTCGCGCGCGGTGGCGATGGTGATCGCGGCGAGTTTCTCACCGTTGTAGGGATTGAAATCGATGATGTCCCACGAGCCGGTTCCGGTCCGCCACTCACCGTCGATGTACTGGTCGGCCAGCTCGTAGAAGAACGACATACGATCCCCAACTCAGGTGCAGACTCCCATCGGACCGTCATCGTAACGATGAATCAGGTGAGTTGGAGGAGACCACGAAGGAGATCGCGGCTCTCCTCGGGACCCGGACTGTCCTTGTGCAACCGCGTCATGGCCTTTTCGTACTGAGCGACTTCTTCGGCCTTGTCCAGATAGAGCGCACTTGTCAGCTGCTCCAAGTAGACGATGTCCGACAGATCGGATTCCGGGAATCGAAGCATGGTGAATGAACCTCCCTCTCCCGCGTGTCCGCCGAAACTGAAGGGCATCACCTGAAGCAGGATGTTGGGGTGTTCGGACATTTCGATGAGATGCCGCAATTGCCCGCGCATCACTTCGCGGTCACCGTACGGCCGGCGCAGCGCCGCCTCGTCCAGCACCGCGTGGAAACGCGGCGCGCGTTCGGATACGAGGGCCTTCTGGCGTTCCAGCCGCAGCGCGACGCGGCGTTCGACCTCGACGGCGGGGGCGTCACCGCCCATCCCCCGGGTGACGACCGCGTGCGCGTACGCCTCGGTCTGCAACAGTCCGTGGACGAACTGGACTTCGTACACCCGGATGAGCGACGCCGCGCCCTCCAGGCCGACGTACGTCTGGAACCACCCCGGCAGCACGTCTCCGTAACTGTGCCACCACCCCGCCACGTTGGCCTCGCGCGCCAGACCCAGCAGGGCCTCGCGCTCCGCCTCGTCCGTGACTCCGTAGAGCGTGAGCAGATCCTCTACGTCCCTGGCCTTGAAGCTCACCCGTCCCAACTCCATGCGGCTGATCTTGGATTCGGATGCCCGGATGGAGTAGCCGGCCGCCTCGCGGGTGATCCCACGCGAGTCACGCAATCGCCTGAGCTGTGAGCCCAGCAGGATGCGCCGCACCACAGATCCACTCGACTCGCCTGCCGCCACTGGTCCGGTCCTCCCCATCGCTTCCTGGACAAGGGGCCGCCCCCAGAACCCCAAGTGCCGGATTCTGCCACCAAAACGCTTCGCCCCGTACTCATTCGATTACGCAGACGGGAAGGGCTTCGTAAAGCTGTGAAAATCCCCGCAGGAAGAAATGACCAAGAACCGGCACGGGATCGGACAGGTCCGGCGCGTGCACGTGCATCTGCCCTTGCATCTGCTCGGCGCATTCGGAACGATGGCCATCGCGCACCTGCGTGCTCGTTCGTGTTGTGCCGCTGTACCCCGTAGTACCGATACAGCCGCGAATCCCGGGAGTGCCTCGCATGGGGACGAATGGATCGACGATGCTCGCGCCGTTACGGCAAGGGCTTCCACCCATCGATCCCTCAGCCGTCTCCGGCTCGGCCACCTGCACCTTGCCCGCCCGCTACGAAGCCGTGAGCGGGGCGCGACGGTTCACCCGGACGACCCTGACCGGCTGGGGGCTGGACGACCGCTTCGACGACGTCGCCCTGGTCGTCTCCGAACTCGTCACCAACGCACTGCGCCACGCGCTTCCCTCGGACATCGCACCGGAACCGCAGGAACCACCCGTACGACTGCACTTGATGCGTTGGAGCTCACGTCTGGTGTGCGCGGTGCGCGACCCCAGCCAGGAGAGCCCGATCGCCTCGGAGGCGGCGGACTCCGCGGAGTCCGGGCGCGGTCTCTTCCTGGTGGAGTCCATCAGCGACTCATGGGGCTGGTACCCCTCCCCCTTCCTGGGCGCGGAGGGCGTCGGGGCCGGGGTGATGCCGCGCGGGAAGGTCGTCTGGGCGCTGTTCCGGCTGTCCGGGTGCCCCGAGGCCGCGTCGGCGGCCCCCCGGGTGCCGTACACCCGTGTACCGGGCGGACAGCTGACGAGCTGACGACTGGCCGTCGACCGGGACACCCTGACCGCAGGGGACAGGGCCGTCCGGCGACGGACGGGCCATCGCCCGGCGGGCGGCGGCCGGGACGATCGAGTGAACAGTCGACGGGTGACACTGCCGACCCCACCGGCCCGCGCGACGCCCGCTCTGCTTCGAACTCCGGTCTACGCGAGGCCCGTTGAGGGTTCGGCTCAGCCGCCCGCGACGAGATGGTCGAACTCGCCGTCCTTCACGCCGAGCAGCAACGCCTCTATCTCGGCCGGCGTATAGACCAGGGCCGGACCGTCGGGGTGGCGCGAATTCCGCATCGCCACATCTCCCCCGGGCAGTTTCGCGAACTCCACACAGGATCCTTGAGAGTTGCTGTATCTGCTCTTCTGCCAGACGACTCCGCGAAGCTCTGTGGCCGCCATGCCGTTGTACACGTGGTGCACAGGACGCTCCCCGAGTTACAAGGTGCAAGTGTCAACTGTCTCGGATCATAACCTTGTTCAGATATCCATGCATGAGCAGATGCATGAGCGGATGCACGTGCACACAAGGTGTTCCCACGATTACAGACTCAGACGCAGGAAGAGGCATCCGGGATGCCTCTTCGGTTCGCCTACCCCGCCTCGGCCCGCCCATCCCGATACCGCGCACTGGTAGCTTGGCGCGGTCTTTATGCCGTACGAGGGGGAATTCCAGATGTGGAAAGTCGTACGCTCCGGCGCCGTGATCGCCGCCGGACTCCTCACCGCGCTCACGCTGGCCGGCTGCGGCGGCGGTGACGGGGGCGACGGGGGAAAGAACGGCCCGGGCAACGGACAGGACGCCGGGAAGACCGGCCGGGCTCCCGGCGGCGACGGCTCCGGAGACGATACCGGGGACGGGCCGGGGAACGGTTCGGGGAGTGGCTCGGGGGGCGATTCGGCCAACGGCGCCGGGGCGCTGGAAGGGGCGTGGGCCGGGAAGACCGACGGCAAGGCGGTGGTCCTGTCCGTCGCGTCCGGGAAGGCGGTGCTCATCACCGAGCAGGGCGCCTGCACGGGCGAGGTGCGGGCCACCGGCAGGGTGACGCTGGCACTCAAGTGCGCCGACGGAAGCACCGGCCGCACCGACGGGACCGTGGAGTCCGCCGACGGCCGGACCATCGTGGTGTCCTGGTCCGCCGGCACGAAGGACACCCTGGCGAAGACCGCGCCAGGGGCGCTCCCGGGCCTGCCCGACCTGCCGGATCAGTAGAACTTGCCTGACCAGTACAACTTGCCGCACCAGTGAACTTGCCGCACCGGTGAACTTGCCGGACAAGTAGCCCCCGGCACAGTAGGTCCTGCCGGACCAGCGGGACCTACTGGACCTGGCGGGTCCTGCCCGGACCCGCCGGGCCTACCGGGCCCAACCAGGTCCCTGATGTCTGGGCGGCAGGTCGGCCACCGGGCTTCAACCCGCCTTCTTTCCAGGAGGGTTGCCACCCGGCGCACCGTCCAGCCCTCGCGAGAACTCCTCCAGGGCGTCGAGCAGCAGCCCCGCCCCGCTGCGTACGACCGGGTCGGTGTCCCCCTCGGCCGCTTCCTGCCGCGCGTCCCAGCGCGCGAGCACCTCGCGCACCTCCGGCCAGTCCGGTACCCGCCGCTCCCGCACCTCCTTCGCGGCCCGCTCGGTGGACCGGCGCAGCGCCTCGGCCAGCGGCCCGGCCTCCGGTACGGGGGTGGCGGCGCCGCACGGGAGATGCGCCTCCAGCAACATCGCCACCCGCCCGAACTCGGCCAGGGCGTGTTCGGTGTCGTCGGCGGCGGCACGGGAGAGACCTCGGCTGCGCACCGGTTCGTGCTGGGCGGCGGCCACCGCCTCCTGCCAGGCGATCCGGGCCTCACGGGTGTCGAGCAGGGCGGACCGCACCTCGTCGGGTCCGCGCTCGGCCGGTACGGCGTACTGGCCGACGACCGTGGCGGCGTACTTCCCGCCCGCCTTCAGCCAGTCACCGAGCCTGCCGGGCAGACGCGGGGTCTCCCAGGCCGGGTAGACGGCGTACGAGATCATCGCGAGGAGGCCGCCGACGAGGGTGAGGATCACCCGCTCATGCACGGTCTGCGACCAGTTGTCGCCGCCCATGCCCAGCAGGAACACGACGTAGGCGGAGACGCACACCTGGCCGACGACGTACCCGGTGCGCATCAGCAGGTACATCAGCAGGGCGCAGCACACCGCGAGCACCGCCGAGAACGTCACACCGGGGTGGGCGGTCCGGACGATCGCCGTCGCGAGCGAGACCCCGACGATCGTGCCGCCGAAGCGGGCCACGGCACGTCCGTACGTCTGGGAGAACTCCGGCCGCATGGCCATCACGGCCGCCATCGGCGCCCAGTAGCCGTGGCCGAACGGCAGTGCGGTGCCGATGAGATAGCCGACGGCGGCGACAACGGCGACCCGTACGGCGTGCCGCAGGATCGGGGAGCCGGGACGCAGTTCGGCGCGCATGGCCCGCCCCACGACGGGGACCAGACTCAGCAGCGTCGGGCGGCGACGGTGCGGGCGGTGCGGGGAGACCGGGGCCTCCTCCTCCCCCGCCGCTCTGAGGGCCTCGACGGCCTGTTCGGCCCGGGCCTGGTCCTCCTTCGTTCCTTCGCCCTCGGCGGTCTCGATGACGTCGGACAACAACGTGTCGAGCCGGTCGGCGGCGCGGCGGGGCGGGCCTTCGAGGAGGGAGCCGGTGTCGGGGGTCTTCAACGCGGCGACGGCCGACGGGGACAGCTTCACCGGGTCGCCGTGGCGGATCGCGCGGGCCGCCGAGTCGAGCACGGAACCGGCGGCGGCGAGAAGTTCGCGGACCCGGTCCCGCTCGGGGCCCTCGGGCGGTACGCCCATCGCGGGGTCCGCGAGCGAGGCGAGCACCGGCCTGATCCGCTCGGCGACACCGCGCGAACCACGCAGCTCCGGCGGACGACGGCGGGCCTGCCAGGGCGTGACGGCGGCGGCACTGCGAGCGGTCATCAGCGGCACCGGGTCGAAGGGGGCCAGCGGGTCATGGCGCAGCCGGCGGGCGTAGTCGGCCTCGGCGGCCAGTGCGTCGGAGAGGGCGTCGCGCTGGGCACCCCATCTGCGGACCGGGAAGAGCACGATCAGGGTCGCCTGCACGACGCCGCCGAACAGGATCACCGCGGCATGCACGGCCGAGTTCGCGACGGAAGTGGGCAGGGTGACCGTCACCAGCATGATCGCCACGTTGGACGACGCGATGAGCCCGCCCGTCGGCCCCGCCGCCCATGCCAGGCCCGCGAGAAAGGTCCAGAGCACCAGCAGAGCCAGGAACAGCGGCAGGTGGGCACCGGTGAGGTAGCCGAGAAAAGTCGACACGGCGAGGCTCGCCCCGGAGACCAGGGCGAGCACGGGCCGGGGTCGCCAGCTGCGCTGGAACGTGGCGATGGCGGCCTGGAACGCGCCGAACGCGGAGCTGGCGGCGACGACCGGCCCGAAGAACACGAGGCTGATCCCGATGACGAGGGCGAGCCCGGCCGCACCGCGGATCGCGATGAGCGGTTCGAGACGCCGCCGCTCGATCGTCAGCCCCGAGCGGGCCGTCTCCTTCAGCGCCCGGAGCCAGCTCATGCCCAGAGCGTAACCGGAATTATCCTATTTGCCCGAGTTGCCCGACTTTGGAGCCGTGCCCCTCGCACCCGTGCTCCGTGACACGGTGTCCCGTGATCGGACCGTTCCCCGCAGCCCGGTGTCCCGCGATCGTCCGGTGCTCCGCGGCCCGGCGGGTCCCGTGCTTCAGACCCGTGGTCCGAGGTCGTGTGGTCCGGCGCCACGTGCCCCGGTGGTCTCCTGGCCCTGTGGTCCCGTGACCTGCTGGTCCCGTGACCGGTGTCTTCAGGACGGGTCCAGGGGCCCGGTATCCCGGCGCCATGGCACCACCACGCCCAGGTACACCGCCGCGCGCCCGGCCTCTTCCCCCTAGTGCTGTGACCGGGAAGGTTCACCGGCTCGCGACGCCCGGCAAACCTTCCCGGTCACAGCACTGGCTCACTTCCGCCTCCCCGACCCGCGGCGCGCCCCGCGCCCGTCGGGGAGGCCGGGGCCCGGGCCGCCCGTCCTGGCACGGTCCGCGGCGGCCGTTCCGTCGTTCCATCCGTCGAGGTCGGGGACGCCGCGGACCCTGGTGGTCGTGGTCTGCGGGAACATCCGATCGGCGGCTTCCGTGACGGCGACATCGCGAGCCGCGAGGACCGGAAGCAGCCGGGCCGCCGACGCGTCTTCGCCCCCGGCCCCGGCCCCGGTCCCGGCTTCCGTCTCGGCCTCGGCCCGGGCATCGGTGACGCGGGCGGTATCGGCCGCGAGGCGGTCGCCCAGACGCTGGGCGTACGCCATGAGGAAGGACTGCCGGAACGTCTTGGTGCGCTTGCGCCCACCGGCCCGTTGCCCGGCCTCCGCCTTCGTCATCGCCGCCGTGCCCTGGACGAGCAGGGACGTGTACAGCAGTTCCACGGCTTCCAGGTCCGGCTCGAAGCCGACCACGGTGGAGAAGCCGAGGTCGCCGTTCCACACCGCGCGGCAGCGGTTCGCCGAGGCGACCGCGTCGAGCAGGATCGCCCTCGCCGTCTCGTACGGAGCGTCGACCCCGATGCGGCACGCGCCGGGGGCTTCCGCGCTGTGAGTACGGGCGGCGAGCAGGGCCTCGTCGATGGAGTGCCGGGCCATCAGCTCCTGCGCCTTGGTGGTCAGGGCCTCCGCTTCCTCGGGGTAGCCGGTCGCCTCCGCCTTGGCGAGCAGGGCACGGATGCGGGTGAGCATCCGGGGTTCGTCGTGGGCGGGCGGCAGGGGCCGCACGAGGGGGGAGGTGCCGGGCGGCGGGCCGACGGGTTCGATGGCGGGGAGCCTGAGCAGCAGGCGGTAGAGCCCGAGGAGGGCGGAGGCGTAGGAGAACCGGTCGGGCCGGTTCCGGGCGGGTGCGTCGGGCAACCTGTCGATCTGCCCCCGCCAGCGGGGCGGAAGCCCCTCGTACCGTCCGGTCTCCGAAACGATCAGCGCTGCGACAAGTCCGACGGCCGTCTCGTCGAGTTCGCGACGGACGAAACGTATGAGGTCGGCAGGCTGCCAGCCGCGTTCCCAGGCTCGGCGGACGAACTCCTCGCCGCGCCGGACGAGCTCCGCGTCGGCCGCCGGCGCGGCGGCCAGGAGCGAGGCCCCGGTGTCGAGACCGGCGTCGCCGTCCGAGTAGAGGGCCGCCGCGAATGCCTGGTCGATCACCGATTCCATGAGGTCAGCGTAGGCAGAGCGCCGGACGGGCGGGATGCCGGACGGGTCCGGCCCGCGACCGCCGCGGCGGTCGTACGATCACCGCGGCGGTCGCGGGCGACCTGCCCACATCTCCATCCACAACCTGTGGATATTCAACTTCCACACACATCGTCCACATCCCCGGACGCGGCGCCGCCCCACGTACTCCGAACCTCCATGCCGCCCTTGTGCGTCGAGCGCGAGCACGGCCGACGGGCTACGGAACGTCCACGACGGTTCGGATCACGGTACGCGAGCCGGGGCTCGCCCGGAGCGAACTCGAACGTCAACTCTGCTTGCCGCACAGGTAGTTCGGTGGAACGTGAGGCAACATAAGGCGCCAGGAGAGGCACGGTTTCCTGATCCCTGTTTCGCGATTCTGAATCTTTCGTCCGCCGGGACGGGAATTGCGAGAGGGGCGGCCACGCGGAGATCGGCCCGCCCGCCTCGGGGGTGAAATCCCGTATACGCAAAGGGCAGGGGTGAGCCTGTACCAGCACACCTCGTCCCGGGCGATGAAATCGCGCTCGACCCCGGAGGCGAGCCACCGCAATGCATCCGCCTGCCGCTCACCGCCATCGGCCCACGTACGCACCTCGGCCCCCCGTCGAGGGCCACCCGCCGCCACCCCGCCTTCTTCTGAGGTTCGGTCAGTTGCGACAGGCCCCCGTGAGGGAGCCGCGCAGGTTCGTCGCTGCGTCCCGGCAGAGCACCCGGTGGGGCCATTGGGCCATCCGGCCCGACCCGCTGACGATGTATCCGCTTTCATCCTTTTATCCAAGTTTCACGTGTTTTCATCTCGCTATGGAGGCGATCACGTGAAGACCGACAGCAGGACCGGAGACCGACAGCACGACACGAATGCACGGGCGTTCACATCACGACGCCGAGTGCTGGCGGCAGCGGCGCTCGCGCCGGTGCTGACCGCCGCAGGGGCGCCCACCGCCACCGCCGCCACCGGCAACAAACTCACTGAGCGCACCAACCCGCACGGCGGGCGGGTCTCGCCGGTGCCCACCGCGCTGGAGGACTGGGCCGGTGTGGCACGGGCGCTGGGTCGCGCGGGCAACATGCTGCGCGGGACGATCTACCACACGGGCTTCCCCCGGCGGGACCTGCACGTGATCTCCGAGGGGGTGAACGTCACGCCGGGGCTCGCGCTCGGCACGCACGTGGCCTTCGTCCGCTACGCCGACGGCAGCACGATGCTCATGGGCGACGTAGCGGTCACCGAGGACGAATTGCAGCGGGTGACCGACGCCTGGCTGGCGCACGGGATCGGGCAGACCGCGCTTCACAAGCACCTGCTCGCCCAGACCCCGGACATCTGGTGGACCCACGTCCACGCGCATGGCCACGACCCCGTGGCCATGGCCCGTGGCCTGCGCGCCGGGCTCGACCGCACCGGCACCCCGCCCGCCCGGCCGCCCCGGCCGTCGGCCCCGGTCGACCTGGACACCGCCGGAATGGAGGCGGTGCTCGACACAAAGGGAACCGTCGAGGACGGGCTCTACAAGATCCTCTTCGTCCGCCGCGAGACGATCGCGGACGGTCACCTGATCCTGCCGCCCGGCCTGGGTTCGACCAGCGCGTTCAACTTCCAGCCCCTGGGCGGCGGCCGGGCCGCGCTCAGCGGCGACTGCGCCATGCTCGCCGACGAGACACCGGCCGTGTTGAAGGCCCTGCGGCGGGGTGGGATCAAGCTCGTCGAGCTGCACAATCACCACCTCGCCGAAGACCCCCGCCTGTTCTTCACCCACTTCTGGGCCGTGGACGACGGTGTCGCGCTCGCCCGCGCGATCCGGCCGGCCCTGGACGCGACCAACGTCGTACCGGCCCCGATCGGCTGAGCCGCCCCGCACCCGTACCCGCACTGCCGGTATGGCCACCGCGACACGCGCCCGCCCGTAACACCGCGAGCGCCGACCCGGCACATCCCGGCCCACCGAACCTCACCCCGCCCTACCCCGGTCCCCTCCACCCCGACCCACTCCGCTTCGCCGCGCCCTCCCCGCGCGCCGGATCCGCCGGTCCAGCGAACCCGGACACCCCCGGCCGTGGGATCCGTTCTGCATATGGACCAATATATGGACCAATCGGACCCCGACGGCGCGTGCCCTCGCGGGAGACCGGGCACCCATGTTCCGTCCGGCCCACCCGCCCCTCCTCCACCTCCTCGAACCACCCCGTCAGCCTTTCTCCCTCTGGAGCTCCGCATGGAACCAGCCACCGGCGCCCGGCTCTGCCCGTTCGACTACGCCGAAGCCCTCGAATTCGACCCGGTTCTCAGGCACTTGATGACCGAAGAACCCGTCTCCCGCATCCGGTTGCCTCACGGCGAAGGCGACGCGTGGCTCGTCACCGGCTACGACGATGTGCGCACGGTGACCACCGACCGGCGCTTCAGCCGGAACGCCATCATCGGCCGGAACTTCCCGCGCATGACGCCTGAGCCGATCGTGCAGGACGAAGCGATCAACGTGATGGACCCGCCGGACAGCAGCCGGCTGCGCAGCCTGATCTCCAAGGGCTTCGCCCCCCGCCACATGGAACGCATGCGGGTACGCACCCAGCACGTCGTGGACGAGTTGCTGGACCGGATGGAGGAGCACGGCGCCCCTGCGGACCTCTTCGCGCATCTGGCCGACCCGCTGCCGCTGACCACCATCTGCGAGGTGCTCGACATCCCGGAGGGCGAAGACGCGCAACTGCGCGCCCATGCCCGGACCATGATGGACACCACCGTCGAGAACCGGGACAACGCGGTACGGTCCAAGGCCGACCTCCGCGCCTATTTCCAGAGGCTGACGGCGGAGCGCCGCGCGAACCCCGGCGACGACCTGATCAGCGCGCTGGCCACGGCGCGCGACGGGGACGAGATCCTCAACGACCAGGAACTGACCGTGATGGCCATGGTCCTGCTCATCACCGGCCAGGACACCACCACGTACGAGATCGGAAACATCTGCTACACGCTGCTGACCAGGCCCGACGAGCTGGCCATGCTGCGCGAGCGCCCCGAGATGCTGCCGCAGGCCATCGACGAGATGCTGCGTTTCATCCCCTTCCGCAAGGGCGTCGGCATCCCCCGGGTCGCCACCGAGGACGTGGAGCTGAGCGGGGTACTGATCCGGGCCGGGGACATCGTGCACGTCTCCTATCTGACGGCCAACCGCGACCCGCGGAAGTTCGACCGCCCCGACGAGCTGGACCTGGAGCGCGAAGGCCCGTCGCACATGACCTTCGGCTGGGGCGGCCACCACTGTCTCGGCGCGCCGCTCGCCGCCACGGAACTGGAGGTCGCCCTCGGAACGCTGCTCAGGCGCTTCCCCGCACTGAAACTGGCGACGCCCGCCGAGGAAGTGCGCTGGAACAAGACCTCGATCTGGCGCTATCCGCTCGAACTGCCCGTCACCTGGTAACCGGTCACCCCCTACCCGGTCGGCCGGTCACGGGTCGGCCGGGCACACCGCGGACGGCCCCGGCCTGTCGTCGGCGTCCTCTCTGACATCGTCGGCCGTCGTTCCTGGCGTTGCCGAAGTCTTCTCCGACGTCGTCGGCGTCTCCTCTGACGTCATCGGCCGTCATTCATGGTCTGTCGGTCGCCGCTTCTGGCGTTGTCGGTCGCCGTCCCCGACGTCGACCGTCACCGATGATGCGGCCCGGCGAAGCGCCCGGCAACCGGAAGGGCCCAGGACTGGCCCCAGTACAAACACGGCCCGGGAACGGGTCCCCTGCGCGCGCAAGGCGCCACCGGGCACATCAGGCACATCAGCCACTCCGGGCCCGCGCCGAGCACCCCAGCCACGCCGGGCCCACTCCGCGATCCCGTCGCGCCCACCCCGCCCTGCCCGTCCCGCCCCCGTTCGCCCCATCTGCTTCGTCCTCACCGCCCTCGCCCCGCCACAGCACGGCGGGCGGCGAGGGCGTTCGGCATCTCGACATGCGGCTCCGATCCGCCTGCCGTAGCGTGTTCCCGACGGCCACCCAAGCCGTGGCGGATCAGGATCCGCCCACGAACGGCGAGAACTCAGTCTTCGACGGTCGGCCCGTCCGCGCCCGCTCCAGGGGTATTGAGACCGGCGCGGGAATCCCCCACAGTCCTCCTCGCACGACGCGGTGCGCCGGGGTCATGGTGGGCGGATCCCGCCCTCTCCCTCCGTCTCCCGCCGTCGGCGGACACTCCTCGACCGTTCCGGGCCCGGCCGTGTAGACCAAATCCGCTAGGAGGAGTTCCATGGCGGTTCTCTGCAAGCCGGCAATCGAGGTCCCCGAGTACGTCATCACCAACGAGGAAACCCTCGAACTGGCTCGACGGCTGCACGGCGACCACCCACAGCTCGGCCTGGTCCTGCGCCTGATCGAACACACCGGGGTGCGGAAGCGGCACCTGATCCAGCCGATCGACAAGGTGCTCCAGCACCCGGGCTTCGACGCCCGCAGCGTCACGTACGAGCAGCACACCAAGGCACGCGTCCCGGCTGTGGTACGCCGGGCACTCGATCAGGCCGAACTGGAACCGCGGCAGATCGACTTGATCGTGTACGTCTCCTGCACCGGGTTCATGATGCCGCCGCCGACGGCGTGGCTCATCGGCGAGATGGGCTTCCAGCCGGAGACGCGTCAGCTGCCCATCGCCCAGCTCGGCTGTGCCGCGGGCGGCGCTGCCCTCAACCGCGCCCATGACTTCTGCCGGGCGTACCCCGACGGCAACGTCCTGGTGGTCGCCTGCGAGTTCTGCTCGCTCTGCTACCAGCCCACCGATCTGGGCGTGGGCTCCCTGCTGTCCAACGGGCTGTTCGGCGACGGCATCGCCGCCGTCGTGCTCCGGGGCCGAGGCGGCACCGGGGTCCGGATGGAACGCAACGGCTCGTACGTCATCCCGGACACCGAGGACTGGATCTCCTACGCGGTGCGGTCCACCGGGTTCCACTTCCAGCTCGACAAGCGGGTGCCCGGAACGATGGAACCCCTCGCCCCGGCCCTGAACGCGGTCGCCGAGGAACACCAGTGGAACGCCGGGAAGATGGACTTCTACATCATCCACGCGGGCGGTCCGCGCATCCTGGACGACCTGAGCCGCTTCCTCGATGTGCCGCCCGAGGCGTTCCGCTTCAGCCGCGCGACACTCACCGAGTACGGCAACATAGCCAGCGCGGTGGTGATCGACGCTCTCGGCCGCATGTTCGACGAGGGGTCGGCCCTGGAGGGCCACCGCGGCCTGATGGCGGGCTTCGGGCCCGGCATCACCGCCGAGATATCGCTGGGCACCTGGACGACGGACTCGTAGCCGTACGCCGTCCGGCCCCGTCGGCCTCTCCGGCGCGGGAAGCCGGTGACGGGACGGGGGTGAGGTCCAGGGCCTCACCCCCGTCCCGTCACCGTACGCATCCAGTATCCTCACTGTCCGTTTCCGTTGTCGGTGGTGGGTGCCAGACTCGACAGCATGTCCGAACGTTGGGCCCTGGCCACCACGGAGAACGGCGGCGCGCTCCTCGCCCCGCTGGACGCTTTCGGCGTGCCCACAGGACCGGTCCTGGCCGAGCCCGACCTCGTGACGGCCGTCCGCTCCCGGCCGGAGGTCACGCGCTGGGTCTGGCGTTCCACCGCCGAGACGTACCCGCGGCTGCTCGCGGCGGGCGTGCCCGTGGACCGCTGTTACGACATCGAGGTCGCCGAATCCCTCCTCCTCGCCCATGAGGGCCGCCTGGGTGAACCCCGCTCCGCTGCCGCCGCCCACGCCCGCCTGCACAACGCCCCCGTGCCTCCCGATCCGCCACCCCGCGCCGCCGAGCCCGGCTCCCAGTCCGCCCTCTTCGAGCCGCGTCCCGGCACGGACCTGCCCTTCGAGGACCTGATCCAGGTCTACGCCGACCAGCTCCGCCGTCACGACGCCACCGCGCACCCGGGCCGGATGCGCCTGCTGACGGCAGCCGAATCGGCCGGGATGCTGGTGGCCGCCGAGATGAACCGGGCCGGCCTGCCCTGGCGCGCCGACGTGCACCGGGAGGTGCTTCAGGAGCTGCTCGGCGAGCGTTACGCGGGCGGCGGGGAGCCGCGCAGACTGGCCGAGCTGGCCGACGAGGTCTCGGCCGCCTTCGGCAGACGCGTCCGCCCCGACCTCCCCGCCGATGTCGTGAAGGCCTTCGCGCAGGCCGGGATCAAGGTGAAGTCCACGCGGCGCTGGGAGCTGGAGGAGCTGGACCATCCGGCGGTGGCACCCCTCATCGCGTACAAGAAGCTGTACCGCGTCTGGACGGCGCACGGCTGGAGCTGGCTCCAGGACTGGGTGCACGACGGCCGTTTCCGCCCCGAGTACCAGCCGGGCGGCTCCGTCAGCGGCCGGTGGACGACCAACGGCGGCGGTGCGTTGCAGATCCCCAGGGTGATACGGCGGGCGGTCGTCGCCGACGAGGGCTGGTGCCTCGTCGTGGCCGACGCCGACCAGATGGAGCCCAGGGTGCTGGCCGCGATCTCGCGCGACCCGGGCCTGATGGAGGTGGCGGGCCACGGCGGCGATCTCTACACGGCCCTGTCCGACCGGGCGTTCCACGGCGACCGGGAACACGCCAAGCTCGCCCTGCTCGGCGCCATCTACGGCCAGACCTCGGGCGACGGCCTGAAGAACCTCGCCGCCCTGCGCCGCAGGTTCCCTCAGGCCGTGGCCTATGTCGACGAAGCCGCGAAGGCGGGCGAGGAAGGGCGCCTGGTACGGACGTGGCTGGGCCGGACCAGCCCGCCCGCGGTCGGTGGGGCGGAGGACGACGAGGCCGGCATCCCCCAGGAGGAACCCGCACACCTCTCCGCGGACAGAGCCGGAAACGGATCCGCTCTCGGGTCCCCCGACGGCTCCGACACTGCCACCGGCGGCGGGTTCACGCCCGGCTACGCGTCGTCCAGCGCCCGCGCGCGGGGCCGATTCACCCGCAACTTCGTGGTGCAGGGCAGCGCCGCGGACTGGGCGCTGCTGCTCCTGGCCGCCCTGCGCCGGGCGATCGGTTCCGCCGGGCTCCGGGCCGAACTCGTCTTCTTCCAGCATGACGAGGTGATCGTGCACTGTCCACGCGAGGAGGCGGAAGCGGTCGTGGAGGCGATCCGGGCGGCCGGTCACACAGCAGGACGAACGGTCTTCGGCGAGACACCGGTGCGATTTCCGTTCACGACGGCGGTGGTGGAGCGTTACTCGGACGCGAAGTAGGGGCCCGCATGCCGACGGCTGACGTCAGCCGGGGCCTGCTCCGGGGCCCGGGTTGGGACTGGTGTTGGGCCCGGTGTCGGTACCGGTACCTGGGCCGGTGTCGGTACCGGTGCTCGGGCCGGTGTCGGCGCCAGTTCCGAGGCCGGTGCCGGTACTTGTGCTGGTGTCTGTCCCGGATCCGGAAGCATCGGCCTCCCGCCGTTCGGCCACGTGCTGCCGTCCGGCCACGTCCTGCCGTTCGGCCACGTGCTGTCCTTCGGCCATGTCCCGCCGCCCCGGAGCCGTGCCGGGGGCCGGGCCCGACGCGGGGCCGTCATCGAACCCGGCCAGGCCGTGATCGTAGTGCGCGGGACGCAGATGCTGATGCCGGTGCCGGGTGTTGAGCAGGTGGATGACGAACGCCGCGATCGCGATCATCGCCAGGACGACCACGACATTGATCAGGGTGTTCATGCGTCACGGCCTCCCTCGACGTGCGGGCCGACACGAACGGCTCACCCCACCGGGAAGCCGTACATCCCCAGGCTACTCCGCGGCCCCGGCGCCGCCCCCGGACGGCCGACGGCCCGGACCGGAAGAGGTTCCGGTCCGGGCCGGGTGCGGCGCGCACCCCGCGAGGGACACCCCGGCACACGCCGCAGGGCGGTGGTACACCCCTGCCGTGCTGCGCGTCTACCCGCGTTCCCACAATGCGGGGACGTTCGGCGGCTCCCAGCCCGACACGGCCGAGTGCGCCTGCAGACAGCGGTACGCGACCCCGCCGTACGTGACGCGGTCACCCGCGTTGTAGGACGTCCCGGCCTTCCACGTCGAGCCGGGCGGATCGGTGGGCGGGACGGACGGGCCCTGGTCGACGTCGAGCACGAAGTCGAAGGTGCCCTGTTGCCCGGAACCGACGTTCCGGATGTTCATCAGGAGCGCCGGGTCGAAGATGGCGTCGGTGTTGTTGCGCGGCTCGCCCGGGAAGTAGAGCTGCGTCGTCAGGATGCGCGAGCCGGGCGCCTGCGCCTTGACGTGGATGTGCCTCGTACGGCCCGGGTACAGCCCCGGCACGATCGTGGTCAGGGAGAAGGCCCCGGACTGGTCGGTGAACTGGTGGCCCCGGAAGGCGAACCCGTTCATGTCGTACGCGCCGTAGGTGTCGGCCTGCCAGAAGTCGAGGAGCACTCCCGGGATGGGCTTGCAGGACCGTCCGAAGACATAGCCGCTGACGGTCAGGGGGGTGCCGGGGGTCCCGGAGGTCACCAGGCTGGTGCGGAGTGGGGAGTTGGGTTTGAAGTACGGACCCTCGATCTGCTCGCGCGTCGGGCCGTCGCCGTCGCCGCAGTACGGAGTGGGGGCGAGGGTCTTGCCGCTGCCGCCCGCGTCGCGGGCCAGCGCCACGCCACCACCGGCGAGCAGCGGGACGGCGCCGGCGACGAGGGCGGCCTTGAGAACGGACTTGCGGCTGATCCGGCGGTCCTCGCCGGAGTCCTCGGGCACCTCAGGAGCTGGAGTCATGGCTGATTCCTCGGTATGGGGGAAGGACAAGTGCATGACATAGAGCGGAAAGCGCGGGAAGCACGGGTGGTACGGCTGGTGCGGGAAGCACGGGTAGTGCGGCTGGTGCGGGAAGCACGGGTAGTGCGGCTGGTGCGCGTGAGTACGGGTAGTGCGGGTGAGTACGGCTGGTGCGCGCCCGCCCGGCCGGGAGGCGCGAGCGCGAGCCGGGCGGGCGGGCGCGGCAACGATGACGGACCTCGTCGCGGGGGCACGGCCGTGGGATGTGCCCTGCTCCGCGATCCGTCGGGCGGACGGACCCCTTGCCGGAGTCCGCCGGGCGGGGTCCCTTCCGGGCCCGCGCACCGGAGCCTGCGGAGTCGTCAGATCCGCTGCCAGAGAGCCGGCACGTTCGGCGGCGTCCAGCCGGACTGGGCCAGGTGGGCCTGGAGGCAGCGGTAGCTGTCGGAGCCGTAGGTCACGACATCGCCCGCCGCGTAGTTCGTCCCGGCCGCCCAGGTGCCGCCCGGGTTGGTCGGCGGGTCCGTCGGGTCCGGCGGGTCGGTCGGGGTGCCGCTGGTGACCAGGGTGACCCCGTACGCCTGGAGGGCCGGGTTCACCGGCTGGAAGTACGTCGTACCGCCCTGGGAGCAGTTGCCGGAGCCGCCGGAGGTGACCCCCTGCGCCTGGCTGCCGGAGATGAACGAACCGCCGGAGTCGCCCGGTTCGGCGCACACGTTGGTGCGGGTGACCCCGGAGACGGTGCCCTCCTGGTACGTGACGCTGGTGTTGCGCTGCTGGACGGTGCCGCAGTGCCAGCCGGTCGTCGAACCGGAGCGGCAGACCGAGGAGCCTTCGAGGGCCTCGGTGGAACCGGTGACCGTCACGTCGCCGTTGCCGTACCCGTTCACCAGGGCGCGCGGCGTCCAGTTGGTGTTGGTGGCAATCCACGAGTAGTCGCGTCCCGGGAAGGTGGAGCCCTGGAAGGAGCCCTGGGCCTGCTGGTTGTAGCCGCTGGTGCTCACCCCGGGCGTGCCGCAGTGACCGGCGCTGACGAAGCCGGACTGCGTGCCACGCTTCACGGGGAAGCCGATGGAGCAACGACCCTGCCCGTTCATGTGGTACGCGTCGCCGCCCCGCAGATCCGCGAACGTGCGTGGTTGCTCGGTAGCCTGACGCACCATCACCAGCTCGTGCGCGACCTTGGCGGCGGCCAGGAAGGTGTTCGCGGCCGACGTGTCGGCGGCCTGCACGACCACGCGGTTGGTGGCGATGTCGACGTACCAGACGGGCACGCCCTGGGGCGCCTCGCGCAGTGCGACCCGGTCCAACGCGGCCTTCGCCGCGTCCAGTTCGGCCAGGCTGTGCTCGACGACGACCGCCTTCGCGCCGGCCTTGCCGATCCGGGCGGCCTGCCCGGCGTCGGTGGTGGAGACGGTCAGGGCGGCATCGTCACCGCTCACCCGCGCTCCGGCGAAGTCCGCACCGAGAGCACGCTTCAGGTCGGCCGCGACGGTCGCGGCCCGCGACTCCTGGCCGATCCGGGCGCGCGCCTCGGTCTCGGTCAGTCCGAGATCACGGTGCATCGCCTTCAGCAGACCCGGCGAAAGCTGCTTGGTGGCGGGGGTGGCGGCCTGGGGGGCGGGATCGGCGGACGCGTTGCCGGTCAGACCGGCCAACGCGAGCGTGCCGACGGCGACGGTGGCGGTACACGCGGCCAGAGCACGTCTGCGGAGGATGGATCTCTCCACGGAACTCTCCTTGACTTCGGGGGAATTGCCGCCAAGGTAGCCGCGTACACGTCAGGCCAAGGAGATCCCGTTCTCCCCCTCACTTCGCGTTATGGGGTCCGTGACCAGCGAGGTCACGGACCGCAGGGTCGGCGCGACGACCGGCGCCGTCACCGGGAGAGGCGTCGTAGGGACAGGCGTCGTAGAGAGGGGGCGCCGTCGGGACAGGCGTCGTAGGGAGGGACACTGCGAGGCCGCGCGTCGAAGTGCCGTCGTTCGGCCGGAGGTCGGTTCGTGCGGCGTCCGTCCGGTGCGTACGACCGCGAGGCGGCGGATCGTCCTCTCACCGGACGCACGAGGACGACTACGACAACACCGCGAACTGCCGCAGCTGTCGTCGTGTGCCCGTAATCCCTGGTGGATCAGCGCGCGGCGTCGGATGCGGTGCATCGTCAGGCGGAGGTCGCCGCTGAACTCATACGCGCCGCTGAACTCGCATGCGTGGCTGAACTCGCACGCGCCGCTGAACTCGCACGCGCCGGTGAACTCCCCGTCGCACGCGCCTACCCATAGGTTCGTCCCATGCGAATAGGTGAGCTACTGGGTGCCGGGCGCACCGCCGACGTGTACGCGCTCGACGAGAACTGGGTCCTGCGGCGCAACCGCGACGGGCTGGACGCCACCCATGAGTGGGCGGTCATGTCCTACCTCAGCGCACACGGCTACCCGGTCCCCCGGCTCGGTCCACGCGACGCCACGACGGCCCCCTGCGACCTGGTGCTGCGGCGCCTGACCGGCCCGACCATGCTGGAGTCCCTGGAGTCCGGCGACCTCACCGCGTCCGAGGTGGCCACCGTACTGGCCGGGCTCCTCGCCGAACTGCACACCGTCCCGGCGCGGCTCTCCCCGCAGCCCGAGGATCGGATCCTCCACCTCGACCTGCACCCGGGCAATGTGGTGCTGACGCCCCGGGGACCGGTGGTGACCGACTGGAGCGACACGGCGGAGGGCGCGCCTGCCCTGGACCGGGCCATGACGGCCCTGATCCTGGCCCGGACCGCGGTCGATCCCCGGGCCAGGGACGCGGCATCGGCATGCGCCCTCGCCCTGCTCAACGCCCTGGTGCCGCACTTCTCCGCCTCCGGCGGCATGCCCGCCGCCCACCTCGCGGAAGCCGCCGCACGCCGCACCGCCGACGCGACGCACGGCGGTGCGGCTCACAAGAGGCACGACAGCAACAACAGCCACGACGAGGACGGCGGGGACGTCAGGGCCCGCAGGAAGCGCAGCGACAGCAGGGACGAGGCGGACCTGTTCGGCCGTGCGGTCGCTCTCGTCACCGAGGTGATGTGACACCACGACACCGGCACGCCGCACCGGGAGCCGGGACGCAGAACACGCTCCCGGCCCCGGCCCCACACCTGCCCGCCGTCCCCATCACCGCCCGGCTCCGCCTACGCCTCGCGCCCCGCCCGACGACCACGGCTCTCTGACTGCCCGTCCACCTACCGACCGCCGCTCCGGCCCCCGCCGTCGGGGTGGAGGACGACCTTCGTCCAGCCCGCGTCCCGGTTGTCGAAGTGCTCGTACCCCTGCGCCGCCTCCGTCAGCGGCAGTTCGTGGGAGACGATCCAGGACGGCTTGGCCTTCCCCTGCTGGATGAGGTTGCACAACTGGCGGTTGTACGCCTTGACGTTGGCCTGACCGGTCCCCATCGACTGGCCCTTGAACCAGTACATGCCGTAGTCGAAGGCGATCTCTCCCTCGTCCTTGTACAGCTTGTCCGGACTTCCGGGGTCATGGGGCACGAAGACGCCGACCACGCCGATGGTGCCGGTGAACTTCACGGACTGCACCAGGTTGTTCAGCGTCATGTTCGGCTGCTCGTGGCCCTGGGGGTCATGCGCCTGGTAGCCCACGCATTCGCAGCCGCGGTCCGCGCCCAGTCCGTCGGTGAGGTCGTTGACCCGGTCGATCGGCGAACCCTTGGAGTCGTCGATCGGGATGGCGCCGATCTCCTCGGCCAGCCGCAGCCGGTCCGCATGCCGGTCGACGACCATGACCTTCGCCGCGCTCTTGAGGGTCGCGGACAGCGCCGCCATCAACCCGACCGGACCCGCACCGTAGATGACCACGGTCTCGCCCGGTCGCACCCCGGCGAGTTCCGTGCAGTGCCAGCCGGTCGGGAAGATGTCGGACAGCATCACGTAGTCGGTCTGCTTCTCCCACGCCTCCTCCGGAAGGACCAGGCAGTTGGAGTCGCCGTACGGCACCCGCAGGAACTCCGCCTGTCCACCGTTGTACGGGCCCATCCCCGCGAACCCGTACGCGGCACCCGCCATCCGCGGATCCGACGGGGTGGTCAGGCAGAACGCCGTCAGCCCCTGCTCGCAGTTGCGGCAGAACCCGCAGCTGATGTTGAACGGCAGGCACACCAGGTCGCCCACCTTGACCCGGTCCACACCGTCTCCGACCTCGATCACCTCGCCCATGTTCTCGTGACCCAGGACACGCCCCTTCTCCATGTCCGTGCGCCCCTCGTACGTGTGCAGGTCCGAGCCGCAGATGTTCGTCGAGGTGATCTTCACGAGCACATCCGTGGGCCGTTCGATCCTCGCGTCCGGTACGTCCTTGACGCTCACCGAACGTGGCCCTTCATACACCAACGCCTTCATGGGACTGCCTCCGCGTTCGTCGGGCGGGAACGCTGTCGGGCGGACTGCCTCTTCCACCGTCCCACCGGGCCGCCGCGTGTCAAACGCAGAGCGCCCCCGGGACGGCCCGTGACAAGGCACGCACCGGAGGCGTTGGCGAAACCACCGCGACACGATCCACGCGGCCCGTGACCACCGCCCCGCGACCGGCGCGCCGTGCCCGGCGCACACCGACCGGCCGCCCCACGACACCGCGGCGCAACACCGCGGCGCGAGCATCGGGGCTGGCCCGCGGTCGGTCGCGCGGTGCTCGGCGCACGGTCGTCGCGAGGCGGTCGGTCGTCGCTCAGCCCGTGGCCATCGCCCCGGCAGGGGCGGACACGCCCCCGTCCGCGGAACGCCTGAGATGTTCCGTGAGCGAGAAGCCCGCGCGTGCGGCCTCGGCACGGCTCAACGGCAGACCGTCGCCCAGGAGTCGGCGGGCCGCCATGTGGTCGCCGGGCCGGTTGACGGACTCGACCGCGATCAGCGCCTCCTGCCGGAACAGGAGAACCGAGAAGGCATCGGCGTCCGGGCTGCCCGCCAGCACCACCTCGGCGTCGTGTCCGTCACCGATTCCCGCGATCTGTACGGTCGTACCGAACTGGTCGCTCCAGAACCAGGGCAGTTCGTCGTACGGGCGCGGCGCCCCGGTGAGCCGCTCGGCGACCAGCCTGGCGTGCCCGACGGCGTTCTGCACGGATTCGAGCCGCATCCGCGTCCGAGACCGCGCCTCCGACTCCGACTCCGACGCCGGCTGCCAATCCGACCCCCGCTGGGGCCGCGGCTGCGTGCCGGGGCCCGACAGCGGGAAGATCGCGCAGTCGCCGATGGCCGAGATGCACGGGTCGCCGGTCAGCAGCCCGGCGTCGACCACGATGCCGCCGGAGACCGCCAGCCCGGCCGCCTCGGCCAGTTCCGTACGGGGCACGACGCCGATGCCGACCAGGACCAGGTCCGCCGGCAGTCGGCGGCCGTCTGCCGTCCCCACCGCCGCGACCCGGCCGTGACCGTCGTCGTGGAAGGCCGTGACGCCTTGGCCGTAGATCAGCCGATTGCCCCGCCGTCGGTGAAGTCCCGTGAAATGAGCGGCCGTCCGCGCCGAGACCACCCGGGCCATCGGGCGGTCGAGAGCCTCCACGACGGTCACCTCGCACCCCGACTCCCTTGCGACGGCCGAGAATTCGAGGCCGATGAACCCGGCCCCGACGACCACCGCACGGGCGGCCCCGCCAGGGGCGCCGGCCGTGGCAGCGGCGAGCGCGTCCCGCAGGGCCGCCGCGTCGCGCACGGTGCGCAGCGTGTGCACGCCGCGCAGCCCGGCGCCGGGCAACTGCGGCATCCTGGGCCGGGCCCCGGTGGCGAGCACGAGATGCCCGTAGCCGTACGAACTGCCGTCGGCGAGCCGGACCGACCGCGCGGCCCGGTCGATGGCGACGACCGTGCCCGTGACCCTGTCGATCGCCTGGCGCGCGTAGTACGCCTCCGGTCTCAGCCACAGGTGCGTCTCGTCCGTCTCACCCTTGAGGTACGCCTTGGACAGCGGCGGGCGCTCGTACGGGAGCGTGTCCTCCTCGCCGATGAGCGTGATCCGCCCTTCGTAGCCCCGCTCCCGCAGCGACTTGGCCGTCTGGTGGCCGCCCTGTCCGGCTCCGATGACGACCACCGAAGCGGGTCGTATGCCGTCGGCCATCAGTGCTGCCGCTCCGGCAGGTGCACGATCAGGCCGTCGAAGGCCTCGGTCACGGGAAGTTGGCAGCTCAGCCGGCTGTTGGGGCGGCGCGGGCTGGCCGCGAAGTCAAGCATGCTGTCCTCGTTCGGCTGCATCGCCTCCAGTCTGTCGACACAGCTCTCGTCAACGTAGACGTGGCACGTGGCGCACTGGGCGTTGCCGCCGCACTGCGCCACGATGCCTTCGATGTCGTTGAAGACGGCGCCCCGCATGACGCTGGTGCCGGTGGGGACGTCGACGGTCCGCGCGACTCCGTCGACGGCGACATAGGTGATTTCGGGCATGGCGGAACTCCTCGGTACCGGGATGCCGGTCCGTGCCGAGGTGCCGATCGGCCGCGCGCACGGACACAACACAACGGTGCACGGGCCGGTCGCTCGGGACCGGTCACTCGGAAATGGGCTCGGGTGGAAAGAGGGGTGGAGGCGGAGGCACGGGTCGATGGCGGCGCTGCCGGTATTTGGGTAGGGGGAGATCGACACCCCTGCCGCGCCTCGCCTTCGCAATACGGCCTCGGGACACGCGACGTCCTCGGCCGACGGGATGGCAGCGCGACGGACCGTACCAAACAGTCACCGGTGACGCCAAACACCCTCACCGGTGACTCCAGCAACCGCACACGCCCACGGTTTCCCCGGCAGGCGGTCCACGAGTCCCCCGACCTACAGCTCCGTCGGCCTACGAATCCCCGGGTCCACCGGCCGCCGTGCCGCCGGTCTCCAGGTCCGCCGGTCCATCGGCCCGTCGGCCCGCCCGGTCCTGGGCGGCTACGCGGCGCGGAACGGGCTTCCGGTGTGTCATGAACGGTCGACCGGTGATGAACTCCCGGAACTTCAGGGCGGCTTCGGACAGGTAGTTGTCGCGGTTCCACACCAGGGTGAGCACCCGGTAGCAGTCGGGCGCGTCCAGGTGCACCCAGGCGACCGGCGTGTGCGAATCCGTACCGGCCCGGCGGGACATCGCGGGGATGAGGCCGATCCCGAGACCGGCGCTGATCATGTCCTGGCTGGCGCCCGGTTCGTTACCCTCGCAGGACAGGCGCGGCGTGAGCCTCTCGGACGCGAACAGCCGGTCGAGGAGCGCGCGTTGCCAGTGTCCGGGACGTGTGCTGACGAAGGGCTCGTCGGCGACCTCGGGGATCCTCACGCTCTCCCGGCCGTCGAGCCAGTGCCCGCGCGGCACCGCGAGCAGCACCTCCTCGCGGGCGAGCTCGACCGATGCGAGGTTCGTACCGGCCAGCGGCTGCGAGGCCACGCAGAAGTCGACCTCGCCCGCGCGCAGCTGGCGGGTCATCTCCTGCGCGTTCGACTGGAAGAGGCGCACGTCGGCGCGGGGGAAGGCGGCCCGGAAACTACCGAGGACGTGGGTGATCGTCAGCAGGGTCTCGGAGGCGACGCCGACCCGTCCGAGCCCCGTGTCACGGGCGTCGCGCAGGGCCCGGCGGCCGTCCTCGAGCTGGCTCAGGGCGTGGTCGACGTGACGCAGGAACATCGCTCCGTACTGGTTGAGCCGGATGCGGCGGCCGTGCCGGTCGAAGAGCGGGGAGCCGAGCTCGGCCTCCAGGCGCGCGATGGTGCGGCTGAGCGAAGGCTGGGCGACGCGCAGCTCCTCCGCGGCGCGGCTCATGTGCTCGTAACGCGCGACGGTCTGGAAGTAGCGCAACTGCAGCAGATCCACGGTCCGCCCCACCTCCACTTATGCCTTGGAAGTCATTTTCACATGGCCAAATCGGTCTTGGAAGCCTATAAGCGATGCGGTTTACGGTCTCCATCGGAGTCACCGCACAGGTGCCGGGCAAAGGGCGCCCGACACCTGCACACGCGAAGCGAGGACCCCGGCCCTTCCTGTTCCTGCCGTCATTTCCGCTTCCTGCCGTCATTCCGCACCGTCCACGACCCACTGCGTACCGTCAGCCACCCACCGCGCACGGCGTCCGCCACGACCGTGAGCCGTCCACCACCGCGAGGTGCCCATCGCCACCGCGGCATCCACATCGGACCGAACCCGAACCGAATCCCGCGAACCACCCCGCCCGCCAACAACCCCACCCGACCGAACCCACCCTCCCCGAGCGGTGCGGCACCCCGTACACGTACACGTACCCCTGCGTCCGTCGATTCTCTGCGGGTACGTGTACGGGTACGGGGTGCCGCACGCGTACCCGCATCCGTACCCGACACGCCGCGCCCGGTCAGCGCGACCGCCGCCCGTCGACGCCCCAACTCCCAGAGCTCATGCACACCAGAGCAGACACACACGAGCGGACACACCGGGGCGGACGCGCACCACGGCAGACACCCACCGGGACGGACGCGCACGCCGGACCGGACGCGCACGCCGGAAGGGTGGCACCCCGTCAGGACGGTCGCGCCGCCATGGCGCGACGGAGGTGCCGCACGAGGGCCCGCGCCGCGGAACCGGACGGCCCGCCCTCGCGCCACGCGAACACGATGTACCCGCGCATCGGCGGATCCATGACGGTGAGCATGCGCAACGCGGCCGGCCGGGCGAGCGCGAACGGCTCCGGCAGGATGGCGACGCCGAGTCCGCTGATGGCGAGCTCCGCCAGCATATTGGGGTCGCTCGCCTCGAATGCGATACGCGGCGAAAATCCGGCGGCGGCACAGGATTCCTCGACCGTGGCACGGGCGCCGACACTTCGATGGAATGTGATGATCGGCGCGTCCCGCAGTTCTGCGAGGCGAATCGACGCACGGGCCGCGAGAGGGTGACCTGGCCGCACTGCGACGACCAGCCGTTCATCTGCCACCGTGAGGGTTTCGATACCCGGGAGCACGGGCGTCGGCGGTGAAATGGCGACGGCGTCGAAATGCCCCCGCCGAAGCGCATCGATCAATTGATCCGAGGTCGCCTCGGCCAGGGTCATCTCGACACCGGGATGCGCCGCATGGAAATCGGCGAGCAGTTGAGGCAGACCGTACGCGGTCGCGGACGAGGTCACCATCCCCAACGACACGTGGCCCCGGATCAACCCCGTGTAGTCATCGGCCATTTGATGCAGCACGTCCACGGAGGCGAGCGCGGCGCGGGCCTGCTTCAGCACGGCCTCACCGAATTCGGTGAGGCGGACGGCGCGTCGGCTCCGGTCGAGGAGGTCCTGCTTCAACTCCCTTTCCAGCTGCCTGATCTGGTTGCTGACACTCGGCTGGGCCACGTGCAGCCGGGCAGCCGCTCTGGTGAAGTTCAGCTCCTCGGCGACGGCTACGAAGTACTCCAGCTGCCTCAGCTCCATAGTCGCGCACTATATCAGCGAGATGCAGCGGATATTGGACGCCCGAAGGAAGAGGCCGGGACAATCCAAGTGCACGCGGCTAAAAACGAGTTGGCCGATTTGAAATAGAGGGAGAATCTGGTGGAGAGCACCATTGACGCACCATTGGTGAAAACTTCCTGGCGAAGCGTCTCCACGCTTGGCTTCGGTGTATTCGCGGTCGCCACGAACGAATTCGTGCTCGCCGGAATGCTGCCCCACCTGGAGTCCTCCCTCGACGTGTCCGCCGCCACGGCGGGCCAGGTCGTCACCGTGTACGCGCTGGCGTGCGCGGTGCTGGGGCCGGTCCTCGCGACCGTCACCACGACCTGGTCGAGACGCGTGACGCTGCTGTGCGCGGCGCTGATCTACATGCTGGGGACCATCGGCTCGGCGCTGGTGCCGTCGTTCGGTCTGCTGCTGGTGACCCAGGCCGTCGCGGCCGCGGGCACCGGCATGTTCGTGCCGGTCGCCGCAGCGACGGCCGCAGCCCTCGTACCGCCCGAGCGCCGCGGCCGTGCGATCGCCATCGTCCTCACGGGCTTCACGGCCGCGACCGCGTTCGGCGCGCCCATCGGCACCGCGTTCGGCAGCCGGTTCGGCTGGCGGGCGACGATGTGGTTCGTGGCGGCCCTCGCCGTCGTCGGCATCGTCGGCCTGCTGAGCCTGGTGCCGCGCGGCATCGTCGGCCCTCCCGCCGAGCCCCTGCGCAGGCGCTTCGCGCCGCTCGCCGACTCCCGCGTCGTGACCACCCTGGGCACCACGCTGGTGGCGTTCACCTCGGTCTACATCCTGTACACGTACATCGCCGAGATCTTCACGGACGCGACCGGCGGCTCCGGCAACAAGGTTGCCCTGCTGATGCTGACGCTCGGAACCGTGGCGATCTTCGGCAGCTACGCGGCCGGGGTGCTGACCGACCGGATCGGCGGCCGGGGCGTCATGGCGATCTGCCTCGTCTGGGTCGCCGTCTGCCTGCTCGCGCTGCCCCTGGTCAACGGCACGTACGCCGCCTCGCTCGTCTTCATCGGCATCTTCGCGGTCACCGCCTTCAGCATGAGCGCACCGCAGCAGCACCGCCTGATCGGCCTGAACCCGAGCCTCGCCGCGGTCCTGGTCTCCCTCCACTCGTCGATCCTCTACCTCGCGATCGCATTGGCCGGCGCGCTCGGCGGACTCGGCATCAGCGTGGGCGGATCGGGCTCGCTGGGCTTCATCGCGGCGGCCCTGGCGGTCCTCGCCCTCCTGCTCTCCGAGCTCTCCCACCGCCTCGTCCTGCGCCGCCCGACGCCGGCCGCCACCACACCCGCCACGATTGCCACGGCCGACGCCACCGACTGACACCGCCCGAGGCGACCGACCGCCCGGCCAACAGGTCCAACGACCGGCCCGACCTGTATGCGGGGCCGGGACCGGGACCGGGTCCGCCCGGCCCCGGCCCGGTCGACGGCCGGTTCTGCCGGGCCGCGTTCAGCACCCCGGAAGCCGCCCCGGAGACACCGGAGGGCACATCACGCATGGCCACATGGGTCACGGCGGGACACGAACGCGCCGACCACCGAAATGGCGGCGGCCGGGCTCGGTGAGTACGCGGCGAGCACCCATTCCAACTCGGCGGAACTCATGAGCAGTTCGTCCCGCATCGAGGGCAGTGCGACGTTCACGCTGTCGGATCGAGTGAGGCCGTGAACATCGCCATGCACATCGCGCACAGCGTCGGTCGCCGAGGCCGAGGGCGCCGTTCAGGAGACCTGAACCGTGACCGCCGCCCTCGCCAACACCCCCGCCCTCGTCAACGGCACCCCGGCCGCCCTGATCCACCAGGACTGCGTACCGGTCTCCGTCATGGGCTTCGCCATCCGGGAGGGCCGCATCACACAGATCCAGGACCCGCTGGCCCTCGGGGGCACGGGGTCTTCCCAGGAACTCCGAGCAACAGAAAACCCCAGATCAGAGAGCATCTGATCTGGGGTTTCTCTGAGCCGCCTTCGGGATTCGAACCCGAGACCTACGCATTACGAGGGCCCACAAGATCATCCCGAGTGGTGCCAGGCGGTGCCGCCGAATCCCATTTTCCCTGGTCAGAGACTTACGGATGTGATCACCGTGACGCCTGTTCCCCCCTGATGCCAGCCCGTCCGCTCACGCATCGCTCACGCAAGTTCGCCGCGATCAGCAGACACAGCCTTCCGGCGTGCCTGGATCTTGCGGTACACCTGCTCCAGAGGCTCGCTAAGGCCCACGTGATGGATCGCGGCTCCATCTACCTCTTCAGTCTCGACGTGCCGAAACGCAACCAGCTCCTCAATGGTTGGTGGATCATTCTCGAAGTAGGCCCGGAGCTTTCTCAGCCGATCGAAGCCCGGCGCTTCGTCCCGTGCTAGCTCGGCAATGACCTGACCAATATCGATACCGGGCGCATCATCACTCCAGGTCTCCGTGTAGCCGCCTTGCGGGAAGTCCCGTTCTGTGCAGCCGCTGGGATAGTCCCGGACGGCGCGGAGCACGGCGTCCTCCACTGTCCGTGCAGCTTCCCTATTCGGTACCTCGTGCTGCTCAATCGGCCTGCCGCCATGTGCCGTGTGAGAGGCGATCCTGTCGTTTCGGACTTCGGTGCTGGTCAAGCCGACTTTGTATGCACGGAGCCTGGGGAAGTGGATCAGGTAGACGATGTGAACGGCATCGGGGTCAGTGGCTTCGGCGCAGTTGAGGCAAGGGGCAACACCGCTCTTGAGTTCGGAGATCGAGATGCTGCGCTTGAACCCACAAGCTTCGCAGTGGGCGGCGACTCGTTGACCGTGCGGAGCATACCCGTCGTGCTCACGCACCAGCCCATGCTGCTGAAAGAAGTCGTTCTGCCAGGGCGCCAAGGGCAGGGAGTTGCAGTGCCAGCATCGGCTGCGACCTGCCACCTGAGCGTTACTGAGGTCTCTCGACGCGCTCCATTGGGTGACGGTTGCGCACACAGCGCACTCAACGTCCACAAGTGACCAGACGTGTTCCATCTGCCGGGCGAGATCCGTAGCAGCGAGTACTACGCCATCCGGTCCTCGCGCCAGAAAGTCGTCCCCGAGGACGATCTGGGCAGCCTGCTCCCGCGTGATGTCCCACCGTGACGGCTCCGCCACGAGGCCGTGTTCGTACACCTGACGGCTGGCACACCAGTCGCAGTATCGCCTGTCTTTGTCACGGATTTCGGCATAGGCGACCTCATCGGGGCGCTCGCACTCGACACAAACGCACAAGCGCATGTGCTCTGGGGAGACGTAGGGCTCGCGAGGTTCCCAGCCGGTGTGCGTGTAGCGGCTATCGATGCACGCAGCACATCTTCCGGGCTTCCCGTTGCGGTTAGCGCTGCCCCGCACCTTGCATTCAGGGCACTTCCGCTCCGTCGCCATGTGACCCTCCCCAGTTGCCTATGCCCTCGGGAGCGTAGCTGCGGTCACTGACAAGCAGCCCCAGATTGAGGGGCTAGCAGCCATCAAGGGGCACTTGCTGTCCGTCGGCGAGGTAGTGACGCAGGGCGCTGGCGGTGGCGATTGTCCCTGTGCGGTCGACTCGGGACGGTGCGACGTTGGCGCCGGCCGCGCGTCGCCAACGTCCTCAGGCGCCGCACTTACCCAGGAATGCCGAGGCCCCACAAGATCATCCCGGGTGGTGCCAGAGAATGCAGCAGGATGCCGTTTCCTCAGGTCAGGAACCTAGGTCCCTGAACCCACGTGCCGCCCGATCCACCTTGTGCCACCCAGTGCGCTCATGCACCGCTCACACAGCAGCAGCCCTACCAGACGGGATGTCAGACCCATCACGCAGACTGGCATCGGCCGGGGAGTACCCCGCCCCTTTCCTACGAGCGGGAGATGCAACGTGGAGACCCAGGACATCCAGCACGCAGTCGAGGACTTCTGGTTCCGGCGGGACAGCCAGGAGGGCAAGCTGGATGACGAGGGGAAGTCGGGTGGGGCGGCCAGGGGTAACGGGCACATGAAGCCCCTCGAAGCCCTGGTGAAGAGCATCTTCATCGACTGCGGGATCCCCGAAGAGTGCATCAAGACCGGACAGCCCTACCTGCCTGGCTACTACCGTGTCCGCAAGCAGTGGGACCTGGTCGTGAAGTACAACGGCGTGTTGGTCGCCGCATTCGAGTTCAAGTCCCAGGTGGGTAGCGTCGGGAAGAACTTCAACAATCGATTCGAGGAGGCGCTGGGTAGCGCCACCGACATCGACGCCGCACAGCGGAAGAACGAGCAGAGCCCGTTCGGGCAGGTACCTCCGTGGCTCGGTTACGTGTTCATCCTGCAGGAGACCCCCGAGACGGAGAAGGAAGGTAGGACCACGCGGGCCATGTTCCCGACCGATGCCGCCTTCCAGGGGCTTTCCTACAACCAGCGATACCAGGAGATGATCCGGCGCTTCATCGGAGAGCGCGTCTACGATGCCGGCTGGTTCATCACCACAAAGCGTGCCGACGGTGACATCACTTACCTGGAGCCCCTGGCAACCGCAACAGCGAGTGTCCTTCGCGCAGCGATTGAGGGGCGCGTCAAGGTGGTGAAGGCGATGCTGAAGGAGTAGATGACATCCACGCCATAAGCCAATCCCTGCACGGCCCGGATGAGCACCGATACGGCGTGTGCCTGCGGATGCTCACCGCACCGAGCTGCAGCTAGGACTTGTCCAGCCGATACGTCTGCCGCTGGAAGACCGAAAGATGTCAGTGCGTCGGAATGTGGGGTGCCGGCACGATCTCGTCGGACTCTGTGGCGAGGGTCCACAGATCGCCATCGAGCTCGACCCTGGGGGCATCGCCGTGGTGGTGGGTAAGGCGTGCCAGCCGAGCACTCATCAATTCGCCGTGGCCAAGCGTCGGCAGGCCCAGCTGCTGCGCCAGGTCTGCGTGAAGCCGGTAGCTGCCCAGGATTACCGTCCCCTCACGCCTCAAGGTCTGCCGTGACTGGCGGACTCGCTTCATGAAGTCTCTCTGCATGCTCACCGTTGCAATGGCGTTGAGGCTGATCGGCTGACGCTGGACCGCGCGAAACAGCTCGTCAATGCGCAACTGGCCCGAGCGGTGAGACAGCACAGACGTCACGATCTGCTCTGGAAGGTGCAGAAGTGTGTTCTCAGGCAGAGGGGCGTCCCGGAACAACCACTGGACCGCCTCCCTGCCTTCGGCGGACAGGGCCTGCTTGCCATCCCTATTGCCGCCTCGCGAGAGAAGATGGCGATCGGCACGGACTACGCCTGCGCTCCAGGTGGACCTGTCATCGTTGGCTGCCACGAGGAGGAACAGCTCACCGACACTTCCCGGCGGGATCAGCCAAGTATGGTCGCGCGCGAACCTGAAGTTGATGTTCCTGCCAGCGACTACATACCCTTCGCCCGGCCCCTGCCGCAGGTTCAAGGCATCTGACACCGAGATCTCGGCTTGAGTCCCCAGGTGAAGGCGTTCAGCCTTGGTCAGCTGGTGCCAGCTGTACCGGCCCGTGCTGGGGCCGGCGAGTACGGTATCGATCGCTTGTCGAAGTGCTGTGGCGACCTGGGAGCCGTCAGGGTCAAGACCCCGGAGAGCAGCGAAGACAGAGCCGACATCGGACACGTCGGCGTCCGACTCTTTCTGCGGCCCCGTGAGTTGGATCGCCAGTTCCTCGGCTCGCTGGCGGACGGCGGGGCTTGTCTCTCCAGGGTCTCGGTCGTGTCCACGGCCCGGGTTACTCTCGGGTTCCGGCTGCCTCGAATCATCGCCTGTTGCTACCAGCTGCTCAGCAACGATCGCCCTTTCCCTCATCTTCGGGAGCGGGGCGAGCATGTCTGACGCCTGCGGATTCGCTAGTGATCCAGCCAAGAGCCCATGAGCCCAAGCAAGAGTGCGCTGAAGCTCTGCCACCGTACGGTTTGCCTCCGCCAGTTCCCTCTGCAGCTCAACGGTCTGCTTCAAGGCGGCCGTCAGCGCCCCATCCTGCGTCGACGGTTCGACGATGGCGGCGGACTGCACGTGTCTTTGCTCGGCCGAACGCGATCGTGCACCTTCGAGGAGGCGTGCCGCCTCCCTCTTCAACGGCTCCACCTGCTCTGGTTGGGCGCACACCTTGATGATCGCGTAGATCAGCTTTGGATCGTTCAGCAGGTTCTCGCCGCGGAGACGCAGGGACAAGGTGCTATAGCTCGGCGGGGTGAGGCCATCGAGGTGCTCGGGCTTCAGACGTGCACTCAGTCCTCGCAGTCCGCCGTCCGCCTGACTAGTCAGGCCACGTAGAAGGTTGATCAGGGTGGCAAGTTCAGGATCAAGGTCATCGACTGCTGCCCAGTGCCGCCCCTTCCGCCTCGGATTCTCCGACCCCACGACCCCCGCCCCTCATTGATCCAGCCACTATGCCATTTGATCGCCTTGCACAAAAGATCAAAGGAGGAAATCGCCTGCGACGGGCGCATGCTGGTGATCCACCGGAGCTGGCGTGGTCTCGGGGCATCGCGCTCCTTGGCCGAGCCCTGCTTATGCTGCAACCTGGCCTGGAAGGAATCATGCCCCAGCACCGCATCCCTGACCTGCTCGCGTTCGTCTCCATCCTGATCACCGCGCTCGTATTGATCGCGCTTGATGTGCAACCCGATCAAATCGTTGGGCTGGCTACAGCACTGGGGCTGTTGTACTCGGCATGGCGCTCAGGAAGCGGGGGCGGCCCGGTATGAGCGGTGGTCGAGGACGACGATTCCCTCAGCCGAACCCTGGTTGGAACGCTTGTTCACCCGTCTGCGTCGATGTGCGGGCAGAGCGAGCGCTGCTGGTAGCCACCGGGTACATCAAGGCCGACCGCGGCCCAGAACCCCCTCGATTCGGTGAGGCGGCCGCCGAGGGTGTGCCAGGACAGACCGGGGTGCTCGGCACGCAACACGGCCAGGCCGGCAATCCCGAGCCCGCACCGCTGGTACTGCGGCAGGGTGTAGGGCTGCTCAACCCAGCCAATGCGACAGCGGTGACAGATCCGGCAGTCGACCGCGAACGCAAACTCGCCCTGCAGATTGGCCGCTCGCTGGCGCCAGCCCATTCGTTCGGGCGAGGTGGTGTCCTGCCACGGTGAATCCAGTTGGGGAACGTCCAGCCAGCCGTGAGACCGCCCCAGCCTCCCACCGCTGAGCCATTGCAGCGCCTCGCGCCAGAGAACTCGCCCGAACGCGCGACCGACTTCGTGGGCCTGGCTGGCGAGGCGTACGGCTGATCGCCTGTCGTCATCTATCGCCATGCCTCAGATTCGTACCCGACGGCCGCGCCTCACCAACGTCCCTAGGTGCCGCACTTATCCAGGGATGCCGAGGTCCTTCAGGTACGTGAGGCGAGCGTTTATCGCTGCCGAGAAATGGCGCCAGTCGAGGCTCTCTACCAGTTCGATCGGCTTCGGATTCTCGGCCGATGACGTGACGTAGCACGCGGCGTCGTAGAGCTGCTCGGCCATAAGCCGCTCGCAAAAGATGCCGAACCGATCCTGATACGAGGTGTCATGCCAGATGCCGTCAACAGGCAGAGCACCCTTGGCAGTTCTGACCGGCTTCCGGGACTTCTCCCCATCCTGCATCATGAAGAAGTAGCCCAACCAGGGCCTCTCCTTCGGGTACAGCTCGGCGAGGGCCGCTCGACGCAGGTCTACGGCGCTGCCCAGCGCCTCTTCGACCCTGTTGTTGTAGTTGTTTCCGTACGACGGACCGCCCAGTGACTTCAGCTCGAACGCCGCTACGAGCACGTCCTTGTGGACGACCACGACATCCCACTGCTTCTGCGGTCGGTAGTAACCAGGCAGCTCCAGGCCCGAGGCGACCCGAATGCTCTCAGGCGGGAAGCCAGCCTCCAGGAAGAACTTCGCCAAGAGTGTCGCGATGACGTCGAAGTGCTTGCCGCCTCGTACGGAGCCAGCAGTGCCGGCCCCTACCGCATCCCGGATCGCGGACTGCTCGTTCTGCAGCTGCTTGGCACCCCAAAACGCCGCGACGGCGTCCTCGAAGTCTTGGCGGGTGACCGTCAAGATCCGCTCCTCCTAGTCAGGCAGCTCGGCGAGCCCGTAGACACGCAAAGCGGCCTCGGTGGCGGCCTCCCTATCCCGCTTGTCGAAGGCTTCGGCGAGAGCGGCCTGGTCGCCCTCGCCGATCGTCGCCGGATCCGGGACCCGGATCTTCCGGAGGTACTGGGCTTGGAAACGGAGGGTTCCCCCGCGCATCTTGACCGCGTACGCCTCCACGAACGCTTCCGCGACCTTGGACAGCAGCAGGCCACCGAGTACGCGCATGTCCCAAACGTCCGAGACGATGAAGTACAGGTTGTGGTGAGGGTACAGGCCGCCTTCGTCGAGGACCGGGTGGATCCTCAGCTTCATGTCTGGAAACAGCAGCTTCTGACGGCGGGTGAGCTGGTGGTCGACCTTGTCGATGGTCTTGTACCAGCGCTGCGGCTGCTTGACCGCGACGTAGCGCTTGCGCAGGGCCTCGCCGTGCTTCTCGAAGTAGGAGGCGAGACGCGGATACGCGTCGAGGTCGACCAGGTCGCCGCTGGCCGTCCAGGGATTGACCAGGTGTGTGCCGTCCCAGTCGATGGTGCCGCTGGTGGTGTCGCGGACCATGGCCATGGGGAGCAGCCGGTCGTCTTCGACCAGATCCTCTTCCTTGGAGAGGAAGACCTTGTCCGCGCCAGTGGCGATACCGATCCCGACCTTCGTTCCCGTCTCGGTGTCCTCCAGGAGCCGGAACCGCTCAGTGAGATCCTCAAGAACCGCGAGCCTGGCCGGCGAAGCGGCCGGCCACGAATCCTCCTCCGGGAACCAATGCGGCATGCGAGCGGCTTGGTGGGAAGCCGTGGCGACCGTGGACAGCTCGCCCTCCAGGTACCAGCCGGCGAAGGCCCGCGCCTGCTCCGCCCCGAAGGCCCGGTTCGCGTCCGCGGCGACCGCTGGGCCCTGGAGCTTGTTCGAGATGAGGGTGATCGCGGGATAGGCCGAAACCTGATCGTCGAAGGCGTCAACCTCGTGCATCACAAGGGCGAGGTCCATGCTGAAGTGCTTGGTCACCAGCTCCCTGAGCCGCCGTCCGTACTGGTTCCGCATCCAACGATCGGCGCAGATGAAGCCCAGCTGGCCGCCTCGGTTGAGGCTACGCAAGGCCACCTCGTAGAAGCCGATGTAGATGTCGGCTCGGCCACCCATCGTGGAGCAGGCACGGCGGTAAGCGGCCATCCGGTCATCGGGAACGTCTTCGAGCCGGATATACGGAGGGTTACCGACGACGTAGTCGGCGCGATGATCGGCGTCCGACTGCAAGAGGTAGTCACCCCGCTTCACCCACGCCGCGGCAACCTCCCTCGCGTCCTTCGGTCCCCAGCCCTCTTCTTGCAGCGTCTCCGCAACCAGCGTCCGGCTCTGCTCTACGTTGCGGCCCAGCAGGTCGAAGGCGCGGACCGCGTCGACCGCATCCGAGATGGGCCGCTGGTGCGCCCGACATGACGCACTGATTCGGGACGCGATCACGGTCAAGAACGCGCCGCCACCGCAGGCCGGCTCCACGAGCCTCAGATCACAGAGGTCCTTGTCTGTCGTGTAACCGAGAAGGTCCAGGATGAGCTCGACCACCCAGGCACGCGTGAACACCTCACCGTGCTCCACGGCCTCCTGCAGAGACTCGGGAAGGGAGAGGTCGTCGGTGCTGAACAGCGCGAGATTTGCCACGCAAGGACAGTACCGCCGAACCTTCGCGAAACCCGGCCTCGATCCACAGAGCGTAGTCAGATAATAACGGGCACGTTCCGCTCGCGGCTCCTCGCGTTCGCTGACGAGTGGGCCAAGCTCTCGCATCGCGGATGCCGGCGATGCTGGCCTCAGACATGACGGCGGCCGTACCGACGACCGCGTGGATCATGTCCACCCTCTGGCGAGGGATGCCACGGCTCGCGTATCGCCAGCCCGTGCCGCCCCTCCCCCTGTCGGGTGACGTCACCCTCGGCTGCTTCGAAGAACACGCCTCCCCTCGGGCTTCTGGAGGTACAAATCCACCTCCCCGCTCCTCAATTCACCGTATGCTACGCGTCACAGATGGCTGGGGAGGAAGCATATGGCGATCACCACCGATGAATGCCTCAAGGTAATAGGGGCTCTCTTTGGGGAGTTCTCAATAGAGGGCGACTGGATCCTCCTCGAACGCCCGATACCTCTTCGCGATGGCGTAGAATTCAATCGCATCAAGACGGACGAGATATCGGCAGCCATCGAGAGGATCAATTCCGCCGTTAGCGACGATGGGGCTTTCCTGACCTGGAAAGAAGGATGCGAGGTGATGATCCTCGATAATGGCAGGGCAGGCAACTATCTCGCCAGCCGCATATTCCGTGATGGATTCATGGTGGAATCTGAAGACGAAAATGCACTAACCTTCTCCATGGGGGATCCGTCACTCGCCTATGTGCTATACATCCTCCACAGAATTCGGGAGGCGGAACCTTCGAACTGGCACCGAAACCCCGCCTTCAGACGCATACGCGACAGGATACGCCTCCGCACACGCATCTCGGCTAGCGCGAGCAGAAGCAACGAAGTATCTCTTGAGGAGGCAATTTCCAACCTTTTCCCGAGCCTAACCATACGCATCGAATCACCTCGCGAACAGGCCGACTACAGATCGCTGTGCGAGTCATTCCTGTTCACTCTCTCCTACAACTACGACAACTCTTTCCTACTCGCTTCTGGAATCGATTCCATCTCTCGCGCGAGCCGTATCGAACGCGTTCGACGCGTCAAGGACGGCGAAATCGATGCACCTCGGATGACATACAAGTCCGACCTGGTGCATCACTACCAGTTGGCCGTCTCCGCCGAGAGCCCCTTGTTGGCCTATCTTTCGTTCTATCACGTAGCCGAGCACTTTTTCGAGAAGGTCTACAGCGATGATCTGATCGAGCAGGTACGATCGAAGATCGCTGACCCTTCATTCTCACTCAAGCGGCGAGGTGACGTCAGTAGCGTAATCAAACTAGTGAATAGAGCACAGCAGAAGAATCGGGATGAGGGGGGAGTGGACGAACAGAAGGCCCTCACCCTCACCCTCAAGAACTTCGTAGAACTGAACAGACTGGCGAGCGACCTGGACAAGTACGATTCGACCATAATCCAGCATTACAAATCCACGACCGCATCATTCTCTGACGCGAACACTGTGGATCTACGCGGAAGTGACACCAGAGAGGTCCTGGCCAGTCTCGCCAAGCGAATCTACAGGACAAGAAACTCACTGGTACACGCAAAGGACGGAGCGCGCCCAAAGTACTTCCCCTTCACTAATGATGAGGAACTGGCGCGCGAAGTTCCCTTGATGCGTTTCTGTGCGGAACAGATCATCATTGCCAACGGACGAGTAATCTGACTCGCTACTGAACTTGAATTCGTGATGTCGGTCAGTCGTCCATAATCAGGTCGGTGCTGGCGAGGCATCCGTCGACCAGGTCCGGGCGGTACTGGA
>NZ_JBIAUE010000024.1:0-112729 GCF_042892615.1 Streptomyces sp. NPDC001750 | reverse complement strand
ATTCGACGCACCATCCTGATTCACCGCCGAACCCCGCACCACCCCCCACACCCGACGCCCCGACCGCCGCGCATCCGACAACCGCTCCAACACCAACACACCGACGCCCTCGGACAGCGCCGTGCCGTCCGCCGCCTCGGCGAAGGACTTGGCGCGGCCGTCGGCGGCGAGGTTGCGCTGCCTGCTGAAGTCCACGAACGTGTCGACGGTCGACATCACGGACACGCCACCGGCCAGGGCCAGGCCGCACTCCCCCCGCCGCAGTGCCTGCGCCGCCAGGTGCAGCGCCACCAGCGACGAGGAGCAGGCCGTGTCCACGGTGAGCGCCGGGCCCTCCAGACCCAGGGTGTAGGCGATACGGCCGGAGGCGATACTGCCGAGGCTTCCGTTGCCGAGGTAGTCGCGCACGGCCTCGGGGACGTCGCGCAGCCTGCTGCCGTAGTCGTGGTACATGACCCCGGCGAACACGCCGGTGCGGCTGCCGCGCACGGAGTGCGGATCGATGCCGGCCCGTTCCAGCGCCTCCCAGGAGGTCTCCAGCAGCAACCGCTGCTGCGGGTCCATGGCGAGGGCCTCGCGGGGGCCGATGCCGAAGAAGTCGTGGTCGAAGTCGGCGGCGTCGTAGAGGAATCCGCCCGCGCGGGTGGAGCAGTGGCCGGGCTTGCCGGGCTCCGGGTCGTACAGGGTGTCGAGGTTCCAGCCCCGGTCGTCGGGGAACGCGCCGATGCCGTCCACGCCGTCCGCGACGAGCCGCCACAGCTCCTCGGGCGTGGTGACGCCGCCGGGGTAGCGGCACGCCATCCCGACGATCGCCACCGGCTCGTCCGGTTCGTACCCCGCTCCGGGGACGACGGCCCCGATCCCGGTGGAGGCCTCGGCGTCCTCGGGGTCCGCGCCGAAGAGTTCCGTCTTCAGGTACCTGACCAGGGCCTCGGCGTCGGGGTGGTCGAAGACGAGGGTGGCGGGCAGCCGGAGGCCGACGGCGTTGCCGAGGCGGTTGCGCAGCTCGACCGCGGTCAGCGAGTCGAAACCGGCCTCGCGGAAGGAGCGGCGCGGGTCGAGCACCATGTCCGCGCCGTGCCCGAGAACGGCCGCGACATGGGTGCGGACCAGCTCCGTGAGCGCCGCCTCGCGTTCGGCGGCGCCGAGGGCGGCCAGCCGTTCGGCGGCGGAGACGGCGGTGGCGCGGGAGGCCGCCGTACGACGGACGGGCGCGGGCGCCAGAGCGCGCAGCACGGCCGGGACGTCGTCGGCACCGCGCAGGGCGCGCGGGTCCAGGCCGACGGGCAGCAGCAGCGGTACGTCGGCGGCGAGCGCCGCGTCCAGCAGCCTCAGCCCCTCCTCGGTGGGCAGGGGCCGGACCCCGGCACGTGCCATGCGCTCCACGTCGGCTTCGGTGAGGTGGGCGGTCATCCCGGTGCGCTGCTCCCAGAAGCCCCAGGCGAGGGAGAGCGCGGGCAGGCCCTGGGCGGCGCGGTGGGCGGCCAGGCCGTCGAGGAAGGCGTTGGCGGCGGCGTACCCGGACTGGCCCGCGCCGTCGATCGTGCCCGCGGCCGAGGAGAAGAGGACGAACGCCGACAGGTCCAGGTCACGGGTCAGCTCGTGCAGGTTCCAGGCGGCGTCCGCCTTGGGCCGCAGGACGGCGTCCAGTCGCCCGGGGGTCTGATCGGTCACCAGTCCGTCGTCCAGGACCCCGGCGAGGTGGATCACCGCGGTCAGCGGGCGCTCCGCGGGCATGTCGGCCAGCAGCGCGGCCAGTTGGTCGCGTTCGGCGGCGTCGCAGCGGGCGACGACGACCTCGGTGCCGCGTTCGGCGAGATCGCCGAAGTCGTCGGAGGCGGTGCCGCTGCGGCCGGCCAGGACGAGGCGGCGCACGCCGTGCTCGGTGGCCAGGTGCCGGGCGACCACGGCACCGAGCACTCCCGTGCCGCCGGTGATGAGCACGGTGCCGTGAGGATCCGGCCCGGGGCCGTCAAAAGCGGATACGGCGGCCGTTCCCGTTACGGCGGCACGGGCCAGCCGGGGTACCCGTACGGTGCCCTCGCGCAGGGCCAGCTGCGGTTCGCCGCTCGCCGCGGCGGCGCGCACGGCCTCGGTGACCCGGTCGGTGGCAAAGACACCCGGGCCGGAGGCACTTTCGCCGCCGCCGTCGTGGGCGACGGAGTCCACCAGGACGAAGCGGTCGGGGTGTTCGCCCTGGGCCGCCCGGACCAGGCCCCATACGGCGGCACCCGCCAGGTCGGTGACGTCCTCCGTGCCGGTGGCGACCGCGCCGCCGGTCAGGACCACCAGCCGGGCCCCGGTCGTACGCTCGTCCGCCAGCCAGTCGCGCACGGCGGCGAGGACCCGCCCGGTCGCCGCGCGCACCCCGCCCACCGGGTCGCCGCCGTCACCGCTCACCGGCAGGACCACCCAGTCCGGCAGGGCGTCCGCCGCGGCCGTGCCCCGCTCGTCCAGAACGGCGTACGCGGGCGCGTCCGCCACGGGTACGGGCAGCGCCTGCCAGTCCAGCCGGTACAGGTCGTCGTCCCGGACCGGGGAGGTCAGCGCCGCCGGGTCGACCGGCCTGGAGACCAGGGCCTCCACGGCGGCGACCGGTGCGCCGGTCGGGTCGGCCAGGTCCAGGGAGAGCGTGTCGCCGCCCCGGATGCGGACCCGCAGGGCGGTGGCCCCGGACGCGTACAACGACACGCCGGTCCAGACGAAGGGCAGCCGCGCCGCCCCCTGCCCCCGCGCCTGGGGGCCGTCGGTGCCGGGCGGGGCCGTGCGCAGGCCGTCGGCGTGCAGGGCCGCGTCGAACAGGGCCGGGTGCAGGCCGAACGCACCTGCCTCACCGGGGAGTTCGACCTCGGCGAAGGTCTCGTCGCCACGCCGCCAGACCGCGCGCAGGCCCCGGAAGGCGGGCCCGTAGTCGTAGCCGAGCGCGGCCAGCGTGTCGTAGGCGTCGTCCACCAGCACCGGTTCCGCGCCCCGGGGCGGCCACTGCGCGAGGTCGAAGCCGGGCGGGGCGGTCCGCGGGGCGAGCAGCCCGGTGGCGTGCGCGGTCCACTCGGTGTCGTCGGCGCCCTCGGGGCGGGAGTGGACGGTCAGCGCGCGGTGGCCGTCCTCGTCGGCGGCGGCCACGTGCACCTGGAACTGGACCGCCGCCCGGCCGGGCAGCACCAGCGGCGCCTGGAGGGTGAGTTCGGCGACGTGCCCGTACCCGAGTTCGTGGCCCGCGCTCAGCGCCAGCTCCACCAGCGCGGTGCCGGGCAGCAGGGGGGTGCCCGAGACCGCGTGGTCGGCCAGCCAGGGCGTGGTGGACACGGAGAGCCGGCCGGTGAACAGGGTGCCGCCCCCGGCGACCTGGACGGCCGCGCCCAGCAGCGGATGGGCGGTGGCCCGCAGCCCGGCGGCGGTGACGTCGCCGGAGGCCGCGGACCGGCCCAGCCAGTAGCGCTCGCGCTGGAAGGGATACGTGGGCAGATCGGCGGCGCGCACCGGCATGCCCGTGAACACCGCCGACCAGTCGACCGGGACACCCGCCACGAACGCCTCGCCGAGCGAGGTGAGCAGGCGCTCGGCCCCGCCGTCGTCGCGCCGCAGCGAGCCCAGCCCGGTGACGGTCGCGCCCACGGCGTCGGCGGTCTCCTCGATGCTGTTCAGCAGCACCGGGTGCGGGCTGCACTCGACGAAGATCCCGTATCCGGAATCGAGCAGGGCCCGGGTGGTCGGCTCGAACAACACGCTCCGGCGCAGGTTCGTGTACCAGTAGTCGGCGGTCAGCGCGGTGGTGTCCAGCACTGCACCGGTGACGGTGGAGTAGAACGGTACGTCGGCCCCCCGGGCCCGTACGCCCGCGAGGTCGGTGAGCAGCCGTTCGCGGATCGACTCGACATGGGCGCAGTGCGAGGCGTAGTCCACCGGCAGCCGCTTGGCCCGGCCGCCGTCCGCGACGATCCTCTCGCGCAGCGCGTCGAGCACCTCGGCGTCCCCGGAGAGCACCACCGACGAGGCGCCGTTGACCGCGGCCACTGCGACCCGCCCGTCGTGGGCTGCGACGAGTTCGCGCGCCCGGGACTCGGGCAGCGCCACCGACATCATCCCGCCGCGGCCACAGGCGCCACGCGCCGAACCGGTGGGCCCGGAGGCACCTTTCCCGGGAACGGTCCCGGAACCGGTGGGCCCGGAGGCACCTTTCCCGGGAACGGTCCCGGAATCGGCGGGTCCGGAGAGCACTTCCGCGATGGCCCGGCTGCGCAGGGCCACCACGCGGGCCCCGTCGGACAGGCTCAACGCGCCCGCCACGCACGCGGCGGCGATCTCGCCCTGGGAGTGCCCGATGACGGCGGCGGGCCGCACCCCGTGCGCGCGCCACACCTCGGCCAGCGAGACCATGATCGCCCACAGCGCGGGCTGGACCACGTCCACCCGCTCCATGGGGCGGCGCTCCCGGACGGTGTCGACGAGGTCCCAGTCGGTGAAGGGGGCGAGCGCCTCGGCGCAGTCGGCCATGGCCGCCGCGAACACCGGTGAGCCGTCGAGCAGTTCGGCGGCCATGCCGGCCCACTGGGAGCCCTGCCCGGGGAAGACGAACGCGATGCGGGACTCCCCCGCCGGTGCGCCGCGCACCACGTCGGACGCCGGATCGTCCTCGGCCAGGGCGGCGAGCCGCGCGGTGATCGTGGCCGGGTCGGCGCCGATGACGACGGCCCGCCGGTCCAGGGCGGCGCGGGTGGTGGCCAGGGCGCAGGCGATGTCGGGGACGAGGTCGGCGCCGGACTCCAGGTGGTCGAGGAGGCGGCGTGCCTGGGCGGCCAGGGCCGGTTCGTCCCGGGCGGAGAGCACCAGCGGCAGCGGCCTGTCCCAGACGGGTTCCCCGGTGCGCGGCTCGGGGTCGGGGGCCGCCTCGACGATGACGTGGGCGTTGGTGCCGGAGATGCCGAAGGAGGACACGGCGGCGCGGCGGGGCTCCCCCGCGTCCGGCCAGTCGCGGGCCTCGCCGAGCAGTTCGACGGCGCCGGACTCCCAGTCGACCCGGGTGGTGGGGTGTTCGGCGTGCAGCGTCCTCGGCAGCCTGCCGTGGCGCATGGCCATCACCATCTTGATGACGCCCGCGACCCCGGCGGCGGCCTGGGTGTGCCCGATGTTGGACTTGACCGAGCCCAGCCACAGCGGTTCGCCGGCCGGCCGGTCCTGCCCGTAGGTGGCGAGCAGGGCCTGGGCCTCGATGGGGTCGCCGAGCGGGGTGCCGGTGCCGTGCGCCTCCACGGCGTGCACCTGGTGGGGTTCCAGGCGGGCGTCGGCGAGCGCGGCGCGGATGACACGTTGCTGGGAGGGGCCGTTGGGCGCGGTCAGCCCGTTCGAGGCGCCGTCCTGGTTGACGGCGGTGCCGCGGATGACGGCGAGGACGCGGTGGCCGTTGCGGCGGGCGTCGGAGAGCCGTTCCAGCAGGAGCATGCCGACGCCCTCGCCCCAGCCGGTGCCGTCGGCGCCCTCCGCGAAGGACTTGCAGCGGCCGTCCAGGGCGAGCCCGCGCTGGCGGGAGAAGTCGATGAAGGTGTCCGGGGTGGACATCACGGTCACGCCCCCGGCCAGGGCGAGGGCGCACTCGCCGGTGCGCAGGGCCTGCACGGCCAGGTGGAGGGCGACCAGCGAGGAGGAGCAGGCGGTGTCGACGGTGACGGCGGGGCCCTCCAGGCCGAGCGTGTAGGAGACGCGGCCGGAGGCGACGCTGCCGAGGTTGCCGTTGCCGAGGTAGCCCTCGACGCCCTCCGGTACGTCGGTGAGCCAGCTGCCGTAGTCGTGGTACATGACCCCGGCGTAGATGCCGGTGCGGCTGCCGCGCAGGGAGTGCGGGTCGATGCCGCCGCGTTCGAACGCCTCCCAGGCGGTCTCCAGCAGCAGCCGCTGCTGCGGGTCCATGGCGAGGGCCTCGCGCGGGCTGATACCGAAGAAGCCCGGGTCGAACCGCGGTGCGTCGTGGAGGAATCCGCCCTCGCGCACATGGGTCCTGCCGGGGGCGTCGGGGTCGGGATCGTAGATGGCGTCGACGTCCCAGTCCCGGTCGTCCGGGAAGTCGCCCACGGCGTCCACTCCGGCGTCGACCAGTTGCCACAGCTGTTCGGGCGTGCCGACGCCGCCGGGGTAGCGGCAGCTCATGGCGACGACGGCGACGGGCTCGTGCGCCGCTTCGGCGATCCGGTCGTTCTGCCGGCGCAGCCGCTCGTTCTCGAGCATGGCCTCGCGCAGCGCCTCGACGATCTGCTCGACGGATGTGTCCACGGTCGGTATCGCTCCCTAGTGCTGTGGCCGGAAGGGTTTGCCGGGAAGCTCGCGGCGTCCGGTGCGGTGCGTCGTAAGGCGGAGGATCGCCCTCGTACGGGACGTACTCGGGTGATGCGACAACGCGGCGAGGTGCCGTGCCGGGCGTCGCGAGCCGGTGAACCTTTCCCGTCGCAGCACTGGCTGACTCGGCGGCGCTGGTGACGCGGTGCGGATGTGCGGGGGACGCGCTGGAGGTGCTGCGGAGGTACGGCTGAGGTGCTCCGGCCGTATGGGCGGTCGTACGGGCCGACCATGTGCGGCCGGTCGTACCGGCCGGATGTGCGGGCCGGATGTGCGGCCGGTTCCGGACGCGGCGCGTGGTCCGCGCGGTCCGGCACCGGGGCGGTCTCACTCGGGGCTGGTGCGGTTCAGCGCGGCTCGCACCAGATCGGCCACCCCCATGGACCTGATGTCCATGACCCGTTCGGCGGCGGGCGGTACGGGCGGGGCCGGTTCGGACAGTCTCAGCAGCCCGTCGAGCAGTCCGGCGTCGCGGATGCGCGCGATCGGGATGCGGCCGATGAGGGCCCGCACCTCGTCGTCGCCCCTCGGGTCGGCGGATGCCGGACCAGTGCCGGTGTCGTCGTCCGGTACGAGCCGTTCGAGCAGATGGCCCGCCAGCGCCGCGGGAGTCGCGTAGTCGAAGACGAGCGTCGACGGCAGGCGCAGTCCGCTGATCGCGTTGAGCCGGTTGCGCAGTTCGACCGCGGCCAGCGAGTCGAATCCCAGCTCGGTGAAGGCGCGCCGAGGTCCGACGGCGGCGGGTCCGTCGTGGCCGAGGACGGCGGCGACCTCGGTACGGACGGCCTCCAGCACGGTGTGCTCGTGGTCGGCGGCGGGCAGGGCGGCCAGGCGCTCGCCGAGGCCGCGGGTCCGGTCCTCCCGTGCGGCGGGGGCGGTGACACCGGCCAGGGTGCGCAGCACCGGCGGTACGTCGTCGCCCCGGCGGCGCAGCACGGTGGTGTCCAGCCGGACCGGCACCAGGGCGGGGCGGCCGGACGCCACGGCGGCGTCGAAGAGTTCGAGACCCTCGTCCGGGTCGAGGGCGCCGATGCCGGACCGTTCGATGCGCCGGGCGCCGCTCTCGTCGAGGCCGGCTCCCATGCCGCCACCGGACCACAGGCCCCAGGCGAGGGAGAGCGCCGGCAGGTCCCGGGCGGCACGGTGGACTGCCAGGGCGTCGAGGAAGACGTTGGCGGCGGCGTAGTTGCCCTGGCCGGAGGCGTCGATGGTGCCCGCTGCCGAGGAGAACAGCACGAAGTGGGACAGCGGCCGGTCGAGGGTCAGTTCGTGCAGGTGCCAGGCGGCGTCCGCCTTGGGGCGCAGGACCGTGTCCAGGCGTTCGGGGCCGAGCGAGGTGACCAGTCCGTCGTCCAGGACGCCCGCGGTGTGCACGACGCTGTCGACGGGGTGGGCGGCCAGCAGCGCGGCGAGCGCCGTGCGGTCGGCGACGTCGCAGGCGACGACATCGGCCTGGGCGCCCAGGCCGGCCAGGTCCGCGCGCAGTTCGTCGGCGCCCGGGGCGGCGGGTCCGCGACGGCCCGCCAGGACCAGGCGGGTGACGCCGTGCCGGGTCACCAGGTGCCGGGCCACCAGGGCGCCGAGCCCGCCGGTGCCGCCGGTGATCAGGACGGTGCCCCAGGGGCGCCCGGTGCGCGGCGCGTCCGGCTCCCCGGCGCGCGCCAGGCGCGGGGCGTGGGCCCGGCCGTCCCGCCACCGCACCTCCGGTTCACCGGAGTCGAGGACGGCGGCCAGCGCTGCGCGGTCCGGGACGGGGCTGCCGGGCCCGGCCCGGCCGACGAGGACGATCCGGCCCGGGTGTTCGGCCTGCGCGGCCCGCACCAGTCCGTGCACGGCGGCGTCGGCGAGGCTTCCCTCGGTGAGCACCAGCAACGTGGAACCGGCCCGGCGTTCGTCGTCCAGCCAGGCCCGGAGGGTCGTGAGCGTCGTGTTCAGCGCGGTACGCACGGCCCCCGGCACCCGTTCGCCGTCGGCGTCCGCGGCGACGTCCGGGATGTGCACCGGAAGGACGACGACGTCGGGTGCGGGGCCGTCGATCGCGGCCGGTTCGGGGTGGTGCGGGACGCCGAGTCCGAGGTCGTCCGGGCCCAGCACGGCCCAGGTGCGGCGCTCGGGGCGCCCGGCGGACTCGGGGAGCGGCGCGTCCTCGACGACGTACAGGGAACGCTGCCGCCCGGTGAGCCGGTCGGCGGTGACGGGGCGGGTGACGTAGGACGCGACAGTGGCCAGCGGCCCGCCCTCGGTGTCCGTCAGATCGAGCCGGATGCCCTCCTCGCCCCGGGTGACGCGGACCCGGGCTGCGGTGTGGTCCGGGGCGGCTGCGCGGGAGGGGACGGCCGTGCGGGACGGGGTGGTACGTGACGACGGCCGTCCGTGCACGGTGACACCGGTCCAGGCGAAGGGCAGGGCGATCGTGCCGTCCGGTACCGCGTCGCGGGCGTCCGCGTCGGCGAGGGCGGTGGTGTGCAGGGCGGAGTCCAGCAGCGCGGGGTGCAGGACGTGCCGGGCGGCGTCCTGCCGGGCCTCGGCGGGCAGTTCGAGTTCGGCGAGGACCGTGTCGCCGTGCCGCCAGGCGGCCCGTACGCCCTGGAAGACGGGGCCGTAGTCGTAACCCTCGCCGCGCAGCCGCTCGTAGAGGCCGTCGGTGTCGAGCGGCACGGCACCCGGCGGCGGCCAGGCGGCGGACGGAACGGACGACGCGGGAAGTCCGGAGGCGGGGTCGGTGACGGTGAGGGTGCCGGTGGCGTGCCGGGTCCAGCTCCCGTCCTCGGGCGCGTCGGCGGGCCGGGAGTGGATCTCCACACCGCCGTCGGGCCGGAGCGCGACCTGGATCCGTACGGCACCGTTCCCGGGCAGGGCCAGCGGGGCCTGGAGGGTGAGTTCCTCCAGCACCGGGCGTCCCGTCAACCCACCTGCGTACAGGGCGAGATCGACGAGGGCGGCGCCGGGCACCAGCACCGATCCGAGCACGGCGTGCTGGGCGAGCACCGGGTGGGTGGCGGTGGAGATCCGGCCGGTGAGCAGGGTTCCGCCGTCGCCCGGCAGGTCGAGGCGGGCGCTGACGAAGGGGTGGTCGACGGCCGCGAGACCGTGACCGGCGGCGTCGCCCCTGGCGGTGGCGGTGGACGTGGGAAGCCAGTAGCGGCGGTGCTGGAAGGCGTAGGTAGGCAGCTCGACACAACGCCCCGGTTCGACGCGGCGCCCCGGTTGGTCACGGCGCCCCGGTTGGTCGCGGTGCCCGGGTTCGTCGCGGCGCCCGGGTCGGTCGCGGTGCCCGGGGAGGCCGTCGTAGAGGACCGCCCAGTCGACGTCCGAACCGCGGGTGTGCACGGCGGCCAGGGCGGCCAGCAGACCGGGCACCTCGGCGGTGCCCTTGCGGGCGGTGGGGACGAACGCGGCCTCCTCGGCGTCCGCGTCCGGGAGGCAGTCCGGGCCGAGGGCCGTCAGGACGGGAGCGGCGCCGAGTTCGAGGAAGGTGTCGGCGCCCTGCGCGGCCAGCGTCCCCACGGCGTCGGCGAAGCGGACGGTCTCCCGTACGTGCCGTACCCAGTAGTCGGCGGAGCCGAGTTCGGCGGCGGTGGCCCGGGCGCCGGTGAGGGTGGAGACGATCGGCAAGGCCGGTTCCCCGGCCGGCAGGGCGGCCATGATCCGGCGGAACTCGTCCAGCACGGGTTCCATGCGCGGCGAGTGGAAGGCGTGCGAGACGCGCAGTCGCCGGGTGGTGGCGAAGTGCGCGGCGACGGCGGCGACGGCGTCCTCGTCCCCGGAGACGACCACGGCGCGCGGGCCGTTGACCGCGGCGATGTCGCACCGTTCGTCCAGCAGCGGCCGCACCTCCTCCTCGGCGGCCTGTACGGCGGTCATCGCACCGCCCTCGGGAAGCGCCTGCATGAGCCTGCCGCGCGCCGCGACGGCGGTGACGGCGTCCTGGAGCGACCACACACCGGCGACGTGCGCGGCGGCGAACTCGCCGACGGAGTGGCCGGCCAGCCAGTCGGGCCGCAGCCCGAAGGACTCCAGCAGCCGGTAGAGGGCGACCTGGGTGGTGAAAAGGGCGGCCTGGGTGTAGGCGGTCCGTTCCAGTACGTCGGGGTGGTCGCCCAGGACCACTGCGGCGAGCGGCCGTTCCAGGTGCTTGGCGAAGAGTTCGGCCGTGCGGTCGAAGTGCTCCGCGTAGACCGGGAAGGTGTCGTACCAGTCCCGGCCCATGCCGGGCCGCTGGGCGCCCTGCCCGGAGAACAGACAGGCCAGGGTGCCGTCGGTGATGGAACCGCTGACGAGCAGGCCGGGTGCCTCGTGCCCGTGGGCGAGGGCGTCCAGGGCCTCGTCGGCCCGCTCCTCACCGGGGGCGAGGACGACGGCGCGGTACGGGTGGGTGGTGCGGGTGGTGGACAGGGCGAGGCCGAGTTCGGCGGCCGAGGTGCCGGTCAGTTCCCGCAGGCGGGCCGCCTGGCCGCGCAGGGCCTCGGGCGAGCGGGCGGAGACCGGAAGGGCGAGTACGGGCGGCGTGGCGGGAGGGTGCGCTGCCGCACCGTCGTGCCCGTCGGCGTCCGGACCGGCGGTCCGCGGCCCCGTCCCGACCGGCTCCCCCGCGAACTCCTCGAACTCCTCGAACTCCTCGAACTCCTCGAACTCCTCAAGAATCACATGGGCGTTGGTGCCGCTGATCCCGAACGAGGACACCCCCGCCCGGCGCGGACGGTCCGCCGCTCCCGGCCAGGGCCGCTCCTCCGTGAGCAGGCGGACCGCGCCCGTCGTCCAGTCGACCTGGTGGGAGGGCGTGTCGACGTGCAGGGTGCGGGGCAGGGTGCCGTGCCGCATCGCCATGACCATCTTGATGATTCCGGCCACCCCGGCGGCGGCCTGGGTGTGGCCCATGTTGGACTTGACGGAGCCGAGCCAGAGGGGTTCGTCGCCCGGCCGGTCCTGGCCGTACGTGGCCAGCAGCGCCTGCGCCTCGATCGGGTCGCCGAGCGTGGTGCCGGTGCCGTGCGCCTCGACCGCGTCGACATCGGCCGGGGCGAGGCGGGCGGCGGCGAGCGCGGCGCGGATGACGCGTTGCTGGGAGGGCCCGTTGGGGGCGGTCAGCCCGTTGGACGCGCCGTCGGAGTTGACGGCGGAACCGCGGACCGCGGCCAGGACCCGGTGGCCGTTGCGACGGGCGTCGGAGAGCCGTTCGACGACGAGCATGCCGACGCCCTCGCCCCAGCCGGTGCCGTCGGCCGCCGCGGCGAACGACTTGCAGCGGCCGTCGGCGGCCAGACCGCGTTGCCGGGAGAAGTCGACGAAGGTGTCCGGGGTGGACATGACGGTGACACCGCCGACCAGCGCCAGGTCGCACTCGCCCTGCCGGAGCGCCTGCGCGGCCAGGTGCAGGGTGACCAGCGAGGAGGAGCAGGCGGTGTCGACGGTGACGGCCGGGCCCTCCAGCCCCAGGGCGTACGCGACCCGGCCGGAGACGACGCTGCCCAGGCTGCCGTTGCCGAGGTAGGGGGCGAGGTCGTCCGGCACCTCGGTCAGCCAGGTGCCGTAGTCGTGGTACATCACGCCCGCGAACACGCCGGTGCGTGAGCCGCGCAGCGCCGCCGGATCGATGGCGGAACGCTCCAGCGCCTCCCAGGACACCTCCAGCAGCAGCCGCTGCTGCGGGTCCATGGCGACCGCCTCGCGCGGGCTGATGCCGAAGAAGTCGGCGTCGAAGTCGGCCGCGTCGTACAGGAAGGCGCCTTCCCGGGTGTAGGTGCGGCCGGGGGTGCCGGGCTCCGGGTCGTACAGCGCCTCGGTGTCCCAGCCGCGGTCGGCCGGGAAGGGACCGACCGTGTCGACACCGTCGGCGACGAGCCGCCACAGGTCCTCCGGGGAGCGCACTCCGCCGGGGTACCGGCAGCTCATGCCGACGATCACGATCGGGTCGTCGCCGTCGCCGTCGCCGTCGCCGTCGGCGGGGCGCCGCCCGGTGGCGGCGGGCGCGGGCTCCGCCGACGACCGCCCGGCGGCGCCGAAGAGGGTGTCGTGCATGTGTTCGGCGAGGGCGCGCGAGGTGGGGTGGTCGAAGACGAGGGTGGCGGGCAGGCGCAGCCCGGTCACGGTGTTGAGCCGGTTGCGCAGTTCGACGGCGGCCAGCGAGTCGAAGCCGAGTTCGGTGAAGGCCCGTCCGGGGTCGATGGCGGAGGGGGCGTCGTACCGCAGCACCGCCGCGACCTCGGTGCGTACCAGGTCCAGCAGGGCGCGTTCGCGGTCGGCGGCGGGCAGTGCCTCCAGTCCTTCCTTCTCCCGGTGGGACTCGGAGGCGGCGGCCCGGCGGGTGACGGGCCGGACGAGGGCACTGAGCAGCGGCGGTACGCCGTCGGGGCGGCGACGCACGACGGGGGCGTCGATCCGTACGGGGACGAGGTGGGGCCGGTCGGAGCGTACGGCCGCGTCGAAGAGACGCAATGATTCCTCGGCGGACAGTCCCGGTACGCCGGTGGCGGCCACGCGCTCCAGGGCGGCGGTGTCCAGGGCTGCGCCCATACCGGTGCCGGTGTCCCACAGGCCCCAGGCGAGGGCCGTGGCCGGCAGCCCCCGGGCCGCGCGGTGGGCGGCGAGCGCGTCCACGTAGGCGTTGGCGGCCGCGTAGTTGCCCTGGCCCGGCCCGTCGAGGACGGCGGCGAGCGAGGAGAACAGCACGAAGTGGGAGAGTTCTCGGCCGAGGGTGAGTTCGTGCAGGTGCCAGGCGCCCGCCGCCTTGGCGTGGAAGACCTCGTCGACCATGGCGCCGGTGAGGCTCTCCACGATGCCGTCGCGCACGGTGCCGGCGGCGTGGATCACGGAGTCGACGGGGTGGCGGTCCAGCAGGGCGCGCAGTGCCTCCCGGTCGCCGACGTCGCAGGCCACGACGGTCGCCTCGGCGCCGAGCCCGGCCAGTTCGGCGCGCAGTGCGGACGCATGGCCGCGACGGCCGACGAGCACCAGTCGGCGCACGCCGTGGGCACGCACCAGGTGCCGTGCGAGCAGGGCGCCGAGTCCGCCGGTGCCACCGGTGATGAGGACCGTGCCCCAGTCGGCGTCGTGCCGGGGCCGGGCGGCCGGTTCCGCGGCCAGCCGGGGCACGGCGAACCGCCCGTCGGCGAGGGAGAGTTCGGGTTCGCCGGTGGCGAGCACCCGGCGGAGTTCGGGCTCGGAGGGCAGGGAGTCGTGCTCGACGAGGACGTAACGGCCGGGGTTCTCCGCCTGGGCGGATCGGACCAGTCCGCGCACCGCGGCGTGGGCGGGGCTGTCCGGCGGAGTGACGACCACGAGACGGGTGCCGGCCAGCCGTTCGTCGGACTGCCAGACGCGCAGCAGGCGCAGCGCCCGCAGGACGTGGGCGCGCGCGTCGTCGGCGTCGGCTTCCGGCGGACCGGCCGGGCGGTGCACCACGGCGTCCGGTACGGGGCCGTCGAGCAGCGCGTCCAGGGCGCGGGAGAGGGTGTCCGCGACGGCGTCCTCGCGCGGTGCGCCGTCCGCGCCGGGGGCATCGGCCGTGCCGCGGCCCTCGCCGTCGCGCGGCACGTCGCTCGTGGCCGGGGCGGCGCCGAGAACGGCGATGCGCAGGGGAGCGGCGGTCGTCGGCCGTGGGTACGGGGACCACCGCACGGCGTGGAGGACGTCGTCGTCCGGTACCGGCAGGGAGGTCATGCCGTCGATGTCGGCCACCGGGGCGCCGGTGGCGTCGGCGAGGCGCAGGGCGAGGGTGTCGTTGCCGGTGCGGGCGATTTGCACCCGCAGCGCGGTGGCGCCGGTGGCGTGCAGGCGGACGCCGGTCCAGGCGAACGGCAGCAGCACCTCGGCGCGCGGCGGGGTGCCGAGGTCGGCGGCGTGCAGCGCGGCGTCCAGCAGCGCGGGGTGGATCCCGAAGTGCGCGGCGTCGGCGGCGGCGTCCCCGGACAGGGCGACCTCGGCGTAGACGTGCTCGCCGTGCCGCCATGCGGCGCGCAGGGCCTGGAACGCAGGTCCATAGGCGTAACCCTGCTCGGCCAGGTCGGCGTAGGCCCCGGTGACGTCGAGGGTTTCGGCCCCGGGCGGCGGCCATTGCGCCGACGCGCCGCTGTCCGATCCGTCACCGTCCGATCCGCCGCCGTGCGACGCGGCACCCGGTACGGCGGTGTCGGTGAGCGTGCCCGCCGCGTGCCGGGTCCAGGGGGCGCCGTCGGTGGCGCGCGAGTGGACGGTGACGGTACGCCGCCCGGTGTCGTCGGGTTCGCCGACGGCCACCTGGACGGCGACGTCCTCGTCGGGGGCCAGGACCAGCGGTGCGCCGAGGGTGAGTTCCTCCAGGACGGTGGCGCCGACGTGGTCGCCGGCCCGCAGGGCGAGTTCGACGAAGGCGGTGCCGGGCATCAGCACGCGCCCGGCGATGACGTGGTCCGCGAGCCAGGGATGAGTACGGGTGGCGAGCCGCCCGGTCAGCACGACGCCCTCCGCCCCGACCGCCACCGCCGCCGCCAGCAGCGGGTGGCCGGCGGCGACCTGGCCGAGTCCGGCCGCGTCGACGCGAGCACCCGGCTCCAGCCAGAAGCGGCGCCGCTGGAAGGGGTAGCCGGGCAGTTCGACGCGGCGGGCGGGCGCCCCCGCGAAGTGCCGCGCCCAGTCGACGGGGACACCACGGGCGTGCGCGGCGGCGAGCGCGGAGACGGCCTCGCGCGCCTCGGGCCGCTCGCGCCGCAGCACCGGGAGGAAGGCGGTGCCGGGCGCCTCGGCCGCGTCGAGGCAGTCCGGACCCATCGCGGACAGCACCGCGTCCGGCCCGACCTCCAGGAATGTCCGTACCCCGGCGTCGGCGAGCCACCGCACGGCGTCGTGGAAGCGGACCCGGGCCCGGACGTGCTCCACCCAGTACTCCGGGTCGCGCAGTTCGCCGCCGACGGGGCCGCCGGTCACGGTGGACACCACCGGCACGGTGGGTTCGGCGTAGTCCAGCACCCGTACGACCCGGCGGAACTCGTCCAGCATCGGTTCCATCAGCGGCGAGTGGAAGGCGCGGCCGACGCGCAGGCGCTTGGTGTCGTGCCCGCGCGCGGCGAGTTTGCCCGCGATGCGCTCCACGTCGTCCGCGTCGCCGGAGACGACGACGGATGCGGGCCCGTTCACGGCGGCGATGCCGGTGCGCGGAGTGAGGAGCGGCGCGACCTCGTCCTCGGCGGCGCGTACGGCGACCATGGCGCCGCCCTCGGGCAGTGCCTGCATGAGGCGGCCCCGCGCGGCGACCAGAATGGTGGCGTCCTGAAGGGTGAGGACCCCGGCCGCGTGGGCTGCGGCGATCTCGCCGACGGAGTGCCCGGCGAGGTGGTCCGGGCGCAGCCCCCAGCTCTCCAGCAGCCGGTACAGGGCGACTTCGACGGCGAACAGGGCCGGTTGCGCGTACTCGGTGCGGTGCAGGAGTTCCGCCTCGGGTGTGCCCGGACCGGCGAACAGCACGTCCTTCAGGGCGTGCGGGAGCTGGAGCTCGAAGTGGGCGCAGACGTCGTCGAGGGCGTCGGCGAACTCGGGGTAGGCGGCGGCGAGTTCGCGGCCCATGCCGGGACGCTGGCTGCCCTGCCCGGTGAACAGGAGGCCGAGCTCGCCGACCACCCGTCCGACGGGCGGCACGGTGCCGGAGGCGAGGCCGGTGAGCGCCTCGCGCAGTTCGGCGCGGTCGGCGGCGACGAGGACGGCCCGGTCGGGGAGGGCGGCGCGGGTGGTGGCGAGGGCGCGCGCGAGGTCGGCGGGTTCCGCGCCGTCGACGAGCGGCAGCAGGTCGGCGGCGCGGGCGCGCAGGGCGGCCGTGCCGCGCGCGGACAGCGCAAAGGGCAGCGGAACGGCAACGGCCGGGGGCCGGGGCGGGGGTACCGCCCCCTCGGAACAGTCCTCGGGCTCGGGCTGCTCCAGGATGACGTGCGCGTTGGTTCCGCTGACGCCGAAGGAGGAGACCCCGGCCCGGCGCGGGTGGCCGGTGTCCGGCCAGGTCCGCGCCTCGGTGACGAGTTCCACGTCGCCGGAGGACCAGTCGATGTGGGGGCTGGGGGCGTCGACGTGCAGGGTCGCGGGCACCTGTCCGTGCCGCATGGCGAGGATCGCCTTGATCATTCCGGCCACGCCGGCGGCGGCCTGGGTGTGGCCCAGGTTGGACTTGACCGAGCCGAGCAGCAGGGGCGCCCCGGCCGGGCGGCCCTGCCCGTAGGTGGCGAGCAGCGCGGTCGCCTCGATGGGGTCCCCGAGCCGGGTGCCCGTACCGTGCGCCTCGACCAGGTCGATGTCGGCGGCGGTGAGCCCCGCCTCGGCCAGTGCCCGGCGGATCAGCCGTTGCTGGGAGAGGCCGTTGGGGGCGGTGAGCCCGTTGGACGCGCCGTCCTGGTTGACGGCGGAGGCCCGGACGACGGCGAGGACGTGGTGTCCGTTGCGGCGGGCGTCGGAGAGACGTTCCAGGACGAGGACGCCGACGCCCTCGCCGAAACCGGTGCCGTCCGCCGCGGCGGCGAACGCCTTGCAGCGGCCGTCGGCGGACAGGCCGCGCTGTCTGCTGAACGCGGTGAAGACGCCGGGCCCACCCATCACGGCCACGCCCCCGGCCAGCGCCAGCGAGGATTCGCCCTGCCGCAGCGAGCGGCAGGCCAGGTGGACGGCGACCAGGGACGCGGAGCACGCCGTGTCGACGGTGACCGCCGGCCCCTCGGTGCCCAGCACGTAGGCGACCCGGCCGGAGATGACGCTGGAGGCGTTGCCGGCCAGCAGATGGGCGTCGAGGCCGTCCGGGGCGTCGTGCAGGCGCGGCCCGTACTCCTGGACCTCGGCGCCGAAGAACATGCCGGCCGGGGTGCGGCGCAGCGCGGCGGGGTCGATGCCCGCGTCCTCCAGGGCGCGCCAGGACGTCTCCAGGACCAGGCGCTGCTGCGGGTCCATGGCGAGGGCCTCGCGCGGGCTGATGCCGAAGAACTCGGCGTCGAAGTCGGTGGCCGTGTCGAGGAATCCGCCGGCGCGGGCGTAGGTGCTGCCGGGCACCTCGGGGTCGTCGTGGAAGAGGCGTTCCAGGTCCCAGCCCCGGTCGTGCGGGAAGTCGGACAGGACCTCGCCGCCCTCTCTCAGCAGCCGCCACAGTCCGGCCGGGGTGTCGATGCCGCCGGGGAAACGGCAGCCGATGCCGACGACGGCCACGGGTTCGTCGGCGGGACCGGCACCGCCCGGTGCCTTTGACCAGCCGCCCGGGAGGCCGTCCGCGACGCCCTGAGCCCCCGCGCCCCCGGCACCGGCGAGCAGTCGGTCGGCCAGGTCGGGCAGGGTGGGGCAGTCGTAGGCGAGGCCGACCGGCAGGTCGAGACCGGTCCGTTCGGTCAGCCGCCGGTGCAGGTCGATCGCCGCGAGCGAGTCGAGTCCCTGTTCCGCCAGCGGGACGGACGCGTCCAGGGGGTGCGGGGTGCCCGGCCGGGCCGCCTGGATCGCCTCCGCCACGGCGGTGCGTACCAGCTCCGTGACCAGGGTGCGGTGGCGCGACGGTACGGACGTGGCGAGCAGTCGTGCCAGGGCTGATTCGGAACCGGGCCCGTTCATCCACGCGTCTCCACTTCCGGCCGTCAACGTCGTCACCGTTCTCCGCCTTTTTCCTCACCGTAATGACGCCCCCGGAGGGGCCGTACCCTTAAGCACCCCTAGGGGGTGGAGTCGTTCGACCTGCTTTCAAGGGGACTTGGAGGTCGAATGAACGCCTCACGTAGGACAGGGAGTCGAGGAGTTCCGCGGCGGTGACGGCGTGTGCCGGACGCACGTCGGCGACACCGGTCAGCGGCATCCTCCCGACATCCGCCCAGCGCAGCCGGCCGTCCGCCGCGATGTAGCTCCTGCTGCGTCCGGCGTTGTCCGGGTGCAGGCAGTAGGGGACGTCCAACCGGCCTTCGGCGAACGCCTTCAGAAGTGCGGCGCCGGGGTCGTCGTCCAGGTTGAGCACCGCGTCGACCAGCGCGTACGCCTCGGCGTACGTCTCCGTCGCGGTGCCGTCCAGCGGGGCGCGGGCGGTGCGCGCGGCGGCGTCGGCCGCGTGTTCCAGGGCGGCGACGTTCTCCGCCACCGTCGGGATGCGCCGGGATTCCGCGACGGTCTTCACGATGAGGCGTTCCGAGCCGCTCGCGACGGCCAGTGCGGCGGCTTCGGCGAGCAGTCGGCGGGCCCCGTGCTCCGTCTGCGGGAACAGTCCCATGTAGGCGTAGACGACGACGTGCCATTCGGTGTCCGGGAGGAACCGCGCGCACAGGCTGCGCAGCGCGGCCACCGCCTCGGCGTCCTGACGCGGATGCGTCTGCTGGGCGTAGCTCACGGAAATGCTCCGGATTCCGTGTCGTCGGAAGAACAGCGCCTCCAGCACGCTGATCGCCACGAGGAGCCCGGACGGGCAGAGCTGGCCCAGCATGCAGCCGCCGAAGGTCTCCAGATGCGGTTCCGCGCCGCTCGCCGCGCGCAGGGTGGCGAGCAGTTCGCAGGACTCGGACCAGTGGGCGACGGACTCGCGCAACGGGACCCTGCCGTACGGCAGGCAGTAGGAGACCGGCCCGCCCTCCGACGCGTCGAGTCCCACGGCCATCAGTGCCCGGAAGATGTGCTGGGGTGCCGCCGAGCCGTGCCGTACCTGCACCGGAAAGGCGGGGCCGTGGATCCCGTCGAGGACCCGGCGGGTGGTGGTGGTCTCGTGGCTGGCCAGCGGATAGCCGTTGAGATCGGCCCCTTCGAGGACGGCGAGCTGCGCCGACTCCAGGTCGCCGACCCGGGTGTAGCTGTCCAGGGTGAGCGTGCCGACGGTCGTGGCGTCGGCGTCCCGGGTGGCGAGCAGCCCGGCCCGCATCCGGTCCGGGTCGCTCATGCCCATCCGGGGCTGTACCACCAGCCGTCCGGCGTCGTGGGCCCGGCGCACGAACGCGCCGAACCCGGCGCCGGGCGCATCGGGGCCCGCCGAGGCAGCGGTCACACCAGGGCCCGCTGGGGCAGCGCGTCGAGCATTTCCCGGAAGTCGGTGACGCCTTCGGCGCTGTCGTCGAAGACCGCGTCGTAGCCGGCGGCGCGCAGCGCGGTCGTCTCCGCCTCGTCGCAGGGTCCGGCGATGCCGAGCTTGCCGCCGATGACGACGGGTACGGCGGCGAGCGCGGGGTGCTCGCGCAGCCGGGTGACGGTACGCATGCCGTCGTGGTAGCCGTGCCCGTTGACGCTGCTGATCACGACGAGGGCGGGGTCGTGGGCCACGGCCTCGCGGATCAGCAGGTCCTCGGGCACGCAGGGGCCGAGGTTGATCACACGGTGGCCGTGCTCCTCGATCAGGAGCTGGAGGTAGACCAGGTTCCAGGTGTGCGAGTCGGAGATGCCACCGGCCACGAGCACGGGCCGGTCGCCGGGGGCGGGGGTGGGGACGTCACTCATCACAGGGCCTGTCCGTGTTCATAGGTTCGGATGTGCTGGATACGGGAGACGGAGACGAGGTCGTCGCCACGGACGACGATCTCGGCGGGAGCGGGCCTGCCGAGGAACATCAGCAGGCTGGCGGTGGGTCCGTAGGAACCGGCGTTGGGGACGGTCAGCAGGTCCCCGGGGGCCGGGTCGGGCAGCGGCACGGCCCGGCCGAGCAGATCGCCGGGGGTGCACAGCGGTCCGGCGAGGTGGGCCGGGGTGCCGTCGGTGCCGACGGACTCGTGCGGTTCGACGGAGACCGGCAGGATGCGGCCGAGGCCGGACATCCCGCCGAAGGTGTTGATGCCTGCGTCGAGGACGGCGTAGCGGGTACCCCGGCTGTCCTTGACGTTGACGACGGTGGTGAGCAGGGTGCCGCTGTCGGCGACCAGGTAGCGGCCCGACTCGCAGGCGATGCGCGGGGCGCCGTCGCGCCAGCCGGGGAAGTGCTCGTCGAGCGAGGCGGTCAGGGCGTCGCGCAGTCCGCCGTAGGCGGGGCGGTGTCCCTGGACCGCGTACGGGGCGGCGAAGCCGCCGCCGATGTCGACGAAGCGGAACGGCACCCCGAGGGCGTCCCGGAGGGCGGCGGCGGTGGCGATGGTGTGCCGGAACTCGGCGACGAGGCTCGCCTCGTCCTTGGCGTTGCTGAGCGGGAAGAAGTGGAGTCCGGCCAGGGTGGTGCCGGGCACCTCGCGCAGCTCGGCGGCGAGCCCGGGCAGGGTCTCGCTGTCGAAGCCGAACTGCGAGGGCACACCGGTCATGCGGATGCTGGTGGCCGCCGCCCCGGTCGCGTTGTTGACCCGGATCAGGCAGTCGGCGGTGACGCCGAGCCGTACGGCCGTCTCGCCGACGCGCCGCAGATCGCCGAGGGATTCGACGGAGAACATCCGCACGCCCCGGGTCATCGCCTCGGCCAGTTCCCCGGTGGTCTTGCCCGGACCGGTGTACAGCACCTCGCCGCCGTCGTACCCGGCCCGCAGCACGGCGTCGAGTTCGCCGACGGAGCTGATCTCCGCGCGACAGGCGCGGGTGCCGTGGGTGTCCCGAGAGCTTTGGGTATCCCGAGAGCTGTGGGTATCCCGAGTGCTGTGGGACCCGTCGGTCCCGCGGGCGGTGCCGGTGCGCAGTTCGCGCAGGATCTCCGGGTGCGGGTTGGCCTTGGCCGCGTAGAACACGGCGACCTCGTCGGGCAGCGCGGCGAACAGGTCGTCGCGCGCCGCCGCGACCCGGTCCAGGTCGTAGACGTAGGCGGGGGTGCCGAAGCGCCGGGCGAGTTCGGTGGGGCCGGTCACGGCGTGGACGTTCCTTCCGGGTTCTCCAGGATGTGGACGAGCCGCTTGCGGTCGTGCTTGCCGTGCGGGGTCAGCGGCAGTTCGTCGACGACACGGCTGACCCCGGGCACCTTGGCGGGCTCCAGTCGCAGGGAGAGCTCCCTGAGCAGGACGTGCGGGTCGATGTCGCCCTCGGCGAAGACCGCGAGGTCCCGGCCGGGGGCGGGCGGCAGGACGGCGGCGGCGCGAACGCCGGGTATGTCCGTGGCGGCGGCCTCGATCTCGGTGGTGCTCATGCGGACGCCCTTGTGCTTGAACATGTCGTCCCGGCGGCCCTCGTAGAACAGGAATCCGTCCTCGTCGACGTGCCCGAAGTCGCCGGTGTGCAGGCGTGGTCCGCCGTCGGGAGCACGCCGGAAGGCACGCGCGGTCTGCTCCGGCGCGCGCCAGTAGCCCGGCATGACGTGCGGTCCCTCGACGACGATCTCCCCGGTCCGCCAGGGCGGCAGCGGAGTGCCTTCGTCGTCGACGACGAAGGCACGGGTGCCGGGGAGCGGGCGGCCGACCGATTCGGGCTTGGCGTCCTGGTGTTCGGGGGGCAGCACGGAGACGCGTTTGCACTCCGTCTGCCCGAACTGGGTGATCACCTCGGCGCCGGGGAACGCCGTACGCAGCCCGTCGGCGGTGGTCTTCGGCAGCGCGGCACCGGTGTTGGTGAACATGCGGACGGTGGATTCCCGGCGCGGTTCGCGTTCGGCGAGCGCGCAGATCATGGTGGCCAGGGACGGCACGATGGGGACGACCGTGGCCCCGGTCTCCCGGATGCGGCGCAGCAGCGCCAGATCGGACTCGCCGTCGGCGAGCACGAGGCTGCTGCGTCCGGCGGCGGTCAGCAGCACCTTGTAGAGGCCGTAGTCCCAGGAGATGGGGAAGCGGCAGAAGACCACGTCGTCGGGCCGGTAGCCGAGTTCGAGGTTGATGGCCTCGGTCGCGAAGACCATCCGGCCGTGCGGGCAGACGACGGCCTTGGGGGCCGCGGTGGACCCCGAGGTGTAGACGAGGACAGCGATGTCCTCGTGGCCGACGGGACCGCCGTCCCCGCGCGCCTCCGTCTCGCGCAGTTCGGTGATCTCCCGCCAGGTCGTGTCCAGGCCGCGTACGGAGATGCCGTCCGCGAGCGCGGCGACGCGGTCGACGGCGGGGTCGGTGACGATCAACAGCGAGGGTTCCGCGTTCTCGACGACCGCGCGCAGGTGGTAGTCCTTCATGCCGGTGTTGACGGGGACGAGGACGGCGCCCCGGCGCGCGGTGCCGTACAGCAGGGCGACGAGTTCGCGGGTGCTGGGCAGCTGCACCAGAACCCGGTCGCCGTGCCTCACGCCCTGTGCCCCCAGCCAGGCATCGACGGCGTGGCTCCGGGCGGTGAGCTCCCGGTAGGTCCACTGCCCGGCGCTGTCAGCGACCGCCGTCGCGTCGGGGTGTTCGGCGGTGGCCTCGTCGAGCAGGTCGTGCACCAGGGCGTCGGTGCGAGCCCGCGTTGTCGTTCGACCGTTCACGGCGGTTCCTGCCGTCCTTCCTGTCGCCTCCATCGCTTCTGTCGCTCCCGTTGCTCCCGTCGCTCCTGTGGCTGTGGCTTCTTCCGTCGCTTCTTCCGTCGCTTCTTTCGCCGCTTCTTTCGTTCCTGTCACTGCGCCTCCTGCCGTCCTTCGCCTCTGTTCGCAGGCCCGGCGGGCCGCCGCCGCAGGGCTTCGGCTCGAAAGGTGAGCTCCCTTCGGTCCGTCTTGCGGTTGGTGTTGAGCGGGAGAGCGTCCAGATGGTGGTAGGCCCGGGGGACGACCGCGGCGGGCAACAGCTCCCGCAGGTGACGGGCGAGCCGGGCGGGCGGTACGGGGGCACCGGTGTGGAAGACGGCGAGTTCGGCCGTACCGTCCACGGGGACCGCGACGGTCACCGCGTCCTCGACGCCCGGACAGGCGCGCACGGCGGCGTCGACCTCGGCCAGTTCCACCCGTACACCGTGCACCTGCGCCTGGGCGTCCTGGCGGCCCAGGTAGAGCCAGCCGTCGTGCTCGGTGCGGCGGACCCGGTCGCCGGTGCGGTAGAAGCGCTGCCCGTCCCGTTCCAGGAAGCGCCCGGCGTCGTCGGCCGGATCGAGGTATCCAGGCGTCAACTGCGGTCCGGAGATGCACAGTTCGCCCTCGTCGCCGATGCTCGGCGAGCGCTCGTCGGTACTCGGCGAATCACCGCCGCCCGGCGAACCGTCGTCGGCCAGCAGCAGCACACGGTGCCCCCGGTGCACATCACCGATCGGGACCATGTCGTACGGGTGCTCCCGGCCGGGCCGCCACCGGTGCGCGCTGACGGTGATGGTGAGTTCGGTCGGCCCGTAGAGGTTCTCCAGCACGGTGCCGGGGGCGGCGGCCATCCAGTCCTCGGCATCGCGGCGGCTGAGCGCCTCCCCCGCGAAGAAGCTCCGGCGCAGCGACGGCAGGGCACCGGGCGCGAGCCCGCCGGTGCGCCGCACCAGCGTGATCGCGCTGGGCGTGGAGAACCACACGGTCAGCCCCTGCTCGGCCACGAACTCCGGCAGGTGCGCGTAGGCGCGGGCGGGGACGGGGACGACGGTGGCCCCGGCACCCCAGGCGCAGAACAGGTCGAACATCGCGCAGTCGAAGTTGAGGTCGAAGGTCTGCGAGAAGACGTCCCGCGGACCGAAGTCGTAGCGCTCGTCGAGCAACGCGAAGTAGTGCGCGGTGTTGGCGTGGGTGACCGGTACGCCCTTGGGCCGGCCGGTGGATCCCGAGGTGAACAGCACATAGGCGACGTCCGCCGGGCGGGCGGGCATCGGCGCCTTGAGCGTGCTGTCGGGGTCGACGGGGATCACCGGCATCGGCTGTCCGCCCGGGGCGAAAAGGGTGGGCAGCCGGACGCCGTCCTCGTGCAGCGCGGTCAGCGCGGGCAGGGCGTCGTCGTCAGCGATCAGAGCTCCCACCCCGGCCGCCTCGATCATCTGCCGGGTGCGGGCGACCGGGAAGGCCGGTTGCAGGGGTACGACGACGGCACCGCTGTGGAGACCGGCCAGGAAAGCCGCGTACGCCGTCGGCCCCTTGCCCGCCAGCACGCCGACGGCGGGCGGCCGGCCGGGGAAGCCGGCGAGCAGCGATCCGGCGAGCAGCAGGGCCCGTTCGTGCAGTTCGCGATAGGCGACAGCGGTGCCGTCGATCCGCAGCGCGGGCCGCTCGGGCGCCAGGGCCAGACCGCGCAGGAACCGTCCGGACAGCGTCCCGTCCATGGTGGGATCGGTGGGATCCACGGTGGCCGCCCTGTCAGCTCGTGGTGCGCTGGAGCATGCCTTCGACGGTCTCCCACAGCACGCCCGCGGTGCGGAAGGTGTCCATGGTCAGCGCGCTGTCGAGGAAGCGCACCTGGTACGTCTCCTCCAGGGTGCCCAGCAACTGGACCGTGCCGAGGGAGTCCAGGCCGAGGTCCTTGAGTTCGGTGTCGGCGGCCAGCGGTTCCTGCGGGGGCAGGAACGGCAGGAAGGTGCGGAGTATCTCTTCGAACCGGTCGTCCCACATGGGGGTGTACCTCCTGCTGATCGTTCGGTCGGGTACGGGCCGTGCCCGGACGGGTTCGTCCAGGTGCGTTCAAGTTCGTTCGGGCCCGGGCGGGTTCAGGCAGCGCGCGGGCGGCGCCGGGGCGTCATCGCGAGGCGGGGATGCGCCGAGACGACGTCGAAGGTGCGGGTGGTGAGGGGAACCCGGCCGAAGAGGCTGTCGGGCCCGGCGACGCACAGTCGTCGCACGCCCGCGTCCCGCAGTGTCGTGACGACGCTCGGCCAGTCCATCGGGTGGTCGAAGCCGTCGAGCAGCATGGTGCGCAGCTCCCCACCGGTGTGCAGCAGCCTGCCGTCCTGGTCGGCGACGACCGGCAGCGCCGGGTCGGCGAAGGTGTGACGGGAGACCACCTCGCGCTCCGCCCTGGCGCGCAGCGGGGCGAACGCGGAGGCGTGCATGGGGGGCCGCATGGTGTACAGGGGGAGGCTGCCGATGGCGCGGAGCTGTTCCCGCATCCACTCCACGCGCCGCTCGGCCAGGGAGACCATCCAGAAGTCTTCGTCGACGCGGCAGGAGATCTCGTGCCACTCCCCCGCGTCGTCGAGTTCGGCGAGGATCGCGTCCAGTCCCTCGCGCGGGGCGCGGGCGAAGGAAAGGGTGACGACGTCCTGGTGGTGGTCGGCGAAGTAGTCGTCGAGGCAGCGCGCGATCCCGGCGGTCAGCCGGACGGCGTCGGACAGCTCCAGGGCCCCGGTGTGGGCGAGGGCGGCCTTCTCGCCGAAGCTGGGGCCGGCGACGATGTCCGGTTCGACGCCCAGGTGGTCGCGGGCCCAGTGGGCACAGGCCAGGCTGTTCACGAAGAAGGCGACCTGGGCCGCCTCCGAGTAGTCGCCGTCGGCGCACCGGAAGGCGTCCACGAGCGAGTAGCCGAGCGCCTCGTCGGCGACGGCGACGAGTTCCCGGGCATAGGGGCTGGCGACCATGAACCGGCCCACCTCGGAGAACGGGACGGGTCCCATGCCGGGGAAGACCAGAGCGGTGTCGTACGCCATGGCGGTGTCCCCGCCCCCTTTCGCAGGTGCCGGCAGCGTGTGGCGGCCGGTCTCGTGAAGTGCCCGTTGCTCCGACGTGATGTCACAAACCGTCTGTCCCAAGCTGCTGTCACCGGCCGAGCTGTCACAGGCCGCTGTCACAGGCCAGCTGTCACAGGCCGTTGAGGAACCCGGTCACCACCTCGAAGAACCGTTCCGGTTCCTCCAGGTGCGGCAGGTGGCTGGACTCCTCGAAGATCTCCCAGCGGGCTCCGGGCACGCGCTCGTGGTAAGGCCGGACGACGTCCGGGGTGGCCTCGTCGTGACGGCCGCTGATGAGCAGTGTGGGCGTGCGGATGGTGTGCAGGTCCTCGACGATCGACCAGTCCTTCAGGGAGCCGATGACGTGGAACTCGTTGGGGCCGTTCATCGCGTAGTAGACGGTCGGGTCGTTGTAGATCTCCATGAAGGAGGAGAGGAAGTCGCGGGGCCACGGGGTGAGCCGGCACACGTGGCGCTCGTAGAAGACCCGCATGGCCGCCAGGTACTCCTCGCTGTCGTACGTGCCGTCCGCCTCGTGCCGCAGCAGCGCCCGCTGCACGTCCGGCGGCAGATCGGCGCGCAGCCGGGCCATCTCCTTCAGCCAGACGGGGTACGAGGCGGGCGCGTTGGCGACGACCAGCCCGCGCAGTCCCGGCGGCCGTCCCATGGCGTGCCGGGCGCACAGTGGACCGCCCCAGGACTGCCCGAACAGCACGTAGTCGTCGGCGACACCCAACTCCCGTACGAGGTTGGCGAGTTCGTCGAGGAAAAGGTCGGGGGTCCAGAACTCGGCCCCCTTGCCGGGCAGATGGGTCGATCCGCCGTTGCCCAGCTGGTCGTAGTGGACGACCGGCCAGCCGTCCTCGGCGAGGCGGGCCAGCGGCAGCAGGTAGTCGTGTGTGCTGCCGGGCCCGCCGTGCACGACGACGACCGCCGGACGCCCCGCGCCGATGTCGCCGGTCACCCGGTACCAGGTCCGGTACTCCCCGAAGGGAATGGTGCCCTTGGCGCTGGGGACGAGCCCCTTCGCGCTGGGTTCCGGGGACACGCTGATCACCTCTGCTCGGCTACGGGGCACGGCGGCCGTCCGCTCACGGGGGTCGGGCCGGACCGCGGAGCGCGGAGCGCCAGGCGCGGGCGCCGGACGACCGTGCTTCCGCCGTGGTCCGCTGCCGACGCTAGCCGCAGCCCCGGCGTCCGACGGACCCCTAACCGCCCCTAGTGCTGCGACCGGAAGGGTTCACCGGCTCGCGACGCCCGGCACGGCACCTCGCCGCGTTGTCGGGACCGTCCACGTACGCTCCGTACGAGGACGCCCCTCCGCCTCGCGATGCACCGCGCCGGACGCCGTTCGCCGATACGCCACGGATTTCGGACCGCCCTTAGGGGCGCCTAGGGGTGGGCCACCCCCGGCCACGCTGCCTAGCGTGCGGGGGACGGCCGACCGCGCCGCACCGGCGCCGAGCCCGGAGCCCTTCCCGCGGTGTCGGCGTGCCGCACTCCCTCCCGCGTGAAGAGGACATCATGACTGCACCTGCCGAAGCGGCCGACGAGGACGCCACCCCGGAGTTTCCGATGCGGCGGGGCTGCCCCTTCAGCCCTCCCCCCGCCTACGCCGAGCTGCGCGAGAAAGAGCCGGTCTCCCGGGCGCGGCTGAAGGTCGACGGCAAGCGGACCTGGCTGGTCACCCGGCACGACCTGTACAAGAGCCTGCTCGGCGACTCGCGGGTGAGCGCCAACCTGAAACTGCCGGGCTATCCCCTCCAGGTGCCGGTGCCGGAGGAGACGCTCCAGTCGGTCCCGCTCACCTTCCTCTCCATGGACCCTCCCGATCACACGGTCCAACGCCGCATGCTGGCACCGGAGTTCAGCGTCCGTCGAATGCGCGAGCTGCGCGCCCGGGTGCAGCAGATCGTGGACCAGCAGATCGACGAGATGCTCGCCAAGGGAACCGGCGGCCCGGTGGACCTCGTCACCGCCCTCGCGCTGCCGGTTCCGTCCCTGGTGATCTGCGAACTGCTCGGCGTGCCGTACGAGGACCACGCCCGGTTCGAGAAGTGGGCCTGGGCCATCATGAACCACGAGGTCAGCGACGAGGACCGGGGCCTCGCCCACTACGAGCTGGACCATTACGTCGACGGTCTGGTCACCGCGAAGGAGAGCGAGCCGGGCGACGACATGATCAGCCGGCTGATCGCGTTCAACCGGCAGACCCCGGCGGTGGAGCACTCCGACATCGTCAGCATGTCCAAGCTGATGCTGGTGACCGGTCACGAGACCACCGCCAACATGATCGCGCTGGGCGTCCTGGCCCTCCTGGAGCACCCGGAACAGCTCGCCGCCGTGCGCGAGGATCCGGAGCTGATGCCGCGTGCCGTGGAGGAGCTGCTGCGCTTCTTCTCCATCTCCGACGCGGGCACGGCGCGCGTGGCCATGGAGGACATCGAACTGGGCGGAGTCACCATCCGCACAGGCGACGGCATCCTGCCGCTGAACAACGCCGCCAACCACGACGAGCGGGTCTTCCCCGACCCGGACCGACTGAACGTCCGCCGCGAGGCGCGCAGCCATGTGGCCTTCGGTTACGGCGTCCACCAGTGCGTCGGCCAGAACCTGGCCCGGATGGAACTCGACGTCGTCTACTCCACGCTGCTGCGACGGATACCGACACTACGACTGGCCGCGCCGGCCGAGAAGCTGCGGTTCAAGGACGACGCCATGGTCTACGGCCTGTACGAGCTGCCCGTCACCTGGTGACGGCGGCGGACCGCACCGCCACACGCACCTCTCCCCACCGCTGAACCATCCGCCCGCTTCCTCCCCTACCAACCGACCGTCGTCCGTCAGCCCCTCGACCGTCGGCCCGTCGGCCCCTCGGCCCGCCAGCCCGTGCGCCCGTAGTCCGACCGCCCAGCAGTCCGTCAGCCCGCCCGTCCGAGAGGCAGCCATGACCCAGTCCGCCGACCCGGCGCCCGAGACCGCGTCGTCGTATCCCCGTTTCCCGATGCGGCGCACCTGTCCGTTCAGCGAGCCGCCCGAGTACGCCGGACTGCGCGCGGACGAGCCGGTGTCGCGCGCCGAGCTGAAGGTGAACGGCAAGCCGACCTGGCTGGTCACCCGACATGAACACGTCCGTCAGGTACTCGGGGACCCGCGGGTGAGTTCCAACTTGAAACGGCCCGGCTACCCGCACCAGTTCCACATCTCCGAGGAGATGCTGGCGCACGTCCGGCTGATGCTGTTGTCCATGGACCCGCCGGACCACACCGCGCAACGACGCATGCTGATACCGGAGTTCACCGCGCGCCGAGTGAAGGAGATGCGCCCGCGCATCCAGGAGATCGTCGACGAACGCATCGACGCCATGCTGGCCTCCGACGGCCCGGTGGACCTGGTCACGGCCCTGGCCCTGCCGGTTCCGTCCCTGACCATCTGCGAACTGCTGGGCGTCCCCTACGAGGACCATGCCCAGTTCGAGGCGTGGTCCGCGGCAATGATGAACCACGATCTCAGCCCGGAGGAGTACGGGGCCTCCGTGCAGGCCCTGGACGCGTACCTCGACAAGCTCGTCACCCTCAAGGAGACCGAGCCCGGCGACGACCTGATCAGCCGGTTCCTGGACAAGAACCGCACCGAGCAGGTCGCCGATCACGTCGATGTGGTGACCATGGCGCGCATGATGCTGGTGGGCGGTCACGAGACGACGGCCAACATGATCGCCCTCGGTGTGCTGGCGCTGCTGGAGCACCCGGACCGCCTGGCCGAGCTGCGGTCGGACCCCGCACTGCTGCCCAACGCGGTCGAGGAGCTGCTGCGGGTGTTCTCCATCTCCGACTCCGGCACCGCGCGGGTCGCAGTCGAGGACATCGAGGTGGGCGGGGTCACCATCCGCGCCGGTGAAGGCATCCTCGCGCTGAACAACGCCGCCGACCACGACGAGGCCGTCTTCCCCGACCCCGGCACCCTCGACCTCCGCCGCCAGGAGGCGCGCAGCCACCTCGCCTTCGGATACGGGATCCACCAGTGCATGGGGGCGAACCTGGCCCGCGCGGAGCTGGAGATCGTGTACGGCACCCTGCTGCGCCGTGTCCCCGGTCTCCGGCTGGCCGTGGCTCCGGAGGAACTGCGCTTCAAGGACGACGCCATGGTCTACGGCGTCTACGAGCTGCCCGTCACCTGGTGACGGCCGATCCGATCGGATTCCCTGCCATGCGTGTGACCACCGACTACGACCGGTGCGTTGGCTCCGGCCAGTGCGCGTTGCTCAGCCCCGAGGTCTTCGACCAGGACGACGACGGCCTCGTCCTCGTCCTCCAGGAGAAGCCGGTGGCAGCGCTGCACGGCAGCGTCCGCCGCGCGGCGGACCTGTGCCCGTCGCGCTCCATCCAGATCCACGACTGACCGAGCCGCGGCCGGGGCCGGCCCTCGGATGCGGACCGTTTCGTGGCCCGGTGCGACGAGGCCGTACGTACCGGGCGCTTCACCTACGCCGTGTCCTTCTTCCTGACCGCCGGCACGCTTCCGCGAGAGGACCGCGGCCCCGCGGACGGATCCCGCCGTCATCCGCCTGCCCGAAGCCGACGGCCGGTCACCCGCCTGGCTGGTCTCGCTCGGCAGGGCGCGGTCCGGCGAGGGACTCGGCCTGTTCGAGGAAGAGCGGCAGCCACTGTTCGTACGTGGTGTTCGCCAGGTACCGCAGGGCCGTCTCCGCGTCCTTGCCAACAGGGGTGTGCAGCGGTGTGTCGGGGTCGTCGACGGCCGCGAGGATCGCCTCGGCCACCTCGCCGCAGTCCCCGGCGCCTTCCTGAACACCGGTGAGGAACCGCGCGATCCATGCCTGGTCCGCGGCGTACGGGCCGGCCTCGTACGGCTCCGGCAGGGCGGCCCGGCCCACGGTGTCGCGATGGATGCGGGAGGCGAAGCTGCCGGGTTCGAGGCACACCACGCGGATGCCGAAGGGGCGTACCTCCGCCGACAGGGCCTCGCTGAGGGCGCCGAGGGCGGCCTTGCCGGCGGCGTAGAACCCGCCGTGCGGCACGGCGAACGTCCGACCCGCGAGGGAGGAGACGTTGACGACGACGCCGCTGCGGCGGGCACGCATGGCGGGCAGCACCGCGCGCACGGTGCGCAGCGGGCCCCAGAGGTTGGTCTCCATCAGCGTGCGTGCCTCGTCGAGCGGCATGGTCTCGACGGGGCCGGTGCGGTCGACGCCCGCGTTGTTGACGAGCACGTCGACAGGACCGTGCCGTTCCTGCACCTCGGTGACCGCGGCGATGACGGAGGCGTCGTCGGTGACGTCCAGCCGGGGCACGTCGAGGACGAGGTCTTCGGCCCGGGCGCGCCGGAACAGTTCGTCGGCGGTCGCCGGATCGCGTACGCAGGCGTGGACGCGGTCTCCCCTGCGGGCGAACGCCAGCGCGGTCTCCAGGCCGATGCCGCTGCTGCAACCAGTGATGAGGACGGATGTCATGTCCGTACCGACCGCTTTCCGGGGTGTAGGGGATCCGGTTGTCCCCGCGCGAGTAAGGGGAGGAAGGCGGTGGGAAGCCTACGGACGCGCCCTGGCACCTTCAGCCCCTACGGCCCCCTACCCCTGCCCGTTCCCCCGCTCGTTCCCCTGCCCACGGCCTCCCCAGTCCCCCGCCCACGGTCCCGCACGGTGCCCGGCCGGGCGCGCGCTCAGCCGAAGGCGGCGCGGAAGCGGTCGCGCAGGTCGGTGAGGCGTTCGACGGGTTCGTTGGCGAAGACCAGCCGCAGGTGGTTCGCGCCCTGCGGGCCCCATCCGGTCATCGGGGTCGCGGCGACCTTCCCGAGTCGGAAGAGGCGGTCGGACGCCTGTGCCGGGGTCAGGCCGAGGGCGGCGGTGTCGACAAGGAGGGACCAGCCGCCGTCGGGGCGGACGCACGAGTAGTCGGCCAGTTGCCGAAGGACGAGATCGCCGCGCTGCTGCCAGGTCCGGGTGGCCGCGGCGACATCGGCGTCCGCGTCCGGGGAGTTCAGGGCCGCGGCGACCGCCTGCTGGGCGATGCCGACCTGGCAGACGACGTTCGTCATTCCGACCAGGTTGACGTCCGCCATGATGCGCGGCGGACCGACGACCCAGCCGACTCGCCAGCCGATGAGGCGCAGTTCCTTCGACGCCGAGCCCACGGTGATCGTGCGATCGGTCAGACCGGGATGGCTCGCCGGGTGCTCGGGAGCCCGCCCGTCGAACCGGATGCGTTCCATCGCGGCGTCGTGGATGATCCAGCAGTCGTACTCGGCGGTCGCGGTAGCGAGCGCGTCCCAGTGGGCGCGGTCGAGCACGGCGCCGGTGGGCATGGCGGGGGACATGACGAGGACCGCGGCGGTGTTCGGCCCGACGGCCGCGGCGAGCTCGTCGGGGTCGGTGGTCCATCCGTTCGGGCCGGGCGTGCAGCGCACGTGCCGGGGGACGCCGCCGACGAGGCGGATCCGGTTGATCAGTCCGGCGTAGATGGGGTCGCAGACGACGACCTCCTGTCCGGGTTCGACAACGGCCAGCAGCACGTTGAGCACCCCGTTGAGGCCCCCCGCGACACTCACGCAGTCCGTCGCCGGATCGTAGGTGTGACCGGCGATCCGGCCGACGTGCGCGGCGGCCGCGTCCCGCAGCGCGGTGTGGCCCTGGAACGGCAGATAGCTGTTCGCGGCGTCGTCGTCGATCGCGGAGCGCGTGACGTCGAGGGCGACCCGGGGCGGCCTGATGTCCGTGTCGAGGTTCTCCAGGCGCAGCAGCTCGGGATCGTGCGCGGCGTCAGCGGCGTCGCCGATCTCGTTGACTCCGATGCCGGGGATGTGCCGCAGGCGCGACACGCTCATGGGGACCACCTCACAGAACTCTTCGAGCGGGAAAAGAAGGGTGAAAGAAAGGACGAAGGACGAGGAAGAAGAAGGAAGGGCGAGGAGGAGGGCGGGGCGCGAGGCCGAAAGACGCGGCCACCACGGCCGACCGCAACACCATCGCGTTCCATAAACAGAACGTTCTGTTCATGGAACAATAGCTCCTGCGGGAGGCACGCGTCAAAGGGGCCTCGATCGGACAGCGGGAGCGGGGAGGGGCCATGGACCTGGCCGGACAGGTGGGCCGCCGGTTGAAGGAACTGCGCGTCGAGCGGCGGGTGTCGCTCTCCGAACTGGCGCGACGGTCCAAGGTCGGCAAGGGGACGCTCTCGGAGCTGGAGAACGGGCGGCGCAATCCCACGCTGGAGACCCTGTACGCGCTGACGACCGCGCTCGACGCTCCCCTCAGCGCGATCCTGCCCCCCTCCTCCACCCCGCCCTCCACCGCGGAGCGGGCCGAGATCTCGGGCCGCGCCGTGAGCGCCGTGCTCATCGAACGGTTCGAGGACGCCGCCGCGGTCACGGAGGTGTACCGGGCGAGGATCCGCGCCGGAGCGGTTCAGACTTCGGCCGCACACGCACCCGGCACCAGAGAACACCTCACCGTCCTGCATGGCACCGCACGCGTCGGCGAGGTCTCCGGTCCGCTCGTTGCGGGCCCGGGGGATCACGTCGAGTGGGCCGCCGACGTAGCCCATCTTTACTGCGCTCCTTCCGGAGACGTCGAGGCGATCCTGATCGTTCGTCACCCGGCACACGCCGCCGACGGGAAGCACGGGTCCGTGGAGTGAGACCGTCGTTCGGCGGTCGGTCCAACGGCCGTCCGGCGGCGGGCCCGCTCCCACGCCCTCAGTCGTCGGAACGGCGACGGGACGCCTCGGTGTGCCCGAGGTACCGGCGGGCCACCCTTTTCCAGGGTTTTTCAAGTCCGGGCCGTTCACGCTGCGCAGAATTCACCCGCAGCGCAAAACGACAGAACGTTCCTCCGTCACGGATTAGCGTGACGGCATGGAACTCATCCAGATCACTCCCTCTATTTGGCAATTGCCACTTCCCGTTGGGCATGTTCACTTCGTGCGTCTGCTGGACGGATACGCCCTGATCGATACCGGCGTGCCGGGGTCCGCCCCGGCGGTGCTCGCCGCCCTCGATCAGCTCGGTGGACGCCCCCAGGACGTCCGGCAGATCGTTCTGACCCACTCGCACGTGGACCACATGGGCTCGGCCGCGGACCTCGTCGCCGCCACGGGTGCCCGTGTACTGGCCGGAGCGCTGGACGCCCCGTTCATCCGCGGCACCGCCCCCGAGCCCGAGGCCGTGCACACCGCCTCGGAACACGCGCTCCACGAACAGATCATGGCGGGATTCGCCGACGCGGAAGTACCGCCTCTGAAGCATGTGCCGGTGGACGTCGAACTGCGGGACGGCGACACACTCGACGGCTGGCCGGAGCCCGTTCGCGTTCTGCACGTGCCGGGCCACACTTCGGGAAGCATCGCGCTCCATTTCACGGAAAGCAGCGTGCTGTTCTCGGGTGACACCATCGCCACCCAGGACGGACGGGCGATCCTCGGTCCGTTCAACCTGGACCGGCAGCAGGCCATCGCCTCGTTCCGGCGGATGGCCGCGCTGGACGTGGAGAAGGTGTGCGTACCCCATGGCCTGCCGTTGCTGGAGAACGCCGGCGCGGTACTTCGGGCGGCCACTCCGGAGAACGACTGGGTGTGAGACGCATCCACCGGTGATTGCGGAACCTCCGGGCGTCGGCACCCCCGAGGTTCCGCAACCCAGAGGTTCCCCGACCCGTAGGTCCCCGATCCGCGCCCGGAATCCGGATCGCCCCCGGCCGCCACTTCCCGGAGAGTGCCCCACCGTCAACCCGGCGCGCGGGAAAAGCATGCAACAAACCATGATTGACCTTTTGTCACTGGGTGACCACTTCATGGCCTTGCGGTGAAATGCGAAGTTCGCCGCGGGGGCCGTCCTGTGGTGTCACCGACGGAACCAACGCATCGGACAACGCCTGGCGGAGGCCCGCGCCCTGCGCCACTCGATGGCGCACATCGACCAACTGCACCACCGCGGCTTCGAGTTCGCGATACGCGATCTGATGTACCGCGACGGCTGCACCGACGCGGTACAGGTGGGTGGCGCCGGGGACAACGGCGCCGACGTCAAGGCCACCGACCCCTACGGGCGGCGCTGGGTCATCCAGTGCAAGCACCGCCGCGCCGGACTGGCCGGGGCCGCCGTCGGAACACCTGATCTGCAGGTTCTCAACGGCACGGGCCGGCCCGTGCACAAGGGCGATGTCATCGTCCTGGTCACCAACGGCCGCTTCTCCGGACCGGCCCTGGACTTCGCCAGATCTCAGCGCCTGCACCTGGTGGACCGAGCGACGCTGGCCACATGGGCCGACGGACACCGCCCCCTGTGGGAACTGCTGCACGCCGTGCCCTCTCCCCGAGCCCCCAGGCCGTCGTCCTGACGCAGGCGGAGGCACCGCTCCGGGGTGGCCGGCCCGGCCCCGTCATGGGGGAGCGGCCGGATGGCATCCGCTGCCGTCCCGTTTCCGGACCGGCGACGCCACCCGGCCGCGTACGTGTTCCCGACCGTCGCTCCGTTCAGCCGCTGCCCGAGCGGGTCAGAACACGAACGGTCCGGGCGACTGGGTGGACGACGCGTTGCAGGTCGCGGTGATACCCATGACCACGACCTTGAGGGACTTGGCCTCCAGGCTGTCCCCCGAGGCGACGGTTCCGCTGAGCGGGCCCGTGGAAACGGGACTGCCCGCGGGGATGGCGGGGTTGGAGTTTCCGGTGAACGTCACCGTGCTCGTGCCCTTGTTGGTGAGCGTGAGAGTCGATTTCACCGAGTTCGCCCCGACGTCGATGGGGGCGGTGATGGCGGAGGTCGAGAGGTTGATGGTCGCTGCCGTGCCGCTCTGGGTGGCGGTCAGGGTCGCGGTGCCCGAACCGTAGATGCCGCAGTTGAAGGAGATCGTGGCGGTGGTGGGGGTGACCGCACCGGCCGTGGAAGTCAGCGCGAGCATGCCCGCGGCGAGGGCGGAACAGACAGCTGTCCGCCGTATGCCATGCCTCATGATGGTTTGGCCCTTCGTGTGGGGGGATCACCGGCGCGAGTTCGCGGTACCACGCCGGAACGTCGCACTCACCTGACAACCCGTCAGGGAGATGACTCCCCCATTGAGGCACGGCCCCCTTGAGACAACAAGGCACATCGCCATGATTTTTGACATGCTCCGACCAAATCGGGCGAAGGGCCCGGCCGGCCCGGAATGGACGAGTCGACGTGGGGTGTTGAGGGATGGTGACGGAAGCGATGGGGAAACGGTGCCGTCTCTCCCGTGCGATTCCAACCGCTTGTCATCCACCGGCCCGCCGCCCGCGCGGCGGCCGTACGCCACGGAAGGAACACCGTCCATGACACACGACCAGCGCACGATCACCAACCCGCCCGCGTTGCACGACCCGACGCCGTACGGTTACAGCCACGCCGTCTCGGCCCCCGGCGAACTCGTCTTCATCGCCGGCCAGTACGCGTCCGACGCCGACGGCTCCCCCGTGCCGGACGGCTTCGCGGACCAGGTGGATCTGGCCCTCGACCGGCTGCGGTCGGCCCTGGAAGGGGTGGGGCTCGGCTTCGAACACGTCGTCCGGCTCGGTTCGTACATCGTGGACCACGAGCCCGCCAGGCTGGAGATCCTCGGCAAGGCGCTGCACGCGCGGTTCGGAGACCGACTGCCGGCCCAGACGTTGAGCGGCGTCGCCTCTCTGGCGATGCCGGGAATGCTGTTCGAGATCGACGCGGTGGCCGTCCGACCGGCGCCCCGGCCGGACACCGACTGAGCGGCCGCGGTCCGGGCCGCCCTCGCCGTCGACGGAAACCGGACCGCGCGGCGAAATCGAGCGACGGCGAAATCGAGCGGCAACAAAAAGACATCGGACCCGAGGTGTGGAGGCGACAGATCCGATGCCTTGATGGGGGTACAGGAGTTACCGGAAGGAATCCCGGACGGATATCACCGAGAGGATTCAGTCCCCGGTGTTGGTGGCCCAGACCGGACGCCTGTCCTTGTTGTAGACAACGACGTTGCCGTCGTCCTGGACGGCGAGGTACGCGCCCTTGCGCCAGGTGTCGGAGGCCCACAGCGGGCGGCCACCGCGGTCGTACAGGACGAAGTTGCCGTCCTCCTGCATGACGGCGTGGTCACCGTTGGGGTACGCGCCGGGCGCCTGCCACGCCGGGCGATTGTCCTTGTAGAGAACGAGGTTCCCGTCCTGCTGCAACCGCAGGATGGCCCGGCCGTTGCCGGAGGTCCAGGCCTGGTTCTTCCGCAGCGTCGCCCTCGGATGGATCAGGGTGTCGGATGCGGGGCGCGCCTCGGCGGAGCGTGCCGCGTCCGGCGCGGACACGGAAGCCTGGGCGGCACCCGCCGCCGTGCCGCCGACCGCGAGGACCGCGGTCGCGACGGCGAGGAACGAAAAAGTACGGAGTTTCATCGTCTTCCCTTCACAGATCAGAAGCCCTGTTTTCCTGGGCCACGCCATGAAACTCCGCCATGTCTCGGGAAGGAAAGCGGCTCACGGAAATCACCAATAATTCGGGATGACCGAAATCCATATCAGCACGATAAATTCCACACGCCCGCCGGGGACCGGTTCACGAACCCGGTGCGACGTCCCGTCGCGCCCGGCCCTGTCGTCGCGCGCGTCCATAGGCTGTCCCGAACGAACCTTGAGCAGATTGCGAGCCGCGCAGTGATACGAGACCTCTACAACGTCCGGCTGCTGCCTGCGGAGGACGACACCACACCGCTCACCGACGAGGAGGAGCAGCGTTTCCGGGCTGTGCTGTTCGGCGAACTCGGCAACAAGATCGCCGACCAGGGCTGGGTACGTTTCCCGGCGTACACGCCGGAAGACCGCCGTCGGCTGGTCGCTGTCGCGCAGCGCCTCACCGCCTACTGGGAACAACAGGTGTTCGTCGAAGCCGAAGACCTGTGCCGCGTCAGGCTCTGCCTCGCGGGACACGAAACGCTGCCGGAGCCGTCGGAGGCGCGCCCCCGCTGATGCGGGCGCGGCCTCGGACAGCCTCAGTGCGTCGAATCTCTCGCCAGCGTCACCACGAGCCGGGCCGTGGTGTCCACGAGCTCCTCGTCGATCGGCTTGCCGAGCACCAGAACCCGGTAGTAGAGGGGGCCGAGCAGCAGATCCACGAGGCGGTCGACGGTCCGGTCGTCGACGCTCAGGTCGTGGCTGCGCGCGAGGAATGCGCGCAGCCCGGCGATGTCCCTTTCGCGTTGTTCGCGGAGGAAACCGTCGCGCAACGAGGCGGCGGTGTCCTTGTCCAGTTGGGCATGGCCGAGAAGGGCCTGCATCACCTGACCGGCCGGCTCCTCGAAGAAGTCGGCCACGCGCTGGAGATGGCTCTTGAGATCGCCTTGCGGGTCGTCCTCCCCCGCACGCCATTCCAGTGCCTCGCGGGCGTCGTCGCTGAGGGTGTCCAGCAGGATCTCGACCTTCGATTTCCACCAGCGGTAGATCGTCTGCTTGGCCACGCCCGCACGCTGGGCGATGCCTTCCATGGTCAAGGCGGCGAACCCGCGCTCGACCAGGAGGTCGTCCGCGGCCCGGAGCACCGCGAGCCGGACGCTCTCACTGCGTCGGGGACCGGTTCGGCTGACGACAGGACTCTGCTGACGGGCCGGCTGGGCTTTCCGCGTGGCGCTGATGGTTCCTTCAACCTCTCAAGTCGTACGTTTCCGTGATTCTGGCACAGCCGGATCCGCCGGGGCGTGGATGGTGTGGACGACGGGTCAGGCGGTCTTCCTGGTGCCGCGGATCAAGCTGATCAGTACGCAGAGCGCGAGTGCGGCCACCACCGCGCTGAACGTCTCTCCTGCCGGGCGCAGGCTGGTCTGCCGGATCAGGACGCCTACGCCGATGGCGGGCACGGCGAGCATGGAATACAGGATGGCGAAGAAGGTGGAGACCGACGCGCCGCGGTGCTGCGGGGCACTGCGCGTGGTGATGCCGCCGATTCCGTGACCGACGGCGATTCCCGTCGCGAGTCCGTTCACCGCGGCGCCGATGAGCAGAGGCGCGAGGGTACTGGTGGCCATGGCCACCGCGATCAGGGCGGCGGCTGCGATCAGTCCGACGCATGCCACGGGCAACGCCGTGCCGGGCCGGAGGAGGCGGACCAGAAGCTGACCGAAGGCGGTGCACGCGAAGGCGATGAAGACCACGAGGCCGGTCGGCGTATGGCTGGACTGGTTCAGCACGGTCCCCAGGAACAGGCCCGTCACGGCGGTGAGGACGCCGAGAACGGCGAAACCGGCGCCTGCCGCCATGGCCGAACGCAGGAAGTCCGACCGGATCTCGCTCGGAATCCGCAGGGGCTGGAACCGGAGGGAGAAGCCGGTCCGGTGGTCGGAGCTCTCGCCGCCCATCACGACCCCGAGCATGCCGATGGCGGCGAGGACGAGCATCACCACCCAGGGCGTACGGAGCGGAGACGGTGCGACGTCTGCCAGGACACCCGCCAGCAGCGTGCCGCACGCGAGGCCGCCCATGTTCGCGAACAGAGCGAGGGTGGCCGGCTTGACGCGGCTGTGTTGTCCGAGCCGTTCGGTGAGCGAGGCGGTGGCGGCGCCGGTGACGAGGGCTGCGGAGAAGCCGGAGACGACCCGTGCGACGAGCATCGCCGCGACGTTCTGGGCGAGTACGAACACGAGGGCGGCGCACACGGACAGCAAGGTCGAGGCGATCAGGACGGGGCGGCGCCCCACCTGGTCGGAGAGCCGCCCGAGGGCCAGCAGCCCGACCACGACACCGATGGCGTAGACGGCGAAGACCACTGTGACGGTGAACGGTGTGAAGCCGAAGGCGTCTCCGTACAGCGGATAGAGAGGCGTGGGCGCCGTCGTGCCCGCCATGGTGATCCAGAAGGCGAAGGCCACGCCGAACACGGCCGGGCCACTGCCGCGGGCCCTTGTCGTCGCGCCGGCCCGATCGGCGGGGTTGGTCGATTTTTCCACTGGAGTGACCTCTCGGAAGTGCGGTTGTGGCTGGATCGGCAGAGCAAGAAGAGTAGACATACCGTTGCGTCTAGCTCGAAGACTAGACGAGGCGTTGCGTCAACTCAACGGGGTGCAGTGTGCGTGATCCGCCGTCCGCTCGCCCCGTCAGGGAGGCGCCCGACGAGCTGGCGATCCATCAGAACAGGGCGGCCGTCACCGAAGTCGCCGAAAAACGTGGTGCCCGACGACCCGGCGGCGGGCTAGGGTGCCGAGCATGAACTTGTTCCAGATCTACGGCTGACGCGGACGGGGCGGACCCCGTTCTCATATCGCACCCCCATGTACCGCTCCCGCGACGGGTTTTCTTCTCGCGGCAGTGAGTGCACGGGTTCGTGTTGCCCTTTTTCGCCATAGACCTGAAATGAGTGATCTTCCATGACCCGTCGCCGTGCCCACATCGCGATGGTCGGCATTCCCGCTGTCAGTCACGTCCTGCCCAGTCTCGAGGTCATCCGCGAGCTGGTGGCCCGGGGTCATCGGGTGACCTACGCCAACGACTCGGCGGTGGCCGACCGGATCACGGCCGCCGGCGCCGAACTGGTCCCGTGCACCTCCACGTTGCCGGTCGCCGACAACAACTGGCCCGACGACCCCGTCGCCGTGATGGACCTCTTCCTCGGCAACGCCGTTCAGGCACTCCCCCAGCTGCGCGCCGCCTACGACCACGACCCGGCGGATCTCTACCTGTACGACATCGGCGCCTACGCCGCACGCGCCCTCGCCGAGGCACAGGGCCGACCGCTCATGCAGCTGTCCCCGACCTACGTGGCCTGGGACGGCTACGACCAGGACGTCGCGGCACACCTGTGGCGGCTGCCGGGCGCCGACGCGTACCGGACGAGGTTCGCGCGGTGGCTCGCCGAGTGCGGGGCCTCCACCACCGACGTGGACGCCTTCTCCGGCCGCCCCGCGCGGACCCTCGCGCTGATCACCCGGGCGATGCAGCCGCACGCCGACCGGGTCGACACCGGCACGGTGACCTTCGTCGGGCCCTGCTTCGACGCCCGTGAGAGCGAGGGAAGCTGGACCCGCCCGGCCGATGCGGAGAACGTGCTGCTCGTCTCCCTGGGATCGGCGTTCACCCGCCGGCCGGAGTTCTACCGCCAGTGCCTGGCGGCCTTCGGTGACCGGCCCGGCTGGCACGTCGTCCTCCAGATCGGGAAGTACACCGATCCACGAGAACTCGGCACCATCCCGTCCAACGTCGAGGTGCACTCCTGGGTCCCCCAACGGGCGATCCTGGAGCGGGCGGACGCCTTCGTCACCCATGCCGGTATGGGCGGCTGCGGTGAAGGGCTGATGGCCGGTGTTCCGATGATCGCCGTCCCCCAGGCCGCCGATCAGTTCACCAACGCCGACCGCCTCGTGGAACTGGGCGTGGCCCGCCGCATCGACACCGAGGACGTCGCCGCCGAGACCCTGCGGAACGCCCTGTACGAGCTCGTCGCCGACGCGGAGGTCGCCCGCCGCTCGGCGCAGCTGCGCGCCGACGCGCGGGCCGAGGGCGGCACCATGCGCGCCGCCGATCTCATCGAGAACCTGTTGGACTGATCCCTGCGCCGGGGGAACGCACCGGGCCGGGTGCGGGCCGGGGGTGGTGGAGCGGGTTCCGCTCCACCACCCCCGGTCCGTCGGCTACGGCGACGGCTGGGGCGTCGCCGTCGCGGTGCCCCGCTGCGAACGCGGGGTCTTCTCGCCCGCCTTGTTGGGATGGATGGTCCTCGGGTCGACGGCCTCGCCCGGCGCGCCCTGGCGGTAGACACCGTCGGGGTCGGAGTCGCGGTCGTGGGGCAGGAGGAAGAACACACGACGCCGGTAGAGGCCGCTGTCCGGGTCGGCTTCGGCAGTGGCGTCGAGTTCGACGTAGCCGATCATCCGCCCGTCGCGGGCATAGCGGGGTCTGCTGCGCCTGCGGGGGGTTTTGTCCAGGGCCTGGCGGACGTAGTCGAGGTGCTCGGTGTCTTCCAGCCACACCACGTGGGCTTCGTGGGTGAGGTCGCCGTCGGTCAGTAGCGAGCTCATGGCCACGACCTCTCCTTCGTCCGCGTGCACCGGTCCGGGTGGTGCCTGAATTGTGTTCCGCTGTTCCGCTGAGGTGTCCGGGATGTCGTCCCCGGTCGGGGGACGTGCGCCCGATGGGCCGCGCCTCCATGGTAGAGGGGGGCGCGGGGCGAGTGCAGGGGTCGGCGTCGCGACCGATGGGCAGGATGGTGGTGCGTACGGATGTCGTTCACTGTTCGGCTGCCAGGGCGAGGTTTGGGTAGAACTTGCGGCCGTTGGATTTGATCATGTCGGCGGGTGAGGCGAGACCGACCTCCTGACGGACCCGGGTGGCGAAGGTTCGGGTGGTCGCGGGGCGGATGCCTTCGCTCGTGGTGCACCAGGTGCTGTAGGAGGCGTAGAGCAGACCCTGCTCCACGCGGAGTTCCGGCCGTTCGGGGTCGTGGATGCAGCACTCGGTGAGGAAGCGGCCGATGTGGTCTTCGGTGTTGGCGTAGGCGGTGGTGGCGATGCGGACCCTGTCGGGGCCGGCGAGGGTGTCGCGGGTGGCGAGGTAACGGCGGGCGCCTTCGGTGAGCCAGTGCAGGATGCCGGGGCCCTCGTCGACGACGAGTTCGACGGCCAGGTTGTCGATCTTCCGTTCGTCCGGGACGATCCGCTCGAAGGGCAGCAGACGGATGCGGCGCCAGAAGGCGAAGCCGCCGGTGGACACCTCGGGCCTGTGGTTGCCGAGCAGCCACAGGTGGTGGGTGGGGGTGAACGAGAAGTAGTCCTGCCGCATGCGGCGGGCCTTGATCTTGTCGCCGCCGGTGAGGAGGCGTACGCGGGCCTCGTCGAAGCGGTCGTTCGGCTTGAGCTCGCTGCAGACGATCAGGCGGCGCCCGTGGAGCTCGGTGAGCTCGGTGGAGTGCTCGGAGAACGCGCCTCGGTCCATCAGGAAGCCGGGCGGGGCGGCGTCGGCGTAGTCGCCCAGGATCTGGATCATCACGTCGAGAAGGACGGACTTGCCGTTCTTGCCCTGTCCGTGGAGGAAGGGAAGGACCTGCGCGCCGACGTCACCGGTGATGGAGTAGCCGAGCAGCAGATGCAGGAAGTCGATCATCTCCTGGCCCTCGGCGTCGTCGCCGAAGGTGTCCGCCAGGAACCGGTGCCACCGGGGGGTGGGCATGTCCCGGGGGCCGACGCTGGTGGCCCGCGAGTGGAAGTCCCGGGTGGGGTCGGGTTTGCGGAGGCGGCCGGTCTTGAGGTCGACGATGCCGTCGGGCGTGCACAGGGCGTAGGGGTCGCCGTCGAGGGTGTCGGGGTCGACGGAGAGGTCCGGGGACGCCTTGGCCTGGGTCAGCAGGGCCTTCATCCCGGTGGTCGACAGGGTGCGCTTCTTGTGGAGACGCAGTTCCCGGTCACCGAAGATGCCCCGGGGGTCCGAGTCCGGCATGTCCTCGGCCATCTCCCCCGCCGCCCACAGGGCCGCCTTCTCGCCGCCCGAACGCTTCCAGCGGTAGCCGTCCCAGGAGTACCAGCCCAGGCCCTCCACGTGCCGGAACTGGTCGCGGTAGAGACGCGCGAACAGCTTCGCGTTGCCCCGGTCCGTCAGCGTGCCGGGCAACTGCCCCGGCGGCGGCCAGGCTGCCGGGGACGCGATTGCTCCGGGAACGGCCTGGGCAGGCAGAGCGGCCGCGGTATGCGAGGGCATCGCGGCGGCCGACGCGGGCTCTTCCCGGGCTTCGAGGTCGAGCATCTGCTGAGCGGCGGCAGTGGCGTCGAAGCGCGTGCTCTCGGCACTGCTCATGAACGTCCTTCGGGGTGGAGCGGTCGGACGGCCCCGGCTGCGAGACCGTCGTGGATGATCTTCTCGTTTCGTGAACCCTGCCAGGGGCGGGCCCGGTGGGCGGCGGCCGTGAGCAGTTCCCGGACCTCGTCCTCCTGGAGGTGGCCCGCGGCGACCAGCCCTCCGGCGGTGAACGCGGCCCGGTTGAGTTTCTCGGTGAAGCCCGCTCCCTCCCTCGTCGCCTCGCACCGGGCGACCTCGTCGACGAGCGGGGCCAGGATCCTGTGCGCGGCTCTCGGGCGCCGGGCCCGCCGCGCGCCGGGGACGACGGGCCTCACGAGGGGCGCAGAGGGGCGCAGGGGCGTCCGGGACGGCTCGGGCGGTACGACGTGGCCGGTGCGGGCCAGTTCGGCCGCGAGCCAGGACGGCAGGGGCGCGGGCATCCGGGCGGTGCCCAGGGCCTCGTAGACGCCCTGGGCGGTCCGGGTCGTCGGAGCGACGATGTACCCGCCCTCGGCCCGTACGTCGACCTGCCAGGCCAGCGCGACCTTGGGGCTGGAGCCGGCCGAGGAGCGGTACCGGATCCCCGGGTCGGGGTTCCGGTACCAGATGTGGAGCCCGCCGGAGGGGGTCCGTACGCGCAGAGTGCTCTCGTCCTCGGCCGGGGCGGGCTGTCCCCGGAAAGCGGCGAGCAACGCAAGCGTGTCGAATCCGGAGGCCAGGCCGGTGAGGTTGACGGACTCGTGGATCGGGATTCCCGGGAGCAGGCGGCTCCGGTCGGGGACCGGGGCGGAGTGGGCGTCGACGTCGATGACGATCAGGTCGGCGGGGCCGCACGCCACCCCCACTCCGGAGCGGGGGCTGTCGGTCCACCACTTCTCGATGCGCCGAAGGTCGGTGGTCCCTGCGTGGAAGCCGTGGCAGGGACGTCCTGCGGGGAGGCAGGGGCAGGTGCGGGGGTCGTGGTGCCGGTCCCTGCAGTCCGCGCAGTTCCCGGCCGGGGTCTTCCGGCCGGGGGCCAGCGGGTGGACGGGCCAGCCGTGACCGGCGCACCAGCGGGCGACGGACATCGACGACACCCGCCGGGCAGGGGAAGCTCCGGGGCTCGTCTCACCGTGGCGCCGCACGCAGTCGTCCTTGTCCGTCCGGTCGTAAAGGCTTCAGTCCCTGCCTCTGACGCCGCTGGTCACATGGCCTCTCGGCCCGCCGACAGGGACTGAAGGGACTGTCATTCGGAATGAGTGTAGGCATGTCCCCCTTGCCCGTCCTGTCATCTCCCCCGCGTGCCGTTATCTGATTCTCAGTCCCTTGAGTCCCTTCGGGGACCCCCCGGCACGCCGGAACGACCGTCAAAGTCACGTTATATACCGTTTTCCTGAGCGGGAGGATGCCCCGTCAGGCGGGGGCGCATCCAGGTTCTCGCGCGCCCTGGCACGCCAATTCTTGGCAAGTAGGAAAACCGGTTGGCGGCTCGGGGACTGAACTGAGGGACCAGGGACCGGGCGGGCGGCGTTGGTCCCTGGCTTCAGTCCCTGCACATCTCCGCAGGTCAGATGGGGTATGACCCCCCGATCAGGGACTGAAGGGACTCAAATCTCTAATTATGAGCCAGATACGTATTGAGTCATATGAGATACACGCGGGCGCGCATACACGCATACGTAGTGAGCTTATAACTAGGGATTTGAGTCCCTTCAGTCCCTGTTTCAGGGGTGCATACCGCTCTGACCTGGGCTTTTATCAGGGACTGAAGCCCAGGGACCGAACAGGGACCAGTCACTGGGGTCGGTCCCTGGCCCCTCCGTCCCTGTTGGTCCCTGCGCGGGCCGGCGGACTGCTCGCAGGGACTGACCTACCGTCGGCCGCCCGCCGGGCCGGTTCGGTCCCTGCCGGTGGCCGGCCCGCGCAGGGACCGAACCGCCCCGACGGGCTCAGCCGCGGAGGGGCTGGTTGAAGCGCAGCAGGTTCCCCGCGGGGTCGCGGAAGGCGCAGTCCCGGACGCCGTACGGCTGGTCCATGGGCTCCTGCAACACTTCGCCGCCCGCCGCGCTGATGCGCTCGAAGGTGGCGTCGCAGTCGTCCGTCGCGAAGATGACGCCCCTCAGCAGGCCCTTGGCCATCAGCTCCGCCATGGCCCGCTGGTCGTCGGGCGAGGCGTTCGGATCGGCGAGGGGCGGTTCCAGGACGATGCTCACGTCCGGCTGGGAGGGTGCCCCGACGGTCACCCAGCGCATCCCCTCGAACCCGACGTCGTTGCGGACCTCGAGGCCGAGCACGTCGCGGTAGAAGGAGATCGCCTTGTCGTGGTCGTCGACGGCGATGAAACATTGCGAAAGTCTGATATCCATGCCGCTCACGCTACGGCCGTGCGGCAGGGCCCGCTTCTCCGTCGCGGACCGCTCCCCCGTTCCGTACCGGCCGCGTGTGGAGCTTGGCCATGCAGGCCGGAATCGCGGCGCCGTGCTCGTGACTCCGGGCCCGGTAGGCGCTCGGGCTCTCGCCGACCAACTCGGTGAAGCGAGAGCTGAACGACCCCAGCGACATACAGCCGACCGCGAAGCAGACCTCGGTCACCGTGAGATCGCCGCGCCGCAGGAGTGCCTTGGCCCGCTCGATACGACGGGTCATCAGGTAGCTGTACGGCGTCTCGCCGAAAGCGGCACGGAAGCTGCGGGAGAAGTGGCCCGGCGACATCAGGGCGCCCCTCGCCAGCGTCGGGACGTCGAGCGGCTCGGCGTAGTCGCGGTCCATCCGGTCGCGGGCCCGCCGCAGCCGGACGAGATCGCCGAGGTCCTGCCGTTTCACCCGAGCAGTTTCGCACAGCACTCACTCATGGCTGATCGGATACCGATCAGGAATGGAGAAGCGTCGGTCGAGGGGCCCTCCCTAGCCTGATCTCCATGAACATCACCCTTCACTGGACCTTCCTTCCGCACACGGACCCGGACGCCTCCCTGGCGTTCTACCGCGACCTTCTCGGCTTCGAGGTCCGCAAGGACGTCGGAGCCGGCGCGATGCGCTGGATCACGGTGGGCTCCGCCGACCAGCCCGGCACGTCCATCGTTCTGGAGCCGCCGGCCACCACACCGGGCATCACCGACGACGAACGCCGCACCATCGCGGAGATGATGGCCAAGGGCAGTTACGCCCGCATCACCCTGGCCACCGGCGACCTCGACGGGACCTTCGAGCGCGTGCGGGCCGGAGGCGCCGAGATCGTCCAGGAGCCCACCGAGCAGCCGTACGGCGTCCGGGACTGCGCCTTCCGCGACCCCGCGGGCAACCTGGTCCGCATCAACGAGCTGGGCTGAGCCGCGCAGCGGCCGCGTACGGGCCCGCCGCCCGGCATACCGCACAAGTCCGCCGGGCGGCGATCCGCCCGGCGGAGAAGCCAGCCATACTGCTCGACGCCGGTCCAGGCGACACCGACGGAGACCGTGGAAACGCGGTCCCGCCCGACAGACGGAGAAACGATGAGTATGGCCAAGAGGACGGACACGCAGTCGCCTGCGCCGCACATCGCCGACAGCCACGACCTGATCCGCGTGCACGGCGCACGGGAGAACAACCTCAAGGACATCAGCATCGAGATCCCGAAGCGCCGCCTGACGGTGTTCACCGGTGTCTCCGGCTCGGGCAAGAGCTCGCTGGTGTTCGACACGATCGCCGCCGAGTCGCAGCGGCTGATCAACGAGACCTACAGCGCCTTCGTACAGGGCTTCATGCCGACGTCGGCGCGCCCCGAGGTCGACGTGCTGGAGGGATTGACGACCGCGATCGTCGTCGACCAGCAGCGTATGGGCGCCGACCCCCGCTCCACGGTCGGCACGGCCACCGACGCCAACGCGATGCTGCGCATCCTCTTCAGCAGGCTCGGGCAGCCGCACATCGGCTCTCCCAACGCGTTCTCCTTCAACGTCCCCTCGGTCCGGGCGAGCGGCGCGATCACCGTCGAACGCGGCAACAAGAAGACCGAGAAGGTCACTTTCACGCGCACCGGCGGCATGTGCCCCGGCTGCGAGGGACGTGGTGCGGTCACCACTCTCGACCCCGCCCAGCTCTACGACGACGCCAAGTCGCTCGGCGAGGGGGCGCTCACCATCCCCGGCTACAAGGCGGGTGGCTGGAACTACCGGCTCTACACCGAGTCGGGCCTGTTCGACCCCGACAAGCCGATCCGCGAGTACACCGCGAAGGAGCTGTACGACCTCCTCCACCACGAGCCGACCCGGATGAAGATCGCGGGCATCAACATGACCTACGAGGGTCTGATCCCGCGCGTCCAGAAATCAATGCTGTCCAAGGACCGGGAGGCGATGCAGCCGCACATCCGGGAGTTCGTCGACCGGGCGGTCACCTTCACCACCTGCCCCGAGTGCGACGGCACCCGGCTCAGCGAGGCGGCCCGGTCGTCGAAGATCGAGGGGATCAGCATCGCCGACGCGTGCGCGATGCAGATCAGCGACCTGGCCGAATGGGTCCGCGCCCTCGACGAGCCCTCCCCCGGCTCTCCGAACACGCGATACTCCATGGTGGCCCCGCTCCTCACCGCGCTGGGACGGACGCTCGACTCGTTCGTGGAGATCGGACTGGGGTACCTCTCGCTCGACCGGCCCTCGGGCACGCTGTCCGGCGGCGAGGCGCAGCGCGTCAAGATGATCCGCCACCTCGGCTCCTCGCTCACCGACACCACGTACGTCTTCGACGAACCCACCACCGGCCTGCACCCGCACGACATCAGCCGGATGAACGACCTCCTGCTCCGGCTGCGGGACAAGGGCAACACGGTGCTCGTCGTCGAGCACAAGCCGCAGACCATCGCCATCGCCGACCACGTCGTCGACCTCGGCCCCGGCGCCGGTACGGCGGGCGGCACCGTCTGCTTCGAGGGCACCGTCGAGGGGCTGCGGGCCGCCGACACCGTCACCGGACGCCATCTCGACGACCGGGCCTGCCTCAAGAAGTCCGTGCGCGAGCCCACCGGCGCCCTGGAGATCCGCGGCGCGACGGCGCACAACCTGCGCGGCGTCGACGTCGACATCCCGCTCGGGGTGCTCGTCGTCGTCACCGGCGTCGCCGGTTCCGGCAAGAGCTCGCTCCTGCACGGGTCGATCCCCGCCGACGCGGGCGTGGTGTCGGTGGGGCAGGACCAGATCCGGGGTTCCAGGCGGAGCAACCCGGCGACGTACACCGGGCTCCTCGACCCGATCCGTAAGGCGTTCGCGAAGGCCAACGGGGTGAAGCCCGCGCTGTTCAGCGCCAACTCCGAGGGGGCTTGCCCGAATTGCAAGGGCGCCGGTGTCGTCTACACCGACCTGGCGATGATGGCGGGCGTCGCCTCCACCTGCGAGGAGTGCGAGGGCAAGCGGTTCGAGGCGTCGGTTCTGGACCACCACCTCGGGGGCCGTGACATCAGCGAGGTGCTTGCCATGTCGGTGACCGAGGCCGAGGAGTTCTTCGGTACGGGCGAGGCGCGCACACCGGCAGCGCACCGCGTCCTCGGCCGACTCGCCGACGTCGGCCTCGGATATCTCAGCCTCGGACAGCCGCTCACCACGCTGTCCGGCGGGGAACGGCAACGGCTCAAGCTGGCCACCCACATGGCCGAGAAGGGCGGTGTCTACGTCCTCGACGAGCCGACCACCGGCCTGCACCTCGCCGACGTGGAGCAGTTGCTCGGCCTGCTCGACCGGCTCGTCGACTCCGGGAAGTCGGTGGTCGTCATCGAGCACCACCCGGCGGTCATGGCACACGCCGACTGGATCATCGACCTCGGCCCCGGCGCGGGCCACGACGGCGGCCGGATCGTCTTCGAGGGCGCCCCCGCCGACCTCGTCGCCGCCCGTTCCACCCTCACCGGCGAGCACCTCGCGGACTACGTGGGCGCCTGACGGGCTCCCTGACGCCCGTCAGACGCCCGCCAGGGCCGTTCCGGCCCGTCGGCCCCTGTCCGGGGCCCGTTCGCCCGGACAGGGGCCCTGAGGCGGGAGGAGCGTCCGGCGGGCCGACGGGAGGCCGACTCCGGAGGCGCGCCCGCTCCGAGAACGTGCCCGGCCCCGGACCGGCCGACGGCGTCCGGTTACAGCGCCACCACCCAGCCGCCGTCGACCGTCAGGGTGTGACCGGTCACGTACGCGGACGCCTCCGAGGCCAGGAAGACCACGGCACCTCCGAGATCACCGGGTTCACCGATGCGCCCGAGCGGGATGTGAGTGTCCACGAGCCGGTCCTCCTCGGCCCGGTCGGGCAGGAGGTCCCTGGTCATGGCGGTACGCATGTAGCCGGGCGCGATGGCATTGACCCTGATGCCGTACCGCCCCCATTCGTACGCCATGTTCTTGGTGACCTGGACGACAGCGGCCTTGGACGCGTCGTACACGGAGGAACGCTCACCGTCGACCACGAGGCCGCCGATGGAGGCGAGGTTGATGATCCGTCCGCGCCCGCGCTCCCGCATGGCCCGCGCCGCGCGTTGCGCGGTGAAGTAGGTGCCGCGCAGGTTGACGGAGAGCGTGGTGTCGAACTCCTCGGGTGTGGCCTCCAGGGCGCCGTTGCGCAGCGAGACGCCCGCGTTGTTCACCAGGACGTCCGGACCTGTCCCCGGACGCCTCCGGCCGCGTCATGGCCCGGCTCGCGGCCTTCGCCGCCTGGGTGGAGGATGCGACCGCAATGCCGGATCACGTTGCCGCCTCGGCGTCGAGAGGCCGACGTGCTGCTCTGGAGCATGCCGGGGACTGCTGTCCGGCCGTCGCGGCGCAGGGGCGAGATCTTGGAACCCTGAAACGAGGCCCTGGCGGCCCGTACGTGATCGAGGCGCTCGCCCGCATCGACCGACCCGGCTCACAGTCCACAGCCGCCCCGAGGGGCACCGATACGGGCCCCGCCCGGCAACCCGACGTCGTGCGCGCGTCCGGGCCCGCTCCCCCGCCGATCTGCTCCGGGGATGGCGACCCTCCAAGTCTGGTAGTTGAAATATGAATAACTTCGCTGAGAGGGCTTGAGAGCGCGGCGCCCGGCTGCGGACTTCCCGCCCGGAACCCGTATTCGCGACCGTGCAGGCGGCGCCGAGCCCTCTGCGCTTCGTCCGCCACGAGGATGTTCCGGTCCGGGACCGGACGCGTTTCACCCCCTGAGCCACCCCCGAGCGCCAACGACCGAACCTGTTGCCGGAGCGCTGTCCTGTCCCACTCCCCAGCGGCTGGAGCGGTGCTTCCCGAGAGGCAATCCGCCAGGCGGCTTCGACCGATGTGCTCAAGAAGTACGGCGATGGAACCGGGACCAGGCGGTACTGGCGGTACGCCACCGGGGCGATGCCCCGGCCCCGCATCAGGAGCCGGCGCTCCGGCGGGCACGCCCCGCTGCTCGCCGACCGGGGCCTGGCGCGGCTCAGCCACTTCGTCGAAGGTGCGACCGGCCGGACAGGCATCGCTGTCAGCAACGTCTTCCTTGTCGCGGTGGAGGCCCTTCGGCGAGATGAGTGCTCAGGCCGTGCGCTCATGCAGCGTTGTCGAGCACGCCCGGTGCCCCGCGTACGGAGCCCCCCGCCGGTGTGGTTGCTGGAGGGCATCGATGGAATCGATCTTGTGCAGAGAGGTCCGACGGTATGGGCTGCGGCCTCGGGGGCGGCATCGGTCGGTGGGTGGTGAGGAGTGACTGTCGGCGTGGAGCATGGTTCGTCACGTCCTCATGAGACACGAAGCATTGCCCACGACGAGAAGACCGTGAGCACGAATGGCCTCCCGGGAGCCTCGATTCCGGTCGGTGCGGGAGTGGTGGGGTGACTGATGGCCCGGCGCATCCGGTGCGCTTTGGTTCTGCTGGGTGACGTCGATCGAGAAACCGGCCGATGCCGGTGGAGGCTTCCGGTCATGAGGCGGAGGGATGGATGGCTCACGTACTCATAGGTGTCCGATCCATGGCTCGCGTGAACAGGAAGAGATCTGCGTCCGATGGTGTCCCTTTCTGTCCTACGAGTCCCTCTCAGCCCATCAGTGGATCAATTGGTGCGGTTCGGCGGGACGCAAGTCAGCGGATCACATGATGGGAGAAGGGGAAGGAAGCTCCCACTGATCCGGGTCCCTGAAGGCTGGTCTGATGCTCGCCTCTCTCATGGACCTCAAGCACGCTGGTCCGGATCTCGAAGTGTTCGTTGATCGCACACCATGCGCTTGGGCCGTGCCCACCAAGTTCCTCGTGCGTGCTTCATCCGGTTCGTATCGCGAGGACACACTGTGGCGCTGAAGCGTCGTGAAGGTACCAGGGCTCGGCAGAGCCGATTGCTTCTCAGCTGCGCTGATCGTCGACCGCACATGGACCAAGGGAAGAGCCGGTCTGCTGGTCAGGCTTTACAGCTTCTGCTGATCGAGCGGGCAACAGGTTGAGCGGAGACGATGAGTGACACCTGATGGGTGGTGAAGCCGGTTTGGTACCTCTGTCCACGTGAGTGTTTCGCTGACAGCGCTAGGAGGGTGTGATGGTGAACAAGAAGGGTGCTCGGGTTCGATTGAACCTGGTGAGCACATCGCCAGGAGGCACTCTGACTTCCCCTTGAAGATGATGCGTGGATCCGGTTCGAGTGCGTAGAATGATGACGTCTTGTTCGGGGTAAAAACAGGCTCTGACCTGCGGAAACAAACATCGGCGCAAACATGGACGCAAGCTTGTACGCACACCTGGAGGCTCGCTTGATCACGAGCGGTGTCAAAGGTGCTTCAGCTTGCTCGAAAGTTCATGTGAATGTCGGCGGTCCCTCTCGTGTGATGAGGAACCTTGAATCTCGCGGCGATACAGGTGTTTCAACTCGCCTTTGTCGAGGTCGGGGTGACCGTGTGATACTGAGCTGGTTTGCGAGTCGGTTTGCGAGCCGGACGACAGGTGGCAGTGCGTGCCTGCTTATGTGCCACGTCGTCGATGGAAGTGCAGGCTCCCGGGCCTGCTGGCTGCACGGCAGCCAGCAGGGTTCACCCATGTGCGAGGTCACCCACGGAGTGCCGTGCAAGGAGGCGCGCGTGACGGTGAGTCTGATGAAAGGCATCGTCGGATGCGTACGTGCTGATGACCGCGCCAGCGGGCAGCCGGGCCAGGACGCGAGCCGATCCGCATGTTCGAGTGTCGGTTACCCGAAGTGCGGGCCGGTCGGCCAGATTACGCATGGGCCCAGGTGTCGGCGCGTGAGCCCGTCAGCTGGCCCGCTCGCGGGCTTCGGTGTTGGTGCCTCACCTCGTAAGCAGACGGGCTTGAGTGCCGGTCGGCTCTCGCGCTGCTTTGAGAATTCGACGGTGAATCGATGTGATGACTCGCTGCCGAGCAAGTGCATGGGTTCGGTGCCGGGCATGGGTGCCAGGGGGCATGTCGAGTGAGGTGGGGATTCGTCAGGCAGTCCGACGGGAAGTGCAAGGGGAGGTGGCCCAGCAGGTCGGGTGACGGGTTGCTCGGTCGGTACGATGCTGGGTGTGATGGGAGGTGGGGCGGCGGGTCGGTGAACCGTCCCGCTCGCAAAGTTGCTGGTCGGCCCGGTGAATGATGGGTCGCCAGGTGTGTCGATGGGATCGCCGACGGGTTGGCCGGTCAAGGGGGGAGGGCATGGACCCGCGGGGGAGCGAGCCGCCCCGGAGGGTGATGTGCCTGAGGGCTTGGTGAGACGCGGGCGTGGTGGCCCAGGAGGAAGCAAGAGGGGCTGCTCGATACCTGGTCGATCGTTCGGTCCGCCCGAATCCCTGAGGTGTAGTGAGTCAACCGGTGTGTTGGTCGATGGGCCCTGAGGGTTTCCTGATAGCGTGTGCTGCGCTTTGTTCCACAACTGGGCTGGAGGTGACTGTTCTTGTGGTTGTGCCAGGAGTGGTCATCACCCGTCGCTCCATCCCCAGGAACGCAGTGTGTCGGACGGGTTGAGAGGCAGATGGATCAACCTGAGGGAAAGCGGTGCGGCTTATGCGGGATACAACTCTCAAAGGGCCGCTGACCTGGCGGGACGGGGCCGTCGGGGGGCTTTTCGCGGATGGATCCCTGCTCTCGGGCCCTACCTCGCACCATGATGGAGCGGTTCGGAGCGCAGGATCGTTCTGAGCGAAGTTTCGACCATGCATAACAGTTCAAATCGGGCATACAGCGCCCTCTTCCCGGGCCTGAATCCAGAGTGAGAGGACCCATGTCCAGTCCCTTCGCAGCACCTGACCTCCGCGCCCAGCTGCCGGCGATCCCCTGGGGCTCGCTGTCGCACATCTTCATGTTCGGCAACGGCAAGGGCGGCGTCGGCAAGTCCTCCGTCTCCGCCAACGCCGCCGGCAAGGCCGCGCGCAGCGGACTGCGGACGCTCATCATCGACTGCAACGCCCAGGGCAACATCGCGCGTGAACTCGGCTACAAGAAGGCCGAGTGGAACGACGGGGGAGCGGGGCTGCTCGAATCCCTTCGGACGGGTACGCCGCTGAACCCGCGTGAGAACGTGCGCGAGAACCTTGACGTGGTCATGGGCGGACCGGCGCTCGGCGACGAGTTCGGCATCTTCTTCCACACGCTTCTCGCCAAAGAGGGTCCGCACGCGTATCTGCGGCTGCTGATGTGCCTGCTGCCCATCGCGCACAGGTACCAGATCATCGTTCTCGACACGCCTCCCGAGAACCCCTCCCTGCAGCGGCTCGCCCTGTCGGCCGCGCGATGGCTCGTCATCCCGGTCAAGAGCGACGGCGGTGCCGAGGACGGGCTTGCCCAGATCGGCCTCGAATTCTCGTACGTCAAGTTCGTCAGTCAGATCAACCCGCACATCGCGCTTCTCGGCGTACTGCTGTTCGACACGGGACGTACGTACACAGGGATCCACGCCGACGTACGGCGGCAGGTCCAGAAGGTGCTCGGGCAGGAAGCCCATATGTTCAAGCACCTCATCGGTCACACCGAGTCGGTGGCACGGCTCGTGCGCAAGCGCGGCATGCTCGTGTGGGAGCTGGCCGAACGGCGGGCGGGCGGCGACCGGAGCATTCCGGAGACCGTCGCGGGCCTGGCCGCCGACTATGAAGGCTTCACCGAAGAAATGTTTGCTCGGGCTCTTGAGCTGAGGAAGGAAACTGCGGCATGACACCGCCGAAGGGCAAGAAGCGCGTGGACGAGGACGATGAGCAGAACATGTCCGACGAAGGCGTCGGCAATCTGTTCAGCGGGGGAGGGGCGCCCTCCAGCGCGCTGGCGGGCTGGGCGAGCGCACCGGCGGTGCAGCCGACCGTCGCCCCTGTCCAGCCCACACCGATCGTGGAGCCGCCGCGTCCGGTGTCGGTGATTCCGCAGCCCTCGCGAGAGGTTGTCGAGGAGCCCGCCGAGGTCGATGACGCGGACACGGCCAAGCCGGTCGGCTTCTACGTCTCCACGAACGTTGCGAACCGGTTCCGCAAGCACCGCAAGCAGACCGACCTCACCCACACGCAGATCGTTCTCCTCGCCGTCGAGGCGGCCGTGGAGAAGGGGGTCGCGCAGGTGGTCGAGGACGCGCGCCGGGCGCCCAAGTTCCAGTCGAAGCTGTTCGCGGTGAAGCCCGATGACGCGGATCTGCGTGGCCTCGGTCCCGTTCAGTTGCAGTACAAGCCGACCAAGGCACAGCGAGGCATCATCAACGGGCTCGTCGGGGAGTCAGGTCTCCCGGACCACACGAAGTTCCTCGCTATCGTCCTCGACCAGTACCTGCCGGGACGCCGGGACGTGTGAGGCTCGGCGAGAGCCGGGCGCGATTGACGTTCGGCGGAGGCCGGGGCGTGTGGGGTTCGGTGAAGAAGGGGGATGAGGGGGCGCAGGGGCGGCGCTCGCAGGCTCGGCGCGGTGAGCGGGACCGAGCCGATGACGAGTGACGCTCCCGGGCGCGAACCGGCCTTCACGGGGGGAGCGCCGAGCCGATCGCACGCCCCCAGCCTTCCCCAGGACCCCTACGGCGACCTTCTTCGTGGCGCCATCCAAGAGGTCGCCGAGGCCATCCCGGGCGGGATCGGACCCGGCGAGCATCCGCGCCCGGCTTTCTCGGGTGATGGACGGGAACGAGTCATGGCTTCCTACGACGAGGCTTTCGCGCCGGGCCGCCGTCGCGGCAGTTCGGCCTGCCGTACCGCGGCGGAGGACAGGGCGACGGCCACGCCCAGGCAGGCGAAGGCGCCGCAGCCGACGAACACCGGCCCGGGGCCCCAGGTACCGATGGCGGCGCCGACCACCGGATAGCTGAGAGGCGCGAGCCCGACCATGGTGAGCATGAAGACGGAGGTGACCCGGCCGAGGTAGACCGGGTCCGCGGCGGTCTGCATGAGGGTGCTGCCCAGACTCCCGAAGACACCCGCGTTCAACCCGCTCAGTACGGCCAGCACCACCGCGACCCAAAGGGCGGGCACGAGCGCGATGCCGGCCGATCCCACGCAGCCGACGAACAGCGTTCCGGCGAGCATGAGACCCGCACGAGGCAGCCAGCCGACGATGGCGAACAGCGCGGCGCTTGCCGCCGCCCCCGCACCGAATCCGCTGACGATCCAGCCGTAGCCGGAAGGACCCCAGCCACGCTCGGCGTTGAGGAGGAGCAGGCCGACGTTGAGTGTGCCGGTGAGGCCGAGTTCGTAGATGGCGCCGGCCGCGACGAGCGGGCCGATGAGGCGGTGGCGGCGAATGTAGCGCAGGCCGTCGAGCAGGTCCTCGCGTGCGGTGGTGGGTTTCGGCCGGGCCGCAACGCGTGCGGCGGTGGGTTCGGACGCGTTCGTATCGCGCGCGGTGGTCGGTTCCGGCTGTTCCGGATCGGGTGCGTTGCGAAGTGGCCGTATACGCATCGTCAACAGGAGCGGCAGGGAGAGGGCGAAGAGCAGACCGGCGACGGTGAACGCGGCCGCCGCACCTCCGAGCCCCATGGCCAGGCCGCCGATCGGCGGGCCCGCGATCTGGCTGAGGCGCAACGACAGCGAGCGCATGCCGGTGACACGGGCCAGTTGGTCGGGGTCGGTGATCCGCGGCGGAAGGGCCCCGATCGCGGGTACGAACAGCGCGTCGACGGCGCCGAAGACGAGCGCCACCGCGACCAGGACCCACAGGGCCGGCGCGGTCAGCGCGATGCCGGCGGCCACCGCCAGGGTGAGGAGACAGCGCAGCGCGTCGCTGCCGAGAATGACCCGGCGGGGGTCGAAACGGTCGGCCACCACGCCCCCGGCGAGCATGAGCAGAGCCCGTGGCAGCGCCCCGGCGGTCATGACGAGGCCGACTTCGGCGGGCCCGGCGGTCTTCTGGGCGGACCAGCCGAGGGCGATGAAGTACACGCTGTCGCCGATGAGGGAGAAGGTGTACGCGGTGAGCCAGCGCAGCACGTTCCAGTCGCGGTAGGCCGGGGTGCTGACGTGTGCGGGCACGGCTGTCCCAGGGGCGGTCATGGTGGGCTCCAGTGGTCGGGGACGCGGATGTGTCAGGGCCGGAACGGGAAGCCGTAGAGGTGTACGGACACGTGCTCGCGGCCCTGGTCCTCGCCGTCCGCCCCGGCGGCCTTGCCGCGCTCGCGCCAGCGTCGGGCCAGAGCATCGAACTCCTCGCCCATCTCGGCGAGTTCGGCCGGTGTCAGCCTGAGCAGCCACTCGGAGTTGAAGGCCGCGTCGGTCCACTCCTTGCCCCAGGCGGACTTCTGGTCCAGATATGCGCGGTACTGGGCGACGCGGGTGTCGACGATGCCGCGAGTCACCGCACCGACGGCGGCGGCTCCCTCGGGCGTGTCCAGGAAGTCCGAGTCGCGGTAGCCCCAGCCTTCCTCGGACGTCACCCGCCACCACCGCTCACGACCGTCGGACCCCTCGCCTGCGGCCTCGGTCACGAAGCCGTGTTCGGCCAGCTTGCGCAGGTGATAGCTGACCAGCGACGGAGTCTGGTCGACATGCTCGGCGAGCTGGGAGGCGGTCGCGGTGCCCGCGGCGTACAGCACCCGGTAGAGCTGCATCCGCAGGGGGTTCATGAACGCCCTCAATCGCGACAGTTCGGTGATCTGCTCAGGCTTTTGCTTCGGTGACATGCCCTCACCGTAGATATGAAGCAAGAACTTCGCAATAATTCCTTCAGAGTTGCTCGTCCGAGGGCGCAGCAGGCCCGGAGGTTCTGGTAAGGCTCGATCGCCGGGGGCGGGCGGAGCCCGGGAAGGAGATGTGGTCAGCCGTGCCAGACCGTGCCGGAGGCGGCCTCTTCGTCCAGCGACCTCAACAGCGCGTCGTCGATGGCGTCGAGCGAGTCGACGATGTGACGCGTGCCGACGTCCCGCATCAGCTGCCGCTGGAAGCTGTGCTCGAAGGAGCTGGGGTGACCGATGAACGGCATGTCCAGCGACTTCGCGGCCTCGGCGACCCGGGCCACGTCGTCGACGACGAGCACCTGATCGTGCCTGAGGCCGAAGAACTCGGTGGCGATCTCGTGGATGCCCGGGCGGAAGGCATTGGTGCAGACGTAGCCGGGGCCGTCGAACAGGTCGGCGAACTCGCCGAGGAACCTGTCGAAGTGCTCCTTGTCCAGTCCGCCGTAGCACACCGTCTTCATCCCCAAAGCCCTTGCCCTGTGCACCATTTCGATGGCGCCCGGCAGGATCCGGACAGGGTGTGCGACCAAGAACGCGGCACGTTCCTCGAAGTACGCGGCCAGGACATCGTCGGGGCTGGAGCCGGGGCCCAGGGCGGGACCGGCACCGGGGCCGGCACCGGAGCCGGCATCAGGACCGAGATCGAGACCGAGAACCGCCGCGATCTCGCGTGCTGCGATGTGCCGGGGCTGGGAGAAGATGCGGCGCTCGACATCGGCCGTGTAGGTGGCGCCCCTACGGGTGAGAAAGCCGTGGATCACCGGGCTGAAGGTGTCGTTGAGCAGAACACCGTCGATGTTCAGGGCAGCCAGGCGGATCTGCCGGATTCTCGTGACCACGACGGCTCCTGTGGGGGCGGTGGATGGTGGACGGAGGGGGAGTGCCGTGCCGGGGCGGCGGTGGGCGCGCGGACAGCCCGCGCCCCCACCGGCCCCATTCAGTTCTGCGTGAAGAGAAGCTGCTTCAGGCGGTCCGCGCTCACCTGGGTCTGCGTGAGGGCGGCGGGGACGGCGATGCCCGGCAGCAGCAGGTGCCACATGCGCGCGACCCGGTCCGCGAGGTCCTCGCGTCCGCTGACCACCGTGGCGACCATCTGCATGCCGGTACACGACTCGACGACGAACTCGGCGACCGCGTGCGCTTCGACGCCGGGCCGGAGCTCGCCCTTCTCGGCCGCCACCGCGAGGCAGTCGGCCATGATCTCCGTCCAGCTCCGGTAAGGGCTGGAGTCCTGTATGCCGAAGGTCGCCTGTTCACCCGTCAGCCGCACACCGGCGCGCAGGATCGGGTCCACCTGGAGCTGGTGCGACCAGATCAGAGTGAGGTCGATCAGACGCTGGAGGCCGGTCGACTCCATCCACGGGACGATGGTCCCGGGCTGGGCGTTCATCAGCGTACGGGCCAGCGCTTCTTTCGACTCGAAGTGGTGGTACATGGCACCCGAGGTGACTCCGGCGCGCGTCAGGATCCGGTTGATGCTCGCGCCGGCGAAGCCGAACTCGTCGAACACTTCCGCAGCCGCTCGCAGGATCGACTCACGGGTTTGTACAGCCCGTTCCTGCTTCGGCGTGCTCATATCCACCTCCGTAAAAAAAAGAGAACGGTTTTGATCGTATAGGCCGCCTCCCGGGCCTGGAAGGGAATCAGGAAGCCCCCGATCCTCTGTCGCCACCGAGCTGCCACGCATATCCTGACCGCCCATGAAATGCCGTTGACCTGCGGGTATGCAGGAGATGTGGTACTGGTCGCAGAGCGGCGAAGGTACCGGTACGCGTGAATCGCGAGGCGCCGGATGTGGCTTCTTTTCGCATGTGTCTGCGGTTGCCGCGAGGAGGAATTTCGTCGGGATATGGCGGAATCGAGTTGAAATCAGGCCGCGAATTGAGCGGGGTGCGGGCCGTCGGAAGTGGGTGTTCAGGCGTGCTGTCCGGCCCGGTCGGGATGTGGATGCGGACCGACCGGGCCGGACATCCGGCGAGCCACCGGAGGGCGGGCACGGCAGTACGGCGGGCATGGCGGGCATGTTGGGCGCAGCGCCCGTGGGGGTGGGCATTGGTCGCGCGGGACCGTGTCGGATCCAGGCCGGAGACGGCTACGCCGGGACCGGGTTACGCCGGGACCGGGCTGCGGCCTCGGGTCGGGCCGCGCCTCGGGTCGGGCTGCGTCGGAACCGGGCTGTGCGTGGGACGAGGAGTCGACGCTGCCGAAGTCCCTGCGGGAACTGGTTGAGTTGCGGGTCGACCAGATCAACGGTTGTGGCTTCTGTGTCGACATACACACCAAGGAGGCTGCGACCGCCGGTGAAACCACGCTCCGGCTCAACCTGGTCGCGGTCTGGCGCCACAGCACCGTGTTCACCGATGCCGAGCGGGCCGCGCTGGCGCTCGCCGAGGAGGGCAGTCGGCTCGGCGACCACGGTGTGTCCGAGAGACCTGGGCCGAGGTGCGCGAGCACTTCGACGACGACCAGGTCGGCGCGCTGGTCTGCCTGGTCGCCCTGATCAACGCGGCCACCCGGATGAACGTGATCGTGCGTAATCCGGGGGGTTCGTACGGGCCCGGCATGTTCGCCGGCTTGTCGAGCTGATCGGCAGGTGAAGTGCGGCCCGGCCCGGGACCGTCCGTCCCGGTCCGGGCTCGCGCCCGTCACGGCCACGAGGACCCGCGCCGTGACACGGACGCCGACCACCGAAATGGGACGTGGACCTCGGGCCCGAATGCCGCCCATGGGCCGAGTCCATGGAGTCGGCCCATGGGCTCGGGCAACAGGCTGGGAATCGGGATCGGGATTGGAATCGGGCTCGGATTCAGCGATGAGTTTTCCCGGCATGGAGAGTCTCATCAGCGTCATCAGTGAACAGGAGGAACACAACTGTGGCTCAGTTGCTGAGAGTCCAGAACTTCAACGTCTCGACTGACGGAATCGGTGCCGGCGAGGACCAGAGCCTGGAGCGTCCGTTCGGCCACGTCGAACCGGAGAGACTGTTCGCCTGGGCCGGTGCCACGGCGAGTTGGCCGATGCGTACCGACCCTGGAGGGAGCCGGGGCCTCGACGACTACCTCACGCGGGACTACGCGCGCAACATAGGCGCCGAGATCATGGGCCGCAACAAGTTCGGGCCCCAGCGCGGGCCCTGGCAGGACCATGACTGGTGCGGCTGGTGGGGTGACCAACCTCCTTTCCGTACACCGGTGTTCGTCATGACGCACCACAAGCGTCCTTCGTTCACGCTCTCCGACACCACGTTCCACTTCGTCGAGGGCGATCCGGCCACGGTCCTCGAACAGGCGCGGGAGGCGGCACAGGGCAAGGACGTGCGGCTCGGCGGCGGTGTCACCACCATCCGGCAGTTCCTCGACGCCGACCTCGTCGACACCATGCATGTGGCGGTCTCGCCGGTGAAGCTCGGGTCCGGAATACGGCTCTGGGAGTCACCCGATGAACTGCTCGACCGGTTCCACCTCGACGTCGTGCCCAGCCCGAGCGGCGTGACGCACCATCTGTTCTGGCGAAAGTGACGCAAGGGGATCCGGGGGCACAAGGGGTCCGGGGCACGAGGGGCCGAGACTTGAGGGGTCCGAGACCCGAGGGACCTGGGGGACCTGAGACCCGAGGGACCTGAGACACCCGAGATTCAGAGCCCCCGAGACCCGGAAGACCCCTCGGTGACGCCGTGACGGACTTCCGGGCAGTGATCACGGGGTGGGATACGCCGGAGCCCCGCCCGCGCCGAACGGAGTTCGTGCGCGAGCGGGGTTCCCAGCGGAGCTGGATCGCCGACGGGCTGCCGGCCCCGGTCCACAGGCCCTGGGCCGCCGGCCCCGGAGGCATCACCCCGGACGGGGCCCCGAGGCGTCAGGCCCGCTTGGAACGGCGGCGGGCCGCCACGACCAGGCCGGTGCCTGCGGCAAGCACCACGACGGTGCCGATGACCAGCGGGACCGTGCCGCTGCTGCCGGTCGAGGCCAGGTCGCCACCGCCGGTGGCGGGCGTCGTGCTCTGCGACGGGGCCGGGGTGCCCGGTGCGGCGGGCTCGGACGCCCCACCGGTCGGCGTGGCGCTCGTCGGAGGCGTGGTCTCGGGGGTCGACGGGGTGGTCGACGGCGACGGGGTGTTCTCCGGGGTGCCGCTCGGCGTCGGCTCGATCGACGGGGTCGTGCCGGGCTCGGGCAGGCAGCCGGTGAACGGGAAGTGGTGCGTCTCCGCGCCGCCCGAGCCGTGCAGCGAGGCGACCCACACCGAGCCGTTGATCGGCGCGGCGGTGCCCAGCTCCAGGTGCGCCTTGGGGGCCAGCACGCTGCCGGGCCACGCAGCCTTGCTGCTCTTGGTGATCGTGGTGGCCTCGGGGAAGTTCCAGAGCAGCTTGGAGCGCACCTTGCCGTCGGAGGCGCTCTGGAGCTTGTCGTCCAGGACGAAGTCCTGGCCGCCGGAGAGGAAGAAGCCGGTGGTGCCGGCCTTCGCCATGTCGTACGTTCCACCGCTGACGTTGACGATCGTGGTCGAGCCGGCCGGGACCTTGAGGTAGATGTCCTTGGCCTGTTCGAGCTGCGCGGCCGTCACGTTGAAGACGTTGCGCGTGGTGTCGGTGCCCTCCAGGGTGAGCTTGCCGCCGCTCGGCGTCACCGTGGCGCCGGCCGTCGTCGGCTCGTCGGCCAGCGCGGAGGAGTAGGACCGCAGCTTGGCGAACTCGGCGTCGAAGTCGATCAGATCGGCCTTCTGGCTGAACGTGCCGGAGTGCAGACTGACGGGGGTGTCGCTGACCTTGCCGCCGACGACCGCGTTGCCCTTCATCACCACGGTGGCCGACGAGCCGTTGAGCAGGTCGCCACGGACGACGAGCGAGGTCCGGCCGGGCAGGGCGTCGACCTCCGCCGCCGTCAGTTCGTTGGCGACGCTGAAGCCGCCGCGGAAGTCGGCGTTGCCGCCGACGGCCACCGCACCCTCTGCGTCGGGGGAGTGGACATCGTCGCCGAGGACGAACTCGCCGTACTTTCCGGCGATACCGAACGCATCGGTGGTGCACGCGGCCGAATCGGCGGGTGCGGCCAGCACGGCCGGGGCGGCCGTGAGGCCGAGGACGAGGGCTCCACCGAGCACGGCTGCTGCGGCGGTTGCGGATATGCGCATGGGGCTAGGTTCTCCCGCAGAGTGATTGAGAAGATTTTGTGGCGGCTTTGGCCATAGTTTGCACACAATGACACATTGGTCAAGACCAATGCTCGACGAGCTGATGAAGTGCCAGAAAATGGAAGGTTCTTTGATATTTGGCGTGCATGTGGCTCGATGAGCGCCGCGCGGTGCCGTATGCCCGTGGTGGGGGAGGGGCGGCTGCGGCAGCCCGACAACGGTTCTGGTCTGCGTGTTTTCGGGTCTCAAGGCTCGGCGCTCGGATCTCGGGTCCCGGTTCTGAACGCGCATTCTTCGCCGCGCAGGAGGGGGCGGGGGGTGGAGACGGGGCGAAGCCCGCACGCGAAAGCCGAACGCGGCCCGGCCCTCCTGAGTGATGCGTCTCACTGCCAAGGGCGATCCCATGACGGTACGGCTCGTGCCGCGCGCGATGGACGTGAGCGGGGCGGAGCGGGTGTCGACCGGCATGCCGGACGATCCTGCCCCCGGGGCCCCACCGAGGGTGATGCATCCCGGGTACCCGGTACCCCACCGAGGGTGATGCATCCCGGGTACCCGGTACCCCACCGAGGGTGATGCATCCGCGGCCGGACACTTCCTGATCCTGAACACCTGCGCCGACACGGGCGATCCCGAGGGTTACCTCACGTCGACGCAGTCCGCCGCGGAGGCGACCGCGGGGGCGGTGGACGTGTCTGCGAAGGAGTAGCGGAAGTAGCCGTCCGCCGTGGCCCTCGTCGTCGTCCTCAGGTTGCCCCTGCTGTCCGTAGTGACGGTCTTGAGGGTCTTGTAGGTGCTGGTGTTGTTCGAACTCCACTGGTCACGGATGGTCTGCGGTCGCAGGCCATCTTGGGCTCTCGCAGGTGAATCCGCTGCCCCGCGCCCCCGTGGTAAAGGTGTTCGCCCCACGGACCGCGGACGCGGGCCCTCGTACCCCAACGGCCGGGGCGCCCGCTCCCTCCTGCTTGACAGACCGTCAGCCGTGCGGGCAGGCACGGTGGCCGCACCTCGGAACCCTTGCGACGAGCAAGCGGCCCTCAGGCCGATGCCAGAACACGGCCGAGTACCGCCCGGCCCACGGGGCCCAGGGCGGCTTCCCGCCGGGCAGGCCCCAAGGAGCGGCCTTCGGTCTGGTGAGTGTCCGGCCGCGGTCAGTCTTCGGTGCCGTCGTCGTCCTCGTCGAGCCCAAGTGTGTCCGGGTCTCGCAGTGGCCTGAGGCCGCCGTCGGCCGGGGCGGACGCGGTGAAGCTACAGCGGTCGAGCACGTTCGGGTTGCGGTGCTTGAGCGGCGAGAGCCGGGCGACATCCCCGTCGCGGATTTCGTGCCCCTCGGCGCGGAGCTGGTCGACGGCGGCGTCGAGGCAGCGGGTGGTCCACAGCACGACGGCGTTGTGGCCCACAGCACGACGGCGTTGAGCGGGGCCTACGCGGGAGAGGGCCGGCCCGAGCTGGATGTCAGAACACGATCGAGCGCCGCCCGGCCTGCGGGTCCCCATGCCGGCTTGCCACCAGGAAGGCCCCGCTCCCCGTTCTGGCCCATAAGGATGAGGAAGAGGCTTTTCATAGCAGCCAGCCCGCGGGCGCGTCGGATCGTCGCCTCGTCCGCATGCGCGTACACCTCGAAGAACCGTGGGCCCGCGCCCGCGGGAAGGAGCACCCACGCGGCCGCGAGGTCCCATGCCGGATCGCCGGCGAACATGGCGTCGAAATCGATCACGCCCGAGAGTGTCCCGTCCGAGACGACGACATTCGCGGGGTGGAGGTCGCCGTGCAGCCATACCGGCGGGCCCTCCCAATCGGGGGCCGCAACGGCATCGTCCCAGACGTCCCAGACGGCCCGGACGTCGTTGGCAAAGCCGCCGGGGGCAATGGCTTGCAAGAACTTCTCGAAGTCGCCCGTGCACTTCTTGGGGTGAGCGCCGCGGTCCGAACTGGCCGGCGCCTCAGCGGGCGCCTCCACATGGAGCGCCCTGAGGAAGCCCGCCAGAGTGTCGGCCGCGTGGTCGCCGCGACTGATCGAGGTGTAGTCCAGTGGCTCGCCGCGAACCCACGTCATAATGCTCCAGGGCCTCGGAAAGCGCGCAGAGGGTTCACCGATCCGCACAGGAGTCGGAACCGGGAGCGGAAGACGAGGGGCCAGGACAGGCAGCCACCGGCACTCCTTGCGCAGGAGGTCCGGGGTACCTTCCATGCGCGGCATGCGCACGGCCAACTCATCCCCAAGACGCCACATCTGGTTGCCCCAGCCGCCCGCTACCTCGCGGATGGGCAGCCCGGCAAGGTCCGGATGCTGGTCCTTGAGAAGACCGTGCACCAGCTCTTCAGTGATCTCGATCTCGGAGTCGGTCATGCGAAGCCACAGTACGCCGTGCGCACCACCCACCTGAACGGTCGGTCCACCGCCGTCCCGGCCCACGTGAGCTGCCCGTCGAACTTCCAGGATCCGACCTTTCGCGCCCCGCCCCACGAGCTCCTGCGGGTCACTCGTCAGCTCGACGAGGAACCGCCCGTCGTGGTCGCCTTTGAGGTAGACGCAGGCGGGCCGGAGCCGGTCCCGTGCCTCATTGCCGCCGAGCGACTTGAGATCGTCCACGAGACCGTCCTGAGGTACTGGCGGGAGGGTGCGGCGGCTGGTCAGCGCTTCGTTCCCCGGGTGCGGCCGCCGCACCGGCAGGGACACCCGCGTACGCCGATGAGCGGCGGTGCGCCGGTCTCCGCACGTCCAGGGCCTCGAAGGCTCCGGGCCCGACTCCTGGGCTACCCGTCCGCCCGCATCAGCAGGTGGCCTCGGCGGAATCGTTCGTCCTCGCGGGGTTCGCGCAACATCCGGCCGACTTCGACGAACCCGGCCTTGTCCGCGAGCTCCGCGAGGCCGTCGATCGGCCACCGGTAGGCCGGTGCCGCCTTGTGGTCGAAGAGTGTGACCGGCTCGCCCTCCGACTCGAAGAAGGCGAGCAGGAGGTGGCCGCCGGGTACGAGTACGCGTCGGAACTCGTCGAAGTACGCGGGCAGGTCCCGCGGCGGGGTGTGGATCACCGAGTACCAGGACACGATGCCGCACAGTTCACCGTCGGGCAGATCCAGGGCATTCATGGAGCCGACCTCGAACCGCAGGTCCGGGTGTGCCTCGCGGGCCAGATCGATCATCACCGGCGACAGATCGACACCGAAGACGTCGAGCCCCAGGTCCCGCAGATGCGCGGTCAAGTAACCCGGACCGCACCCCAGCTCGGCCACGGACCCGGAACCAGCGGCGGAACGTGAACCGTCGGCCGCGGTACCCGCGAGTTCGGCGAACGTGGCCAGCAGCGCGCGGTCCAGCGGAAGTACGTCGAGCGAGTTACGGGCGAGCTCGGCATAGCGGACGGCGACGGCGTCGTAGGCACGCGCTGTCGCCACCAGGTGTGAGGACGGGGAGGCGGGCACAGCGGACGAGAGCGAGGACGGAGAGGAGGACGACGAGGACGGAGACGAGGAAGGCAGGAAGGAAGGCTCAGTCATAGGCGGGGACACTAGAGCACCCTCCGGCGTGCCTACGAGTGAACCATCGGTCAGAACAACCTACTTGGGGGCTCCGGACTGTGGGGGGCTCCAGGCTCCGGATCCGCGGCCGCCTTTCGGAGCCTTTGAAGAAACGGGCACTGGTCACCCGTTCGAGCGGAATGCACGGGCGGCGTGGCGACGATTGAGCTCCGATTTCCGAGCTCCGAGCCCCGGGCTCCGAGTGGCGAGCTTCGAGCTCCGGGCTCCGGGCTCCGAGTGGCGAGCTTCGAGAGCCGAGTCCCGAGCCCCGAGTCTCGAAACGAAGATACCGCCCACCCTGCCCTCCTCTTCGCTCAAGGACCCCAATGCACCCGGGGCCCAACGCCCCCACCCGCCACGCCCTGGTCGAATGCGCGGAATGCGCAGTGCCCGGCCCGCCCTGCGCTTCTGGTTCAGGCCGAGGGAATGCGGCGTCGGGTGTGTCCAGGAGCGCGACCAGGAGAGGTACGAACCAGCCCTGGGCGGTTTCACCGTCCCAGGGCGCGGGGGTCGAGGAAAACATCCATGTCAGATCGTGAGCTGAGCCGACGTTGGCCCTGGTAGGCGGCTGACGGAGCGTCGGCGCACCCCCTGGGGGCCCAGGCCGCCCGCTATCGTCACCGGATGCCTGAAGCTGCCGAGAGGTTCGAGACCGCCATGTCTGTCTGGAAGAAGTGGCAGGAGGCTCCTTGGGGCCGCCTGCGCTATGCGATCGGCGAGGCGAACCTGGCCCGCCGCTGCAAAGAACTGACCGACGGACCGCTGCGCGTACTCGACTTGGCCGGTGGGGACGGCGGCGACGCCGTGCGCCTGGCTGCTCGCGGGCACCACGTCACAATCGTCGACTACGCCCCGGCGATGCTCGCCGCGGCGGCCGAGCGGGCTGCTGCCGGTGGCCTGACGGATCTGATCACCTGCGTCGATGCCGACGTGAACGCACTGCCCGCCGACCTCGCCTGTGGGGAGTTCGACGTCGTGCTGTGCCACAACCTCCTCCAGTACGCGGACGATGTCCGCCGTACGATCGCTGCGTCGCTGGCCCCGCTGCGGCCGGGCGGCCTGTTCTCGGTGATGGCGATCAACCGTCATTCGGCACCGTTGACCGTCGCCGTCCGCGAGATGGACCTCACCGCGGCGGTTGCCGCGCTGGACACCGACCAGGCTCGGACACGGATGTTCGACTCAGCGCTGACACTGCACACGGCCGAGGAGATCACCCGTCATCTGGGCGACCTGGGCTGCCAGGACGTGCACCATTACGGCATCCGCAACGTCTGCGACTACATCACCGACGACGCACGCAAGCACGACCCTGCGTTCTACAACGATCTCGAACGCCTCGAACTCGCCCTGACCGCCCGCCACCCCTACATGCACACCGCTCGGCTCTTCCAGCTGACCGCTCGGAAGCACGAGAAGTGACACCCGTGGCGGGCGCGACGGACCGCGCCCGCCACGGCACTACTCCTCGTCCCCGGCGTCCGAGGCACGCAGAGGCCGCAGTCCGCCGGGCGGTCGGGGAGCTGGAAGGAGTACCGCCCGAGCACGTTGATGTGGTGGCACGCGAACGGGCACAGCCGGGAGACGTCCACGTCGCGGACCTCGAAGCCGTCGCTGCGGAGCTGCAGGAACTCGACCGCCACAACAGCTCTCCGAAGATCGACAACAACGACCCACGAAGGCTCCGACGCTTCGTCACCCCAGGTCAAAGCATCAGCCAGACACGAACGTCCTGCGCAGATCTGACACGGATGTTCCTCAGACCCCGGCGCCTTCACCGCGGCAACCTATCCGGCTGGGCGGCAGCTCGGGCACGAGTGAGGGGGTGTCGAGTGGGTCGTCGCCCTGTACCGGACACTGCCCGATCGTGGCGAACTCGCTTTGACGGATGGCTACTTCAACAGAGCCCCCGGCAGTCCTGAGGTGGTGGTCGGGCAGCCCTTCGAACTCTGGCCCGAACCAGAGGGGCAGGGCTACCTCGATGTCAGATCGGATCAAAGTCCAGAATCAGTCATCAATCCACGCGTATGACCAAATTACGCTTAAGCGCAGGAGTAAATCTTCCGGCAAGTGTGGCTGCAAACAGCAACACAAACGTTGGCTCCAGCATTGGCGCAAACATCGATGCAAGCATTGATGCAAACATGGATGCAAACCCTGCCACAACCCCTGCCGCAACCCCTGCCACAAACACTGCCACCAACTCTGTCACGAACATCGATGCAAACATGTGTGCAAGCTTTGATGTAGACACTTGCTCACGCATGAACGTGGATTCGTTATCAAACCCAAGCCGTCCACCGGCCCCGGGCACGGACGACCACAGGGCCCGTCGTCCGGACGTCAGGGGTTCGGGGGGCGATGTCGGAGTGCGATCGCTTCTGCGAGGCGCGCGACGAGTTCCCGAGCCTCGGGCGGGTCGATGACCTCGAAGTGGTCGCTGAACTGGAGGAGTTGGCGTATCCCGTCGAGCCGGTCGTAGCCGACCCGAACCAAGACGGTGCCATCGGCATCGGCGTCGGCCGGTCCCGTGCTCAGCAGGCGTTTGCCGAGGATTCTTTTGGCGATGTCGAGGCGGTCCGCGTCCAGCCGCACGGTCACGACGACGTCCCGCGCGTCCTCCAGGCCCGCACCGAGTGTCCCGGCCAACTCGGTGAGCGTTGTGTTCTTGCGCAGCCTGCGGGGTTCGTCCAACACTTCCCAGCTCGCGAGGCGGCTGAGCGCGTACATACGCGGTTCACCGTCCGTGTCGGCCACGAGGTACCACCGGCCGGCGCGCAGGAGCACCCCGTAAGGGTCGATGGTGATCGACCGGTGGCGCCGGGCGCCGCTGCGTCGGTAGCGGACACGCAGGCGTCGCGCACGGCGCAGATCATGCGTGAGGGAGGCGATGTCCGCCTCTTCGTCCTCGTCCGGGACGAACCAGGCCCGGTGATCGACGGCGACGACCTCCGCCAACGGGATCAGATCGCTCCTCTGCGAGGCCGCCCGCCGCTGAGGGGTGCCCCGCGCCGTGAGCTTGTCGGTGGCGCTGCGTGCGGCGGCTTCCATACCGAGCTTGCGTGCCTGGACGAGGTCGATCCCGAGCACGGTGAGCAGTTCCGTCTCGGTGTCACTCAGGCGGGACACGTCGAGCTGGGTGCCTGGGAGCAGAACGATCCCGCCGTATCTGCCCCGCTCGGTGAAGACGGGGACCTCGGCGGCGGCCAGCGCTTCGACATCGCGCATCACCGTCCGCACCGATACCCCGAACTCCGCCGCCAGCTCCTTCGCGTTGGTGCGCCGTCTCGCCTGGAGAGCGGCGAGCATCGCGAGCAGCCGTTGCTGCCGATTCATGGGATCACCTCGGCTCATGGGTCCACCTCCACGTAAACATGACGTGATGTGTCATGTTTACGTGCCAGTGTTGCGGACACGGCGGCCCGCCCCGACGCGGGCGACTGTCCAGGACGACGGAGAGGCAACAACATGGCGAATCCCAACCTGTTCCTGATCTACGTGGCCGATGTGGAACGGGCCACGCGCTTCTACAGCGACCTGTTCGAGATCGAGCCGGTCGTCACGACACCGCGCTACGTGCCGTTCGAGGTGGCGCCCGGGGTGCTGTTCGCGCTGTGGAGCGGGCGCAGCGAGAACGTGACGCCTGCGACCCCGCGTACGTCCGAGGTCGGACTCATGGTGCCGGGCGGCGCCGCCGTGGTCGACAAGGTCTACGAGCAGTGGCGTGCCAAGGGTGTGACGGTCGTCGAGGCGCCACACGACGAGGTCTTCGGCCGTACCTTCGTCGTCACCGACCCCGACGGCAACCTCATTCGTGTCTCCCCGGTGGACTGACCGCGCGGATCACGCGGGCTGGGCGAGCTGACGGGGAGGAGGAGGTGGTGTGCGAGGAGCCGGGCGAGCAGGCCGGTGCCAGGAAATGCCGCCCTGCATCACGAAATGGGCCGGTTTACGCCTGGCGTCCCTCGTCCACCGATTTCGTCGCCCTCACCGCCCGGTTGTTTCGGCTGCCCCACTGCCGGAACACCATCGAGGCCAGGATCGAGCCGATCACCAACGGCCCGGCGACCCAACGCATCACGGCCGACGGCCAGCTCCACGTCTCGCCGGTGAACCGGCCCACCGACGCGATGGCGAGTGACGCCCCCAGCAGCACGAATCCGAGCCCCCAGGTGCGGGTGGCCCAGACGGGCCCCCGAGCCAGCTCCGGGTACTGGTGGCGCCGATGCGTGGCGGAACACCCCAGCCACACGCATCCCAGGCCCATGGCCAGCATGAACACGTCCATGGCAGCCTCGAACAACTCCATCACGGTCGCGAACCTCCGCCCTCCGCCACATTGAGCAACTTCGAATCGAGCAACTCAAGTTGCGCAACTTCGAGTTGAGCAACCTCGAACACCGCAGCCGGAAGACCCGCCGCTGTGGTTCCCCCACCAGGATGGGCTTCCGGCCGGGCCCATGCGCCTGCCGGAACGGGCAGGGAATACGCCCCGCAGTATTCCGGGACTCGGCAACATGAGCGAGTGCGCGAATGCGCGAGTACGGGGCAGTGGCGCCGGTCCCTGGGACCCGTCTCCGGCCGGTGGGACCGGGTTCGGTCCCCACCGAACGCGGGTCGGCCCTCCATGGAACACGGGTCGGCCCTCATGGACCTCGGCCCCGGCTTGCGGAAATCGGCTTCGACGCCGAGGGGGAATGCTTCTACTGTGACGTGGTGAGAACTCAGGTGATTATGTTGAACGGCGGGTCCAGTTCGGGCAAAACCGGGATCGCCCGGTGTCTGCAGTCCACCTTGCCGGATCCATGGCTCGCTCTCGGGGTGGACACATTGATCGAGACGATGCCCGTCTCCATGCAGGCATCGCAGTCCGGCATCGACTTCGACACGGACGGCGGCGTGAGTATCGGAGCCGAGTTCCGGGCGCTGGAAGAGGCATGGATGGAAGGGGTCGCCGCGATGGCTCGTGCAGGCGCCCGGATCGTCGTCGACGATGTCTTTCTCGGCGGGGTGGAGTCCCAGCAGCGGTGGGGGAAGGCTCTCGGCGGGCTGCACGTGCTGTGGGTCGGCGTCCGGTGCGAGAGCGCTGTCGCCGCAGGCCGCGAGATCGCCCGCGGAGACCGAATCTCCGGTATGGCCGAGTCGCAGGCGGAGGAGGTCCACCGGGACGTGCTCTACGACTTGGAGGTGGACACCACGCACACCGAGTCCCTGGAGTGCGCGCGGATCATCGCCGCCCAGGTCGTGTGATCACGGTCTCGGCGGCCCCCCATCGGCGGCAAACAGGTTCCCGCAGACCACTCGGCCGTCGTCGGTGCCCGTCAGCTTTGCTGGCCCGGCTCGGGCCGTGGACAGCAGCGTAGCGCGTATCCGCAGGTGAGAGTTGCCGCGCTGGTGGAGTGCGGGACGCATGCGGGGTTCGCCGCGGCCACCGGTCCGCTCACCGCGCACGAACAGCATCTCGTCCGGTGATCCGGACGAGGCGGTCTCAGCGACGGTTCCTGCGGATGTCGCGCCGGATCCCCTCGATCATGTCGCGCAGGTCGAGGTGGTCGAGGACGAGCGCCAGGCCACGGGGCCCGCGACACCACCCTCGCCCACGACCTGCTCAGTCGTTGTCTTCGTCGTTGCCTTCGGTGCCCTCGTCGTCAGGAACCCAGCGAGCACATCGCCGCGTTGGCAGTCGAGTGTGCGGCAGATCGCGTCGAGCGTCGCGACGGCGATGACGGATACGGCCTACGGTTGCGGCTTGCGCGCCGGCATCGAGCGGCGCGCGGCGTAGACGAGCGCACCGGCCGCGAGCACCGCGGCGCCGGAGATGACCGAGGCCCACGGGAGTGCGAAGGCCAGGGCCAGGCAGCCGGCCAACCCGACGGCGGGGATCAGGAGATGGGGGCGGCCTTCGTCGGGGGCGAGGCTCCAGGCGGAGGCGTTGGCGATGGCGTAGTAGACGAGCACGCCGAAGGAGGAGAACCCGATGGCCCCGCGCACATCGGCGGTCGCGGCCACCACCGCCACCACGGCACCGACGAGGAGTTCGGCGCGGTGGGGCACCTTGAAGCGGGGATGGACGGTGGCCAGTGCGCGGGGCAGGTGACGGTCCCGGGCCATGGCCAGGGCCGTACGGGAGACGCCGAGGACGAGGGCGAGCAGGGAGCCGAGCGCGGCGACGGCGGCGCCGACGCGTACGACGGGGACGAGCCGGTCGGCGCCCGCGGCCCGCACGGCGTCCGACAGCGGAGCCGACGCCTCGGCCAGCCGCCCCGGGCCGAGCGTCGCCAGGACGGCGACGGCGACGACGGCGTACACCACCAGGGTGATGCCGAGCGCGAGTGGGATGGCCCGGGGGATGGTGCGGGCGGGATCGCGGACCTCCTCCCCGAGTGTGGCGATACGGGCGTAGCCGGCGAACGCGAAGAAGAGCAGGCCCGCCGCCTGGAGCACCCCGCCGACGGTCGCGTCCGAGCCGACGTCCAGCCGGGCGGTGTCCGCGGTCCCGGAGGTGAGGGCGGCGACCACCACGGCCGCGAGCACCGCCAGGACCAACGCGACGATCGCGCGGGTCAGGAGCGCGGATTTCCGTACACCCGCGTAGTTTACGGCCGTCAGCGCCACCACGGCGGCCACCGCGACCGCGTGCGCCTGCCCGGGCCACACGTACGAGCCGACCGTGAGCGCCATCGCCGCGCAGGAGGCGGTCTTGCCGACCACGAAGCCCCACCCTGCCAGGTAGCCCCAGAAGTCGCCGAGGCGCTCGCGACCGTAGACATAGGTGCCGCCCGAGGCCGGGTATCGGGCGGCCAGCCTCGCGGAGGACGTCGCGTTGCAGTAGGCGACCACGGCGGCCAGGGCCAGGCCGATCAGCAGCCCGGAGCCGGCCGCCCGTGCTGCCGGGGCGAGGGCAGCGAAGATCCCCGCGCCGATCATCGATCCCAGGCCGATCACCACGGCGTCGGTCACGCCGAGCCGCCGCCGCAGTTCGTCCGGCACACCGGTGGTCGACGGCTTGTTCACGGGCGTACTCCTCGGCGGCAGGCCACACGGGTCATGGTTTCCGACACCGGCAGACGATAGAGGAGCTTCGGGCAGGCTCCCACGGCCACTGCCCCTGCGCCGCCTGGCCCTTGCGATGTGCGGTGAGCCATGCGCCACATGGGTCGGGTGCCTGGACGGCTCTCCGGCGATCTGTTCCCCGCGTGAGCGGGGGATGGTCCCCCGCGACGGGCGACCCCCGATGGTGGTTCGACCGTCCCCGCGTACACGGGGACGGTCGGGGGAGCCGGCCCTGAAGGGGTTGCGAGTGGTGGCCGCTCGCACCCCCTCGGCCGGCGGTGTCGGGGCCTTCGGGTGGTGCGCTCAGGGGCGTCGGCTTCAGTCCGTCTTGCGCGTCCCCTTCTGCGGTTCTCGTAAGAGGTGGACCAGGGTGGCGCGAGCGCGGGCCACCCTGGAGCGGACCGTGCCGATCGGGCAGCCGAGGGCCCGTGCCGCTTCGGCGTACGGCAGGCCCAGCATCTGGGTCAGGACGAAGGCGTCCCGCCGCTCGGCAGGAACGGTGGCCAGGAGTTCGGCCAGCGCGACTCCGTCGTCGAAGCCGGGAGTGCGCGGCTGGCGGTGCTCCACCAGGCTCTGCCAGTCGTCCCGGTCGTAGAGCCGGGGTCGCGCGGCGGCGTGGCGGAAGCTGTCGACGACCGTGCGCCAGGCGATGGACAGCAGCCAGGTGCGTGCGGAGGAGCGGCCCTCGAAGCGGTGGAGGCTGCTCAGCGCGCGCAGGAACGTCTCCTGAGTGAGGTCGTCGGCGCTCTGCGGGTCCGCACTGAGGTGGGCGACGTACCGCCAGACGTCTTGGTGAAGGACGCGGACGAATCGTTCCACCGCAGCGGTGTCGCCGTGACGGGCGGCGATGGCGACACGGGTGATCTTCTCATCTGTTTCGGCGAGCGACCGGGCGGGCGTTCGTCCGGGTGCGGGCCGCACCCGGTGGGCGAGGGCAGGGGGCATCATGACGTGTCCTTCGGGATGTCGGTTCCGGCGCGCGGGGCGCGGCCGGTGAGCGGTACGGCCTGCCGGGCGGCATGACCGATGCCCGAGGCGCGGCGTGAGGCCCGCGCGTCGGGGTGCCGGCTGTCAGACGACAGCGATCCCGACAGGAGGCCCGCGCGTCTCGCGGGACGAGGCGAGGAGGAGGCGGCGAGGTCTGGTGGCGGTGTGCCGACGGCGCGGGCGCGGGGACGCCCCGCTGGGCGACGGCAGGAGACAGAAGACGAGGCGCAGGGGCGCGGACAACCAGCCCGCGACGGCGCGCAGGGCGCGGAACGCGACGCGTTCGCCGTGTGCCAGCCACAGACCGCACAGCAGCGCGGCGAGGAGGTGGGCGGCCAGCATGCAGAGAGGTGCCGTGCCGGACATGTCGTGGACCGCGGACATCGCTTCCGACCCCGTCCCGTGTCCGTCCGGCATCATGCCGGCCGCCATGTGTCCGGTGTGCGGCGTGCCGTGCGACATGCCGTGAGCCGTTGCGTGGCTGCCGGGCATCGCGTTGTGCGCCGCGTGCTCCGCGTGCGTCATGGCCTCGGCGACACGGTGCTGGTGTTGGTGCTCACGGACGGGGCCGTTCGTCGTCGACGTCATGGAGGGGATCGATGTCATCGAAGGCGTCGACTGCATCGAAGGCGTCGATGACATGCGGCAGAGCAGATGGTCGGCCCATGTACGGAGCACGGAAACGCCCGGAGGCCGTGGCGCGGTCAGGGCCTGGCTCAGTGAGAAGGCCGCGTGGAGGCCGGCTTGGGCCGTCACCGTCGCCGCCGTCACCGTGGCCGTGCCACGCTCGCGCACGGCGAGGGCCCATGCCGCCGTACCGGTCACCGCGAACGCGGCGGCGAGGCCCGGCCCGGCGATCGGCGAGCCCGACATGAGGATGTGGCCCGTGGCAGCGAGCAGCACGCACGTGGCCGCGAAGATCGCGGCCCTGAGCGCTCGGCAGCACCGGCCCGTAGTCATGGCGGGGTCATCCTCGCACCCGCCGTCGGCCCTGATCGGGTCGGTGCGCGGATCGGAGGAGTGGCCCTCTTCGTCGCGTCGGTGTGGCGCGTGCCACAAAGAGGGGCGGGAACTGGTGCGGCGACGCGTACGACTTCTGACGGCAGGCCGAGTTTGACGGCAGGCCGAGTTTGACGGCAGGCCGAGTTTGACGGCAGGCCGAGTTTGACGGCAGGCCGAGTTTGACGGCAGGCCGAGTCTTGCGGCGGGCCCACGTCCGCACCACGGCAATGGCGAGGAGGTGCGCATGGGCAGGGACGGGCCGGAGCGGCTCGGCTCGGGCGCGGGTGGTTCGAGGCCGGGCGCCTGGGCCAGTGACAGTGGCGCCTGGGCCAGTGACAGTGCGGTGGCCGGCTGTCGGCGAGTTGCCGTTCTCGAACACCACTGGTCGCCCCCCGGTCAGGGCGTTTCGGCTCGGGGTCGGTCGCGTCGTGCGCCCGCCCCGCCGTCCGCGACCTCGCTCTCTTCGCGGCCACCGAAGTCAGCCCATCACGTCCCCCGGACGACAACCACCATCTCCCGGACCACAGACGTGCCGCGCCCCCCGATCACCTATGTGCCGGGTCCCCGGATCACAGACGTGCCGCGCCCACACGGCGCGGCTCCCGCTTCTCTATGACAGGAGAGCCATGAACCGCAGAAACGTGCTCCGCGCCTCCACCGCCCTCGGTGCCGCCGGGGCCTCCGCAGCCGTGACGGGCACCGTCGCCACCGCGGCCTCGGCGGATCCGTCGGCCGCTCGGACGGGCGCCAGAACGCTCCGACCGGGCGCCCGGCCGCTGCGTGTGCACGTCGTCATGTTCGACGGTGTGGAGGAACTCGACTTCGCTGCCCCGTACGAGGTGTTCTCCGCCGCCGGGTTCTTTACCGACCGGGCGATCGACGTCCGTTACGTCAGCGCCACCGGCCCCGGCACGGTCCGGGCCTCGTACGGGACGGAGATCCGTGTCGAGCACGGCTGGTCGCCGCATCAGGCGGACATCCTGGTCGTGCCCGGTGGTGGCTACGCGCGCCGGGACAGCCCCGGGGTGTGGGCCGAGATCCGGCGCGGCACGCTGCCCAAGGCCTTGGTGGCGGCGGCACGGAGAGGGCTCACGATCAGTGCCGTGTGCACCGGCACGATGATCTTGGCGGCCACCGGCCTGACCCGCAACCGTCCCTGCACCACTCACCACAAGGCGCTGGCCGACCTGGAGAACCAGGGAGGCATGCTCAAGAACGCCCGTGTCGTGGACGACGGCGACCTGGTCACGGCAGGCGGCATCACCTCCGGGCTCGACCTCGCCCTCTGGCTCGTACGCCGGGAACTCGGCGCGAATGTGGCGACCGAGGTCGAGGCGATGCTGGAGTACGAGGCGCGGGGCACGGTCTGGGTGCCCGACGGGCGACGGTGAACCACGTGGGATGTGAAGCGGGGCGCTGTGAGGCGCAGCGTTGTGAGGCATGCGCTGTGAGGCGGGGCTCTGAGGCAGCGGGGCTGTGAGGCGTGGCTGTGAGACAGCGGGGCTGTGAGGCGTGGCTGTGAGGCGTGGGCTCTGAGACAGGGCGCTGTGGCGGGTGCTCTGAGACAGAGGCGGACTCCCTGTCCCCCGCCTCCATTCCCCTCATGCGCCGCGACGGGGGCCGCGCCGGGGGGCCGGGCCAAGGGGTCCGGGCCAGGGCCTCGGCGCGGCCCCGGGCAGGAGCAGCGTCAGGCCAGAATGCGCAGGGACTTCTCGACGAGTGCGACGAACGTCCTCATCCACTCGGCTGCGACGACGCTGTCCGACCGGTCGGTAGTCCGCGGAGAGGACAACACGCATGACCGTACAGAACGTCAACTCGCCGTCTTCGACGACTGGTTCGAAGCGGGCCCGCGTCAGCTGGCCCGCGTCAGCCGGTCCGCGCGGAGGGCCGCGCGGAGGGCCGCGCGGAGACAGAGGTGCGGAATCGTCCGCCTGCTCCCGCTCGGCTGCCTCGCGATCGCCTTGCCGATCCGGGTTGCGGGGCGACCACTTCGACCCACGACGCGGCGGGTCCAAGCCGGTTCACCTGAGGCATGGCCACACCGGCGATCGATTGCAGTCCGCTCGCAGCGGCACAGGATTGGATCCAAAATCCAGTTCTGGGATGACGCTGGACGGGATTCAATGGCTGTGCCTATGGTTTTGGGATCCAGGGCTTCAGAGATTTCCATGTATCTCATGCTTTGCAGGTGATCCACACGCTCTGGAGGCTCTGCGTGCTTCGCGCGGCCACGTGCCCCACGTGCCCCAGGTGCCCTGCGCGCGTCGCGTGTGCCATGACTGCTTGAGGAGGAGTGAGATGAGCGGCGGACTGCCGGGCCTGGCCGGTGTCGATCACATCGGGTTCACGGTCCCCGACCTCGACGAGGCCAAGGCGTTCCTGGTCGACGTGCTCGGGTGCGAGTACATGTATTCGCTCGGCCCGTTCCGCGATGACGACGGGAACTGGATGGCGGACCACCTCGATGTCCACCCGCGCGCGGTCATGCGGCAGCTGCACTTCTTCCGGTGCGGTGGGCAGGCGATCTTCGAGGTCTTCGAGTACGCCGCGCCCGGACAGAACACGACCCTGCCGAGGAACAGCGACATCGGCGGCCACCATGTCGCCCTGTATGTCGACGATCTCGACGCCGCCGTCTCGCACCTCCGGAGCCGGGGGGTACGCGTCCTCGGCGAGCCGACGACCAGCGGTGGCCCCAGCGAGGGGCAGCGCTGGGTCTACTTCCTCGCCCCCTGGGGCATGCAGTTCGAGCTCGTCTCGTACCCGGGCGGCAAGGCCTTCGACCGGCAGCGAGCGGCCGGATAGGCTCCGGGCGTGCTGGGGGAGAAGGTGCCGGGGAAGAAGACGAGCGCTCCGGAGCGGAAGGACGCGTCGGAACGCGAGACCGCCTCGGCGCACCGGACCGTGCCGGAGCAGTCGGACAAGGCGGTCGGGGGCCCCTCGGCCGGGGCGACCAGCCAGCGGATCGCGCACCATCTGCGCGAGGCGATCCTGAACGGCGAGATCGCGCCGGGGGAGCCGATCAGGCAGGAGAAGGTCGCAGAGCGCTTCGGCACCAGTCGGCTGCCGGTACGCGAGGCCCTGCGCATCCTGGAGGCCGAGGGCCTGACCGAGCACCGGCCGAACCGGGGCGCCCGGGTGCCCCGGCTGGGCAGCCACGAGGTGGGCGTGGTCTACCACATGCGCGAACGACTGGAACCTCTCGCGCTGGCCGAGAGCCTTCCGCACCTGACGGAGGACGACTTCCGGGCCCTCGACGAGATCCAGCGGCGGATCGAGGCGGCCGACGATCTCCTCGAATTCCTCGCGCTGGACCGGGAGTTCCATCTCCGCAGCTACTCCGGCTGCCGGACCGACCATCTCTCCTCGGTCGTCGTCCGCCTGTGGAACTCCACCCAGCACCACCGCAGGGTATTCATGCGCCTCGGCGGCTCCGGCCGGCGATGGGTCGTCAACGCCGAGCACCGACTGCTGCTGGAGGCCATCGAGCGACGCGACCCGGTCGACGCCGGACGCGTCCTGGAGGGCCACATCCGGCGCACCCGCGTGGAACTCTCCCAGCATCCCGAGGACTTCGACGGGTGAGGAGGCCACGGTTCTGTCCGCGGCCTTGGCCCTCTCACCCATCCGTCTCAGGCCCCCGAGGAGCGGCGTCGCGGGTGACGAACTGCCCCGGTGACACCTCGGTGATCGGCTTCAACGACCTGCCGTTCATCGACAAGCTGTGCCCGCCGCTGACCTCGGTCCACATCCCCCACCACAAGAGCCGGCCGTCCGACGAACCGGCCCGGCGGAACCGGCCCGACGGGGGGCTGTCGTGATCGACATCGACCCACCAGGCATGCTGGACTTCCGGTAGCGGCCGACAGCGACGCGGACGAAATGCGGCCACCGCCGGGCCCGGCACACCGTGCCCGGCACGCACGACGGAGGAGGGGAGGGCGAAGTGCCTGAGCGCACACGCGAGTTCGGGAAGTACGGTGCCCAGGGCGTCAAGGGCCACGAGTTGGTCGCCCGGCGGCTCGACGAACTCGCGGGCGGCATCACTACCCCCATCACCGCCAAGCGCGGCCTGATGGCACGCCTGCACTACCTGACGAGGTCGGCCCACGCCCGCGCGGCGGCCTGGGACGCCGGCCTGACCGTCACCGACCGCACCCTCAAGGCATGGCTGGACGGCAGGCGCAGCCCTTCGCGCAAGAACCTCGAAAGGATCGAGAGGGCCTACCGCACGGTGCGCCGCGCGAATGTGGCCCGATACCTGCTCCGCCGCCTCAACGCCGAGGGACGCGGCACACGCGTCGAGATCCACCCCCTCAACCAGTCCCAGGTGCCGCGCCCGCGTCAGCGATACCTGGAGTTCCGTACGCTCAACATCCGCCACTGGGACCGGATCGTCGACGCGTGGGTCCGAGAGGACGATGCCGCGCTGGACGCCGCGTGGGTGGACCAGATCGTCGACCTGGGCTCGCAATGGGGACAGTACGAGTACTGCACCAACATCGGTTTCGCCGCGTAGCGACTCGCAATGGCCTGTGACGGTTCGTAACGACTCCTAACGGAGTGTGGGACACGAGGTACGGAGCGCAAGGCGCGGGATCCAAGCATGCGGGGCGCGGGGCCCAAAGGATGCGCGGCGCGGGGCAAGGGTGCGGGGTGCGGGGCAAGGGTGCGGGGTGCGGGCGTGCTCACTGAGCGCCGCACGTCGACGGCGTTCCGCCATTCGCCGCGAGTGACGTGACGGACGTTTACCTGTTGCGGGTTCACTCGTTCGGCCCTGGCCATCCCTTGTGACGCGGGGGTGTCGTTACCCGATCGGGTGATGTAGTCCCCTCCAGCGAGCTAATCCGATGATGATCGTGATGTGATCCATTTCGGAACTTTCGTCACCTGATTGGAGAAACATGCGCATTCGAACCGCTATGGCCGCCACTGCTATGGCCGCCTCGGCCGTTCTCGCCGGCGCCGGTGCCGCCGCCGCCGACGCCGGTGCGGGGGGCGCCGCCATCGGCTCCCCCGGCGTTCTCTCCGGCAACGTCATTCAGCTCCCGCTCCACGTCCCGATCAACGCCTGTGGGAACAGCGTCAACGTCATCGGTGTGCTGAACCCGACGTTCGGCAACACGTGCGCCAACTTCTAGTGCATGAGGGGTACTGATGCCGCCGGGAGCGGCACTGGGACGGTGACCGTGTCAGTGCCCGCCCCGAACAGCACGGTGCCCGATGCCTGACGCATGACGCAGGGTCCGCCCGGGATCACCCGGGCGGACCCACGTGTGTGCGGCGTTGTAACCCTACGGCCCGCGCCCCGCCCGAGTTCTCGTTCGCACCGGGCAGCCGTCAGCGCGATCCTGGCGAGGAAGCCGTTCATCGGAGGGTGGTTCGGCCACCGGCGACGCGTACGGCCTCATCGAAGTACGCGCGTTCACGCGATCCCTCAGGGGCTCCGAGAACCGCGAGCCCCCGGTCCGCGAACGGCCGGAACAGCCGTCCGTGCCGGAGCACCGTGTCGGGGCCCGGGGCGCCGGTGTCCTCGACCGTCGTGAGTGGCAGGGCGCGCGAAGCCCCCACGGTCATCGTCACCGCCCAGCGGGTGATGTCGTCCTCTCCGAGCGGAAGGGGCGCGAAGCGCACGCCGCTCACCTCTTCCCAGGCCGCCCGGCGACGTGACCACGGTCGGAGGACCGAGACCCCGGATTCGTCGAAGCACACGGCGAACCGGCCTCGTAGCGCGAAATGCACCACGACCGGCAGCACCAGGCAGGCGGGGAGGAACCACCATGTCGGATGGTCCCCCAGAAAGCCGAGGGTCCCCGCGACGGTGACCAGAACCCAACTGATCGCCGTCTCGGCGCACAGCCACTCGACGTGCAAAGGCCCTTCCAGTACACGCACCTTCACCGCTGCCGTCACGTCCGCATCCCGTCGCATCTTGTCGCCCGTGTCATCGCTCATAGCGCGGTCAACGTACCCACCGCGACGCGCCGACGCCATGAGCACGCGTACTCAACCATGTTTGGCGCACAGCAAGTTGGGACGTCGAATGGAGATGCGCAGGGTTCTGCGCCCCGGCGGGCTGCTGGTGATCAGTGCACGCCCCTACGACGAGATCCTGCGCGACCGCCCCGCATCGACTGCCTCGCAACTCGGCTCGACGCGGTGGTGGTCGGCACGGCGGTGGCCGACACGGAAGCGGTTGGCCCAGGAGCGGCTGGCCCAGGAGCGGCCGGTCCGGGAGCGGCCGGTCCGGCGTGCAGGTAGCGGCTGCGGACCGCGGTGACGATCTCGGCGCTCGCCTGTCCGGTGCCGTAGGGGGAGGGGAGCCGGGCCAGCCGTTCGGCACCGGCCTCGTCGTCGAGCAATTCCCGAAGTACCCGGGCGAGTTCGTGGCCGGGCTGGGCGAGGCGGGCGAAGCCGGCCTGGACGGCCTCGGGGCGCTCGGTGGAATTGCGTACTACCACGAGCGGGCGCTTGAGCACGGTGCATTCCTCCTGGATCCCGCCGGAGTCCGACACCAGCAGGCGGCAGTGCTGGGCCAGGGCGAGGAAGGCGGCGTGGCCCAATGGCTCGATCCGGCGCAGTCGCGTGATCGACGTGCGCAGGCCGTACGCGTCGACGGCGGCCCGGGTCCGGGGGTGCAGCGGAAGCAGCACCGGTAGGTCCATGGCGGCGAGTTGGTCGAGGATCTGGGCGAGCCTCGCGGCGTCGTCGGTGTTCTCGGGGCGATGGATGGTGGCGAGCACGTAGCCGCCCGGGACGACGGCGTGCTCGGCCACGATCCGGCGGACTTCAGCCTCGGAAGGCAGGGATTCCAGGGTGGCCTCGACGACGGTGTTCCCCGTGATCACCACCCGGTGCGGATCGATGCCCTCGCGCAGGAGGTGCGCGGCCGCGGTCGCGGTGGGCGCGCAGTGCAGGTCGGCGAGCGGGGCGATGAGGCGGCGGTTGGCCTCCTCGGGCATGGCGGGGTCGAAGGAGCGCAGTCCGGCTTCGACATGGACGACGGGTATGCCGACGCAGTGCGCCGCCAGCGCGCCGGCGGCCGCGGTGTTGGTGTCGCCCTGAACGACGACGGCGGCCGGGGGACGTGCCGCGAGGTGGTCGCTCAGCGCGCTGACCATGCGGCCGATCTGCTGTCCGCGTGGTTCGCCGCCGACGTCCTTGAGCCGGTGGTGCGGACGAGGAAGACCGTACTGCGCGAAGAAGGCGGTGGTGAGGGCCGGATCCCAGTGCTGGCCGGTCCAGACGACGCGGGCCTGTGGACCCAACAGGCGGACTACGCCGGCGAGCTTGACGATCTCCGGACGGGTTCCGAAGACCAGGGCGACATCGGTCGGGGACATGGCGCTCCGAAGGGGCGAGGGGAGAGGGGCGATGCGAGAGGTGTGGTGCAGAAGGCAGTGCAGTATCAGCAGACAGTACGAAGGTGATTCGAAGAAATATCCGAAAAATTGGCCAAAATCACCCGAAAGGCTCAATGCAGTGTTGATCCGGCCTGGAGCAGGTGTGTCCGCCTCAGGATCGGCCGACTCGACGACTCGACGACTCGGCCGGGACGGGGTCAGGGCGGCCGGGACGGCCGGGGTGTCGTGAGCTGTCGGTGGTCTCTCCTTGTCGCACTGTGAGCAATTACGGCAAACGGGTGAATCTCGAATGAATGTGCACAGTTTTAGTCGGAACGGATGATTTCTGCGGCAATATGCGGGCTTGTCCGATCTCGTGAACTTGCCTGAAGCGAGAGGAACTAGTCATGTATGGGCCCATAGTTGGGGGTCTGCCCCCTGCCGCTGCCGGGGGCGGCGTGCTCGCCTCCACCGGTTCGCCAGGTCTCGGCATCGCGGCGACCGCCGCGACCGCGCTGGTGCTGCTCGGCGTCGTGCTGGTCCGGCGTAATCGGCTGGCCGTCCACAAGGCCGATCCGACCGGTCCGACCGGTCCGAGGCGCGGCGGCGCGTAACCAGTCGCCGCCGTGAGCGGATGGATCGGGCGGTTCCGGGCGGCCCCGGGGGAGGGGCTGCGGCGGACCGCGAACCAGCGTCGGCCGTGTCGTCGGCTCGACTCGTCCGGAGCGCGTCCGGGGCCGGCCGCAGCGGAGCCCCGGCCGACCGCCTTTCTCCCAGGGGGTTCTCTTCATGTCGTCAGACGCGCTTCCGCAAGGGGCACGGCCGTTGAGGCCGACCCGCTCGCGGGTGTCGCGCACCGGCCGCACCTCGTTGTTCGGCCGGGTGCTCGGGCCGCTGCTGCTGGTCCTGTGCGGGTTCCTGGTCGTCGGCGAGCGCGACTACCGCTTCCACGAGATGGCCGCGGCGGAGTGGCTGATCTCCCAGGTCCTCGGCCTGCGGACCATGGTGCTCGCGGCCCCCGACGCGCCGGTCCTCTACGCCGACGGCGACGACGGCTTCGGGCGCGGAATCGCGCTGACCACCGGTTGCAGCAGTGCGCTGTTCATCGCCACGCTCGCCCTGTTGTCCGGCGTCCTGTTGCTGTTCAGCACGCGTCGGCCGACACGGATCCTGTTGGGCTTCGTCCTGGCGGCCGCCCTGATCGGCGGCACCAACCTGGGGCGCCTGATGCTGATCGTCGCCATGCAACACCGCTACGGCGACGAGGGTTTCGGCTGGACGCACATCCTGTTCGGCTCGGTGCTGATGATGGCCGCCGCCCTGGTCGCCCTGCTGCTCTTCCTCTACATGATCACCCGAACGTCCACCAACGACGCCGAGGACGACGCGCTGTGACCTTGCTCGACATCTCCATATCCCTCTCGTTCGTTCTCGGGGTCAGCTTCCTCGCCTACGTCGCCGTGATCGTGCGCAACTTCCTGCGGGCGCGCCCGGATCCCCCGGGCGATCCGACAGGCTTCAGCTGGCACTTCTTCGTCCCCTGCCTGGACGAGGAGGCCGTGATCGGCACCACCTTGGACTACCTCGCCCGGCATTTCCCCAACGCCCACGTCTGGGTCGTCGACGACCACTCCGACGACCGGACGGCCGAGGTGGTACGGGCCCGAGCGGACACGGGACGGCCCGTCCATCTGGTCGGCCGTCGCCTGCCGCAGGCGCGGACGGGCAAGGGCGACGCGCTGAATGCCGCCTACCAGGCACTCGAAGCCTGGCTGCCCGAGGACGCCGATGCCGACCGCGTCATCGTGACCGTCCTGGACGCCGACGGGCGGCCCTCCCCGGGGATGCTGGACTGCTTCGCCGGACCGACGTTCTTCGGCGACCCGTCCATCGGGGCTGTCCAGGTCGAGGTCCGGATGTCCAACCGTGACGTGGCCGTGCCTCTGTCCGACCGGGGGCCCGTCCGTAACCGCTTCGCCCGCCTGCTGGCCCGGTTGCAGGACATCGAGTTCCGCGGGCCCATCTCCGCCATGCAGATCACCCGCCGGTACACCCGGACCGTCAACGTGGGCGGCAACGGGCAGGCCAATCGGCTGAGCGCACTGCGCTCGATCGACCAGGGCAGCGCCGAACCGTGGGGCAAGGCGCTGCTGGAGGACTTCGAACTCGGGCTGAGGATGATGCTCGGCGGCTGGCGCAACGGCTACACCACGGCTGCCTGGGTGGACCAGGAAGCCCTGTGGAGCGTACGGCAGTTGCTCACCCAGCGTGTCCGCTGGGCACAGGGGGCCATGCAGTGCGCGCCCTATCTGCGCCAGGTCTGGCGGTCCCACCACTTCACCACGGCGGGCTTCCTGGAAGTCCTCTACTTCATGAGCCAGCCTTGGCTCCAGGCCGTCGGGCTGGTCGTCTACACCGTTCCGATCGCCGCCTTCGCCTACAACGCGGTCGTGTACCCGGAATTCGTCCTCGCCTTCCTCGGCCAGGGCGGCGCCCCGCTGATCGCGATCTACCTGCTCGTGGGGATCGCCGAGTTCGCCGTCTGGGGACCGCTCTACCGGCGCCGCTGCGAACCCGGAACGAGTCGCCGGGCCGCGCTCGGCTACGGACTCGCGCTCGCGGTCTACGCCGCGACCACCTACATCGTCGCGGTCCGCGCCTTCTGGCGGATCGTGCGGCGCAAGGGCTCCTGGCACAAGACGGCCCGCACGGCCGAGCCGCTGCCCGCCGCCCAGGAGATCGTCACCGCCTGACCGACGAAGCTTCTCCCAGACCGGGAATCCGTGGCCGAAACCACGGCCGGACAAGGGAGTCGACGCACCAACTCCAAGGCCCCGGCACCCGGCGCGACGACGCCTGCAGCATCGACCGGCCACCGCCGACGGCCCGTCCGGGGACGTCCCCGAAAGCCCTGAGCAGCACCTTCACGGCCGACGGGAGACCGACCCGTCCCCGGAAACCATCACCCGACGGCGAATCTCGCTGTCCGCTACATGAAAGGCCCAACCCGTGAGAACCCGTACCCGTGCCCGTGCCCGCATCCATGTCTTGACGGGCAGCGCACTCGTCGCCGGAATCCTGTCCGCCGCAGCCCCGGCCTACGCCGCCCTCCCGGCTCCCGAGGCCGACGCCTACGTCGTCTCCTCGGAGGCCCTGAGCGGGGCCGTCGCCGTTTCGCCGACACCCCACTCGACCTACCCGTCGGGCGGAACGGAGACCCTCGTCGGCCTCGACCTGGGCGCGTTCACCACCACATCGGTGCTCACCGCGAAGACCGGCGGCAACCCGGCCGACGGCACCTCGTCGGCCTCCGCGGCGGTCGACAAGCTCGGGCTCGACCTCGGTGTCGCCCAGGCGTCCCTGACGGGTGTCGAGTCGACCTGCGAGGCGACCCCCACCGGTGCCAAGGGCAGCGGCCTGATCGCGGGCGGATCGATCACCGTCCTCGGAATCCCGACCAACCTCCAGGCCAACGCCCCCGCCAACACCAAGGTCAGCATTCCCGCTGTCGGTTCGATCGTCCTCAACGAGCAGACCACCGACGCCGACGGCGTGCTGAGCGTCAACGCCGTCCACATCACCCTGCTGCCGGCGCTGAACGGTGCCAACCTGGTCATCGGCCACGCCGAGTGCGGCGGTGCGGAGCCCGCCGAAGCGGTTCCGATGATTGACCCGACCGTCGCCGGGGCCACGGGCGGCGTGGCCGTGGCGGGCGTCCTGGCCACGGTCTACCTGCGCCGCCGCAACGCCGCCGCCGACGGCTCGGCAGCCTGACGCGACCGTCCGACCGCACCGGGCCTCCGGCCCGGCTGCCCGGTCCCTCGGCCCACCGGACCGAGGGACCGGGCTCACGGGCCCGAGCCCGAGCGCGGGTCAGGGGCCGGGCCGGGCCGGGCCCCGGGGCATTCCATGGAGAGCTCCGAGGCCAGGTCCGACGCACGGCGGATGTCGTCGGCGAGGGCTTCGCGGTCGGACTCGTGGAGAAGCGGCGCGTGGGGCTGCCCCGGGCCGGTACGCGGTCCGTGCGGGCCAGGCGGTCGGGCGGCGGCGAACTCTTCGGGCTTGATGCCTGTCGTGAAGGATCTGAACACGTTGGTGGTGGTGTTCAGCACCGGGCCCTTGGTTCTCCCGCCACCGCGCGCTGCGGGACTACTTCACGTCGACGAAGTCACCGGGGGCGTTGACTGCGGGAGTCGAGGCCGTACCGGCGAAGCTCCAGCGCCAGTAGCCGTCCTGTACCGCCTTGACCGTGGTCTTCAGTGTGCCGGTTTTGGAGCTCTTCACCGTTTTGACGGTGGTGTATGTGCTGCTGTTCTTCTTCCGGAACTGGAGTTTGACCGACTGGGACGCGTAACCCGCGTACTTACGGGTGTCCCAGTTGGCCCGGTCCAGCTTGCCTGTGACCGTGATGGTCCTGCCCTTCTTCACGGGCTCCGGGGAGGCATCGGCCGTCAGCCGCGACAGCCGCTGGAACCTGACCGAGGAGAACGTGTCCTTCCCGGTGAAGCTCCCGTCCTTGCCCCATGCACCGGCGTAGACCCGCCAGTTCGTGGCGTTGGTGTTCCACAGGTATCCGGGATCGACCGTGATGGTGAGGGTGCAGGTCGAGGTTGTGGCGTTCGTGGCCTTGCACTTGGCCTTTGTCCCGTCCGGGTGGAACCCGAAGTCGTACAGGTTCGGGTTGTTGTCGCGGCCCCTCCAGATGTAGGAGAGCGCGTCCTCGATACCCGAGGAGTGGGATGCGGTGACGGAGACCGTCACCTTCTTGGTGGCGGTGGTACCGAGCACAATCGGCTTTCCACTGTTCACAACGACCTTGCTGATCACCGGGGCGGCGTTTGCCTGTGTCAGCGCGAACGAGGGGCTGCTCGCCTGAGAGGCCGGCACGGTGAGGACGGACAGGGCCAAGGCGCCGGAGACAGCGGCAACAGTGGCACGAATACGCATGTGTTCCCCAAGTCTGGACTGTGGGTCTGCTGACCCGACAGACCAGACCTGAGGCGAACGTGAAAGGTTGTACACAAAGATGAAATCTTCGCGAAGATTGGTGATCAGCCCAGATCAGAGGCTGTCGCACGGCTGAGCGTTGTTTTCCGCGAGAACTACCGGGACGGACCCGACGGAGCCTCGCCCTGGACACGGACGGAAGGTGCGCCGCGACCAGAAGCCCCACCATGCGACGCGCGATGGGGCACACCTCAACTGGTGATCCGTGCGGGCCCTGCGGGCCGACGGTCAGTCGGCGGCGAACTCGCCGGACTTGATGCCCGCCACGAAGGACGTGAACGCGTCGGTGGTGGTGTTCAGCACCGGGCCGTTCGGGTTCTTGGAGTCGCGGACGGGGACGACGCCGCAGGTGGCGGCGAGGTTGGCGGCGACCTCCACACATGCGCCGCCGTTGTCGCTGTACGAAGACTTGAACCAGTGGGGGGACTCGGTCGTGGTCGTCACGGGGTGCCCTTTCGTGCCTCGTTGATCATGAATACGGATTCTGCCTGGGACAGCGCCTCGGCCTGTAGCTGATGGTAGGCCGTCAGCAGGGGGAGTACGGAGGTCGTTTCGCGCTCAAGGTGCCCCCGAATCTGGGATTCCGCGTATGCAATCACGGACATGTCCGACAGCGTCAGCATGTACAGGGGAAGGTTGAACGGCCGGCGCTCTCCTATGTCGTACGGGACGACCTGGAGCACGGTGTTCGGCTGCTCGGCGAACTCCGCCAGCCGTTCCAACTGCGCGTCCATGACCTCATCGCCGCCGACCCGTCGACGGATGCAGCTCTCGTCCATCACCACCAGCATCATGGGCGGGCGGGGGCGTACCAGAGCCGCCTGCCGCTCCGCCAGGAACGAGACCCGTTCGGTCGCCTGCTCGGGACTGATCGCCCCACGCCGTACGGCGCTGTTCGCGAGGACCCTGGCGTACTCCGGCGTCTGTAACAGTCCGGGGATGATCCCGATTTCGTACAACCGGATCTCCACGGCGCGTCCTTCATGCCCCACGTACTGCGGGAAGCCCTCCAGCAGTGAACCGTGCCGGATCTCGCGCCACTGACGCTCGAACGTGTCGGCCGTGTCACCGGTTCCGAAGACGCGGTCTGCGCTGCGCGAGAAGCGAAGAGTCGGCATCTTGCGACCAGTTTCAACGGCGGAGACATGCGTGCCGGAGTACCCCATCTCCCCGGCCAGTTCTTCCTGCTTCCAGCCACGAGCCTCTCGCAAGCTGCGGATACGCGCGCCAAAGGCAGCCTCGGGACTGCTCTCGGGATCCAACTCCTTGCGGTTCAACGGCCTTTCACCAGCTTTCCGTTCTTGCTCAACAAGTTGAAGCGTTCCAGACGCTAGGTCACGCTGGGCCGCCTTGGTAGTGGAGTCACTACGGAGAGGAGTGGCCCGTGTCCGCGAAGAACGGCGCCTCGAACCAACAGGAACCCCCGCACACCCCGGCCTCGGCCTCGACCCCAGCCCCCGGCACGCTCGTGGTTGACCTATCACGGGACCTGGTCGGTGAGTTCCGCGGTGAGTGGTGCGGGAAGTGGTCCTTGCGGCCGGTCGGCGGTGGGGTCGAGTGGACCGTCGATCCGGAGGACGTGCGGCCGGCCGACCCGATACAGCGGCTGCGCGCCGAACTCACCCGCGCCAACCGTCGCAGCCGTGGTGAGCTGCTGTGACGGGACCGTTCCCCCTCCGCAGCACACGCGGGTGACGGCCGCACGACCGTCCGGCTCGGCACAACCGTCGCCACGCTCCGCGGCTCGCGCTCCGGTGGCTGCACGGCCAGTCCGCACGGATCGCGAACGTACTGCACCCGGAACCGGGCAACCCATGGATTCCCCCATACGTGTTACGGCCCACGCCCGCGCCCGCACCCAACCCGTCCCCCAACCTGTGCCCGCGCTTCGTGCGCGGATGGCCGCGTAACCCCGCTCTCACCCCACCCGCACATCCCGTACCCCCCTCCCTCCCCATTGCCCTCGCCCGGCCTGCCGAAAAAGGGAAGCGCCCTCATGCCCCTCATGACGCCGTACATCGCGTCGCGCACCATCCGAACAACCGGTGTGCGAAGCGGAGTTGACCATCGAGTTCGCCCGGGGCGGGCCCCGGCTCGCCTACCGCCACCCACGACCGGGGGACAGATCCGCTTCGAGAACTGGGGCGTGCGGCCGCCGTCACGTCACGGGTGACAGGGGCATCGTCCCGGTCTGCGTCTGACAGAGGTAGAACAGTTCGGGGTCACCCTCATCAAGGCCGTGGAGAAGGCCGACTGGCCTCCACCCGGCCCGTTGCAGCAGCCGCTGCATCGGCTGGTTGGAGACGTTGGTTGAGGTGAACAACTTCTGGGTTTCGCACGAGGCCGCCACGGCGTCCAGCAACCGACGGCCAACGCCTCTGCCGCGAGCGGATGGTGCGACCATCAGCATCGTGACGAAGCCTTGTTCGAAGAATGTGTACTCAACTACACAGTAGCCAAAAAGGCCAGACGCACCTTCCGCTACGACCACCAGGCCCTGCTGGCACCACCTCCGGATACTCGCCACTCGCTCCCTGTCACCTTTGGCCGCGACCGAGTCGATACGAACCAGCACGTCTGCCTCCGACTCCCTGACGCGACGCACAACGAGTTCACCGAGATCCATTGCCTCCATGGGGCCATGTTGTCAGTTCGCACCGATGACCTGAGCTGCCTCTGGCCCTCTATCGCGGACCAGGTCGTAAGGGCTGTGCCGTAATCCCTGGTGGGCGCGCGACGACAGCTGCGGCACCTCGCCGCGTTGTTGGAACGCCCGAGTACATCCAGTATGCGGGCGCCCCTCCGCCTTGCGATGCACCGCATCCGACGCCGCTCGCTAATCCACCAGGGATTACGGGACAGCCCTCAGCCGTGCCGGGTGAAGACTTCGCGGACTGCGGGCAGGTCCGCTTCCTTCTCCTTCTCGTCCTCGTAATGACCGTCCTCGTCCCGGATAGCCACGACGGTCTCCGGGGTGAAGTCCTGGCCGAAGCGGTAGACGTCCAGGCAGTAGTCGAAGCCGGACTCGCCGAAGAGGTCCGCGTCCTCGCGGCGGCAGTACTCCGCCAGGCCGTCGGACACGTGCCAGCGCGTACCGTCGTACCAGAAGACACCGCCTGCGTAGTGAATCGTCCGGCCCGTCGCGGAGTCTGTGAGGTTCAGCGACTCGTAGTTCTCGGGACGGTCACGGACCAGGGCGACGAGGGATTCGGGGACGCCCTCGTAGAAGGACTCCTGGAGGGCGAAATCCTCCTCGGCGTACAGATTCAGCGCCGACTCGTGGTCGAACGTCAGCAGCAGCACACGGCCGTCCTCCGCGAAGTACCACACCGCGGACTGGCCGCCGCCGTCGTTCCAGGCCAGACGGCGTGCGCCGGTCACCGTCACCGGTTCGACCTCGGCGAGTTCGTCCATGATGGCCGCGCGGCGCCGCACTTCCGGGAGGGGTGTCGCTGCCAGGGCATCCCATATCGCGTTACTCATTCCCGCAGGGTATCCACCGCCTACGACAAGGCCGTCACCAACTACCTCGCCGCCATCCTCATCCGGTCAGCAGGTGATCCACCAGGGGTTACGGGACAGCCCTTACGACCTCGCCCACGATTGGCAGGGGGGAAGGAGCGGCGTCTGGGGCCTTCGAATCCAAGGCGGAGGAGGGAGTCGGATGGGGTCTCCCCTGCTCGAAAGCAGCTGAGAGCTCGGGGAAGGAGCGTCGGGGACTGACGACAACGCCGGAGGCGGAGGTCCCAGACACCGCGACGCCGCTGACAATCGTGGGCACGCCTGGCTGCCCTCCCTCGCCCCGCACCTCCCTCAGCCGCTATCACCCGACAGCTCGTAAGGTGAACCAGTGGACACCGAGGCATTGCGTTCGTTCGTCCGGGCGGCCGAGCTCGGACAGTTCCAGCATGCGGCCGATGAGCTGGGCGTGACACAGCAGGCGGTTTCCAAGCGGATCGCCGCGTTGGAGCGCGAGCTGGAAGTCCGTCTGTTCGCACGTACCGCCCGAGGGGTCGAGCTGACGCTCGACGGTCAGGCGTTTCTCCCCCACGCGCGGACCATCGTCACGGGTGTCGACCGCGCCGTCACCGCGGTCAGGCCGGGCTCCCGGGCCCTGCGGATCGACGTTCTCGGCCTGCGAAGCGCGCAGGCCGTTGTGCTGCACGGCTATTGGCGGTCGCATCCCGAAACCGAGCTCGACGTGGTGACCCTCAGGGTCGACGACCCACGCGTGGCGGTCGCCGCCGTCGAAGCGGGCGATATCGACGCCTCGTTCCGTACCGTCACCGACCCGGCCGCACTGCCGCCCGACGTGCAGATGATCCACGCGTTCGACTCCCCGCTGGAACTTCTCGTCGGCCCGAGACACCCGCTGGCCTCCGCGCGAAGACTGAGACCACCGCAGCTGCGCGAGCACCGGATCTGGGTGCCGGGCATCGCTCCCCGAAGCGAATGGGCAGAGTTCTACGAACAGCTCGCCACCGAATTCGACCTGCGCATCGACGCGGCAGGCCCGCACTTCGGAGACGAAGTGCTCCTGGACACCCTCGCGGACTCGTCGGACGTGGCCACCCTCGTCGGGTCACGCGACCGGTACATCTGGCCGACGAACCACGACCTACGCCGCATCCCTGTCGTGAATCCGACCCTCGCATACCCGCTCTCGCTCATCCTTCCCAGAACGAATCCGCATCCAGAACTCCGTCGGATCATCGCGCACCTCGGAACCCTGCCGAGGCTTGCCGAGGCGGTCTGGCGCCCGTCCTGGGCGATGACGCCACGGCGCGTCGACAGCGAGATCGCGAATGTTCACGGGGTCCAGCCCCGACACGGGTGACTCGACCGGCTGCCGACGGCGGCCTCCACCACCACCTTGTGAGTCCTGTCCAGTCACCGGTACACCGAGCAAAGGGGCGTGGCATGTCCAGCGACCGTCTCATGCGCATTCACAGCGCCGAGTTCCAGGCCATGGCCGAGAGGGTTCTGCGCGTCACCGAGCTTACGACCTCGTCCACGATTGTCAGCGGCGTCGTGGCGTCTGGGACCTCCGCCTCCGGCGTTGTCGTCAGTCGCCGACGCTCCTTCCCCGAGCTCTCAGCTGCTTTCGAGCAGGGGAGACCCTATCCGACTCCCTCCTCCGCCTTGGATTCGAAGGCCCCAGACGCCGCTCCTTCCTCCACTGCCAATCGTGGACGAGGTCGTTACCTCCCGCCTGAACGTCCTGCCTTTCGAGGACGAAGCAGGCAAGGCGGAGCTTTTCGAACAGATCCTTGGCAAGCCGCTGCCGCCGAGAGTCACGATCTACCCGCCCTTCTACACGGACCACGGTCTGCACCTCGACCTCGCGGAGCGTGTGTTCATCAACCAGAACTGCACGTTCCTGGACTACGCCGGTATCCGGATCGGCGAGCGCGTGATGATCGGCCCGAAGGTCACGTTCATCACGATTCGCCGATCGGCAGGGCCCACCGACCGGGACCACTCACCGGCCGAGGCGGCACGTCAATCGGTGTGAGCACTCCGAAGCGGCACGTCGAGCGGCGTGAGCACTCCGAGCCGGTCCTCGATCTCCTGGGCGGCGGCCAGGCACAGGTCCTCCCGGAACGCGCGCCCGACGATCTGGACGCCGGACGGCAGGCCGTCGTCCACCCCGGTCGGTACGGCCACCGCGGGCACGCCCACGAAGCTGGTCACCGTGCAAAGGCGCATGCCCGTGCCGACCCGCTCGTGTCCCGCCGCGTCGCGTGACTCGAGTCCCGGTTCGACGGGCGGCTCGGTGAACACCGGCCCGAGCAGCAACGGGTACGTGTCGAGGAACTCCGCCCACGACCGGCGGATGCCCAGCCAGGTGCCCATCAGTTTCATGAACTCCGCGGCGGTCGCGGGCGGGGTCCGCTCCATCGCCATCGCGATGTACCGGTCTCCGCCCGCCCCGAGCAGCGTGCGTACCACGGGCCAGGTGGGGGCGAACTCGGTCACGGTGATCCGGCCGTACGCCTCAAGTGCCTCGTCCAGCCTCGGAACGTCCGCCACCTCCCGCACGTCGTACCCGGCGTCCCGCAACGCGTCGGCCGCGGTCATGACGGCCGCGTGCACCGTGGGGTGGACGCCGCGACCACCGGGGTCGGCGACGACCGCGACCTTCACCGGACCCGGCAGTGGCTCGCCCCGGACGGGGACGGGTACGGCGCGCGGGTCGCGTGGATCGGTTCCGGCCAGCACTTCGTACGCCAGCCACAGGTCGGCGACCCGGCGCGCCAGCGGGCCGTCGGTCACCAGCATCTGCGAGGCCGGTCCGGGGTCGTCCGGGCCGAGGACGCGGTGGTCGGCGGGGAACCGCCCGGCGGTGGGCTTCAGCCCCGCGACACCGCAGAACGAGGCGGGGATCCGTATCGAACCGCCGGAGTCGTTGCCGAGTCCGACCGCGGCCATGCCGGTGGCGACGGCCGCCCCGTCGCCGCCGCTGGTCCCGCCGGGCGTCCGGCTCGGGTCCCACGGGTTGACGGTGTCGCCGAACAGTTCGCTGCGGGTGTGCATGCCGGCCAGGATCATGGTCGGCATGTTGCTGTGCCCGATCGGTACGGCTCCGGCAGCCCGGAGCCGGGCCACCGGCGGCGCGTCGGTCGCCGCCACCAGATCACGGAACCGCGCCGTCCCGAAGGTGGTGGGCACGCCCTCGACGGCGAGGCACTCCTTCACCGTGAACGGCACGCCCGCCAGGGGGCCGGGATCCTCGCCCGCGGCCCGCTTCCGATCGGTCTCCGCCGCCGCTTCACGGGCGCGTTCGGCCATCGGTTGCGTGACCGCGTTGATCCGCGGGTTGACGTCGGCGATGCGTGCCAGATGGCTGTCGACCAGTTCGACGGCCGATACGTTTCCGCTCCGGACGGCTTCCGCCTGCGCCGTGGCCGACAACTTCCATAGGGCGTCCCGCACGATCCCTGTCCTTCCCCTCATGTCCTTCGCGTCCTTCGCAGGTCGAAGCACCCGTGCCGGAAACATAGCCCAGAAGCGATACGATCGTATCGAAAAAAGAAACGCATGGATCGAGAGGGAGGAGCGACCGGCCATGCCCAAGCAGGTGGATTACGAGAGCAGACGCCGTCGGATCGCCGACGCCGTCTGCCGTCTCGCCGATGAACACGGGCCGGAGGGGGTGTCCATGCGCGATGTCGCGGCTCGTGCGGAGGTCTCGCTGGGGGCCGTTCAGCGCTGCTTCCGGACCAAGGAGGAGATGCTCCTGTTCGCCGTCGAACACGTCGGCGAGCGTCTGACCGAGCGCGTACGGGCCCGCCTGGTCCGTGGCCCGGCCCAGTCGGCCGCCACCGCCCTGGGCCACACGGCCGGCGAGGTCGCCCTGTTGCGCGAGGAACACCGCGCCGAGGCACGGGTCTGGCTCGCGTTCGTCGCCCAGGCCGCCGTCAGCGAGCCGCTCGCCGACAAGCTCAGGACCAGTTACGCGGATCTCCAGGGCGTTTTCGCCCGTCTCATCGCGGAGGTCGCCGAGAGCGCCGGCCCGGGCACCGGGAACGGTCCGGGCACCGGGGACGGTTCGGTCACGGGGAAGGGGGCCGCTGCCGGGATCGATCCGGCCGACGGAGTCCCCGCGGCGCCCGATCCGCGGCGCGAGGCCCGGTCACTCCTCGCACTCACCGACGGCCTGACCAGTCATGTGCTCATCGGACACCTGAGCCCGGAGGAGGCCCAGGACGTCCTGCACGCGCATCTGGCCCTCCTCTGGGAACGCCTCGGTGTGACGGCCCCCGTTTCCGGAAAGGCCGGTTGAACCATGCCCCGTGCTCACCGCGCCGCGCTCTCACCCTGCCTCGCGTCCACCGTGCCGGGAACTCACCGCGCGCCGGGCGGTCACCGTGCCGGGCGCAGCCGGAATTCGCGGCCCTGCCAGCGCCTTCGCAGCCAGCGGTCGTGACTGGCCAGGACGATCGCCCCGGGCCCGGTGCCCAGGGCGTCCTCCAACTCGTCGCACAGGCGCGGGGACAGGTGGTTCGTGGGCTCGTCGAGCAGCAGCAGTTGCGGAGGACTCGCCACCAGCAGTGCCAGGGCGAGCCGCCGCCGCTGGCCGACCGACAGTTGCCCGACCGGTTTCTCCAGGTCCGGCTCGTGCATCAGCCCCAATGAGACCAGCGGGACCTCCTCCGCCCGTTCGGCGCCGAGCGAGAGCGTGTAGGTGTCGCGCACGGTGCGGTCGGGCCGCGTGAACACGGTGTCCTGGGACAGCAGTCCCACGGACAGCCCCGGTCGCCGTCGCACCCCGTCCCCGCCCCCGGTCGCGAGCCGTCCGGCGAGTACGGACAGGAGCGTCGACTTGCCCGCCCCGTTGCCGCCGGTGACGAGGAGGCGTTCGGTCGCCGACACGTCCAGCCGGGCGACCTCCAGCCGACCCGGCAGGCGCACGTCGCGCAGGCTCACGAGATCGCCGGGGGCGTCGTCGTCCGTCGGCCCCTGGGCGAGCGCGGTGACGTGGAACCGCAGCGGTCGCGGCGGCTCACCGACCTGCCCGCGCTCCAACTCCTCCAGCCTGCGGGCGGCGTTGCGCACCCGCCGCGAGATCTGGCCCTGCACCCGATCGCCCCGAAGGCCGTACATCATCTTCTCGTTGTCCCGCCGCTCCCGGTTCGGCGCGACGAGGCGGGCGGTCACCCGCGTCGACCGGCGCAGTGCCGCCAGTTCCTCCTGTTCCTCCGCGTACCGCCGCTCCCAGCGCTGCCGCTCGGCGTGCTTCTCCGCCTGGAAGGCGCTGTAGTTGCCGCCGTACCGCACGGGGCCGGCCACCGCCGGGTCGAGGTCGATCAGATCCGTGCACACGGCGTCGAGGAAGGCCCGGTCGTGGCTGGCCACCATCACGACCCCGGGCAGTTCGCGCACCCGCGCCTCCAGGAACGCGGCGGCGCCGTCGTCGAGATGGTTGGTCGGTTCGTCGAGCAGCAGCGCGGAGGGACGGCGGACCAGCAGGGCGGCCAGCGCCAGGCGACTGCGCTGCCCGCCCGAGAGGGTGCCGAGGGTCCGGTCGTGGTCGAGTGCGGCGAGGCCGAGCCCGTCGAGCGTGATCGCGGCACGACGGTCGGCGTCCCAGGACTCGCGTTCCCGGGCCTGTTCCAGCCGTCGGCCGTAGGCGTCGAGCAGTTCGCCGTGGCCGGGGGAGTCCTCCGGGACGTGCGCGAGCAGATCGGCGAGGCGGTCGAGCTCGGCCAGGTCGGCGCGGGCCTCGCGCAGGGCGTCGTCCAGCACCTCGGTGACCGTCGACGCGGCGTCGAAGGGCATCTCCTGGTGCAGGAAACCCAGGTCGGCCGGGCGCGTGATGCTCCCGGCGTCGGGCTCGTCGACCCCGGCGAGCAGACGCAGTAGCGTCGACTTTCCGGCACCGTTCTCCCCGATCAGGCCGATGCGGCGGCCGGGGGAGGCGGTGAGCGACACCCCGTCGAGGACGCGCCTGTCCCCGAGCGTACGGACGATGTCGTGTGCGAGCAGGGCGGGTCGAGACATGGTGGTCCACCTGACGTGGTTGGTGTTCGGCCCGCCGGGGGACACCCCTCGGACGCGGGCCCGGCCGACACGTCAGCGGCTCACACCTCGGGCGCCCCCGTCTCCTTCAGCTCACCGTCGGCCAGCCGCAGCCAACGGTTCACCCCGATCCGTGCGAGGAAGCGTTCGTCGTGGCTGACCACCATGAACGCTCCCCGGTAGGAGCACAGCGCGCTCTCCAGCTGGCCCGCGCTGACCAGGTCGAGGTTGTTCGTCGGCTCGTCCAGCAGCAGCAGTTGCGGGGCCGGTTCGGCGCACAGGACACAGGCCAGGGTGGCCCGCAGCCGCTCGCCGCCGGACAGCACACCCACGGGCAGATGGGCGCGGGAACCCCGGAAGAGGAAGCGCGCGAGCAGGTTCATCCGCTCCGCCTCCGACCGGTGCGGGGCGAACGCGGCGAAGTTCTCGGCGACGCTGCGTTCGAGGTCCAGCAGGTCCAGCCGCTGCGAGAGGTACGCGACCCGGCCGTCGGCCCGCTTGATCTGTCCGCCGACCAGCTCGTCGCTCCGTCCGTCGTGCGGATCTCCGGGCGTTCCCCCACCCGCTCCTCCGCCCGCGCCGTCGGTCATTCCTTCGGCCGGCTCCAGATCACCGTTGACCAGACGCAGCAGTGTGGTCTTGCCGGCGCCGTTGGGGCCGGTCAGTGCGATGCGTTCGGGGCCGCGGACGGTCAGGTCGATGCCCGCACCGGCGAACAGGGGGCGTTCGCCGTGCTGGACCCGCAGCCGCTCGCCCAGGAAGAGGGTGCGTCCGGCGGGCACGTCGGTGTCCGGCAGATCCAGGGTGATCCGCTGCTCGTCGCGCAGGGCGCGCCCCGCCTCGTCCAGCCGGGCCTTGGCCTCGCCGACCCGGGAGGCGTGCATCTGACCCGACCGTCCGGCGGACTCCTGGGCGCTCCGCTTCAATCCTCCGGCGACGATGCGCGGCAGGCCCGCGTTCTTGAGGTTGCGGGCGGCGTTGCTCGCGCGGCGCTCGGCGCGTTCGCGGGCCTGCTGCATCTCCCGCTTCTCGCGCTTCAGTTCCTGTTCCGCGTTGCGGACGTTCTTCTCGGCGACCTCCTGCTCGGCCTGCACGGCGGCTTCGTACTCGGTGAAGTTGCCTCCGTAGAAGCGCAGTTGACCGCTCTCCAGTTCCGCGATGCGTTCCATGCGGTCGAGCAGTGCCCGGTCGTGGCTGACCACCAGGAGACAGCCGGACCAGTCGCCCAGCACGTCGTAGAGCTTGTGCCGGGCGTCGAGGTCGAGGTTGTTGGTCGGTTCGTCGAGCAGCAGTACGTCGGGCTGCTTCAGGAGCTGGGCCGCCAGGCCGAGCGAGATGATCTGGCCGCCGCTGAGCGTGCTCAGGCTCCGGTCGAGGGCGAGTCCGTCGAGGCCGAGCCGGTCCAGCTGAGCCCGGGTGCGTTCCTCGATGTCCCAGTCGTCACCGATGGTCGCGAAGTGTTCCTCGCTCACGTCCCCGGACTCCACGGCGTCCAGGGCCCGGATCACCGAGGCGACGCCCAGGACCTCGGCCACCGTGAGGTCCCCGATCAGGGGGAGGGTCTGCGGAAGGTAACCGAGCGTGCCGACCGTGGAGACGGAACCGGAGCCCGGCCGCAGCTCACCGGCGATGAGTTTGAGAAGGGTGCTCTTGCCGGAGCCGTTGGGCGCGACCAGGCCCGTCCGGCCGCCGCCCAGGGCGAAGGACAGGTCCTGGAAGACGGGGGTGCCGTCGGCCCAGGCGAAGGACAGGTGGGAGCAGATGACGGAGGCGTCTGACATGGGAAGACCTCAAAGGGAATACGGGCACGCAGAGAGTGGTGCCCGGGACATGGACAGAGGGAACGACTGAACGGGCCACGACGGTGACGCGATGCCTCTGGGCATCGGCCGGTGGCCTGTCGGAGCGGGATCTCACCCCGAGATGTCGTCGTCCCCTGCCATGTCTGGTCTCCTCGATACACGAACAACGTCGCCATGAGCTTAACAGCGGTGGCGTCGCGATGGCTCCTGGTTTTTCGCGGGCCGCCGCGACGGCCGGGGCCCGCAGGTCGAGGCCCGTGGCCGGGCGGGCCGCGCCGGGCGGGGCATGCCCGGCAGGCCGCCGTCGTGTCCGTATGTCTGTGCACCCGGGGGCGCTCGTGTGTCCGGGGTGCCTGTGCCTGAGGTGTCGCCACTGGTTTATCGTTATTCGATAATAACGATAAACGATATGGGGGTGCTGTTCGTGGGCACGAAGTCGTGGTGGAGCCGGGGTGACCAGCGGGCACTGGAGCTGGGCTGCGCGCTGGCGCTGGGCCTGGTCGGTCTGTTCGGTGTGCTCATACCGCTCCTCGGGGTGGTCGGCGTCCTCGACCCGATCACGGACCGGGAAGTGCGGCTCGAAGAGCGGGGACCGGCCCCGCACGTGACGCCGGGTGGTGACGGGCCGTCCGTCATCGGTACCGATCAGGCCGAACTCGTCTTCGCCCACCCCGCCTTCGGGCAGCGACTGCTGCTCGCGCTGCCCGAGATCGTCGGCAGTGTGCTGCTGATCGTGATACTCGGTTTGTTGCTCCGAATGGCCCGGAGCCTGCGCGGCGGCGAGGAGTTCACCACGCGGAACGTCCGCGGGCTCCACGCCATCGCGGTCACGGTGTTCCTCATGAGCGTCCTCGCGCCGCTGCTCGACGCCGTCACGACCGGCCTGCTCCTGCGGGGCACCGGGTCCGAGGACCTGGTTCCGTTCTCCGTCACCTACTCCTTCCCGTACCTGCTGCTCGCGCTCCTGATCGCCGCCGTCGCCGAGGTCATCCGGCGGGGCGCCCGGCTGCGCGACGACACGGAGGGGCTGGTGTGACGGGCCCGTCGCCGGAGCACGGCATCGAGGTCCACCTGGACCGGTTGCTGGCCGAGCGCGGGATGACGCTGACCCAGCTGGCGGCCCGGGTCGGGGTGTCCGTCGTCAATCTCTCCGTACTGAAGAACGACCGCGCCAAGGCGATCCGCTTCAGCACGCTCACCGCGCTCTGTCGCGAGCTGCGCTGCCAGCCGGGCGACCTGCTCGGTTACCGGGACGAGTGACGGCCGGTCCCGTTGTACGGAGTGCCGGTCACGGCACTGGATGCCGTGCGTCCGGCGCCGTACATCCGGGGCCGGACCCGGCTTCCGGGGCGCCGTACATCCGGGCCCGCGCAGGCCGGCGGCGCCCCCGGCGCTCGCTCCCTCGTTTCGTTTCGCCGTGACGAACGAGTCACAGGGCTGTCCCGGTCGCGTCCCGTCCGCTCAAGTGGCCGAAATTCGCTGGTTACTCTGATCCGGCTCCGGGCGCCACATCAGGCACACCGGACACGGACTTCGCAGGAGACGGGGAACGAGACCATGAGCCGAGACGACGTGTCACGCCGCCGGGTGATGAGCCTCGCGGGCAAGGGCCTGGGACTGGCGCTGCTCGGGGCGGGTGCGTGGGGATGCGGACCGGAGGACGAATCCGGCGGCGGTGGTGCCACGCGGGAACCCGGAGCGGGCGGGAACAAGGACACCTTCACCACCCCTCCGGCAGGCACCGGCCCCCGGGCCCTCTGGCAGGCCCCGGCGGCCAACAACAGCCTGGCCGGAGATGACGCGCTCGCCGTGGTGGGCGACCTGGTCATCGTGTCCGGCGACCCCCTGGTGGCACGTGATCTGGCCACCGGCAAGGAGGTCTGGTCCCGCAAGGGCGTCACCACCCCCGGAGCCGCGCTGCTCCTGGACTCCGGCACGCTCTACCTCGCCAGCGCCGAGTACGACGGGAACGTCGTCGGCCTGGATCCCGCCACGGGCAAGGAGACCTGGCGCAGCCGCCTGGGCAGCCAGTACGCGCAGCCCCGGCCGATCGCCGTGGACGACGACCACGTCTACGTCACCGGGGGCATCCTGGACAAGGACTTCAGGACGCCGGACAACGTGGTCGCCGCGATCGACACCTCGTCCGGCAAGGTCGCCTGGCGCGAGCAGCGCGACCACGGCACGGAGGAGACCGGCATCACCGCCGTGGCCGTCGGCGGCCGACTCGTCTACACCGACTTCCGTGAGAACCTCACCGTCCGGGACACCAGGACCGGACGGCAGATCTGGACGAAGAAGATCGGCCGGTCCAACAACCGCAAGTTCGCCGTCCACGACGACCTGGTCATCGTCGCCGACGGGCGCCGGCTGCGCGCCTTCGAGCTGGCCGGCGGCAAGGAACGCTGGTCGCTTGCCTCCGAGGAGTTCAGCCGGTTCAACGACCCGGCGGTCCTGGACGGCGTTCTCTACGCCTCCGACAGCACCCACGGCCTGTGGGCGGCCGACCCCGCGACGGGGAAGAAGATCTGGCACAACACCGACCTCCTGGACGTCGCCTACCCCTGGCAGTTCGCCAAGGTCGGCGGCACCCTCTACGGGGCGACCGAGTTCGACGAGGACGGCGGCATCCACGCCTTCGACGCCGCGAGCGGAAAACTGCGCTGGACGTACAACGACGGCAGCGGCGACATCCAGAAGTGGTACCTGGCGGCCCGGGGCAAGCGGCTGGCGGCCCTGCACGCGAAGAAGCTGACCGCCCTGCCGGCCGTGTGACACCGCCGCGCGGAACGGTCCCGGACCACCGGTGGTTCCGGGGCCTCCGTCGGCGGCCCGGGGCCGGGAGGGCACTTGGTTCCATGAACCGTTCCCGGCCCTCCGCCCAGCCCGCCGAGCGGGTGCGGGGAGGCGGTGCGGCGGTATAGCGGGTCTATAGCCGGGGAATCCACGCTGGGAGGAGACCGCACCGGGGCCGTCGGACGGCTGCTGCGGGCGGCGGCCTCTTCTCCCCCCTCTCTACGCACCGGAGTTGGCCGTGGACTCCACGAACAGCACGCCGGACGTGACCGACCGACTGGAGCGGAGCCCAGGCGACCCGCGCGACCGTCGGCATCAGCTTTCGGCGGCCCCGGCCCGCGACCGTGCGGGGCATTCGGCCGCGCGCGTCGCGGAAGGCACCGGCACCGGCTGCACAGTCACCGGCCACGTCGCCACCGACCGCGAGCACGGCGGCGAGCGCCCGCTCCACGAGTCGGCCGCGTACCCCACCGCGTCCGGCGGACATGGTCGGTACCGCACCGGACGGTCGCTGTCGCTCCCGCCCAACCGCCGGTCGGCCGCCCCGGGGGAGTCGTGACGACCCGCGGCCGGACGACGCCCGTCACCCGGCGGATCGCCGAACTGGAACGACTCCTCGGAGATCCGCGTGACCCCCGCAACCCGCTCGGGCACTCGGCGGTGATCGACGCCGACGAGCGCGGGGTGCCGCTCGCCGCGGGCGAGCGCGTGCTGCGCCTGTTCGGGCTGAACGCCGAATTCGTACCCCGGCACCTGGGCGGGCGCTTCGACCAGGTCGACGAACTCGTCCAGCTGATGCGCGGCGTCTTCCGTCGCGACGGCACCCTCGGTCTCGGCTACGGCGCGTCCAGCTTCGTCGCCGGACTGGCGGTCTGGGCGGCGGGCACGCCGGGCCAGCAGCGCCGGGCCGCCCGCATCCTCCTCGCCGAGGAACGCATCTGCGCCGGGGTCCCGGAACTCGACCCCGACGAACCGGCCGCGGCCCGCCTGTCCGCCGCGCCGAGCGCGGGACGGCTCGTCCTCAACGGGGGCGGACCGCTCGTCGGCAACGCCGAACGGGCCGAGGCCGCCGTCCTGCTCGCCCGCACCGGCCACCGCACCGGCACGCCCACCCACTCCCATCTGCTGGTGGACCTGGAACACCTGCCCTGGGACCGGGCCGCCCGCGATCTCCGGTTCACCACCGCCGGACAGCGCGGACTGTCACTGGGCGCCATCGAGTTCCGCGACTGCCCGGTGCCCGCCGACAGCGTGCTCGGCGAACCCGACAGCGCTCATGAGACCGAGCTGCGCACCTGTCCGATCATCGACACCGCCCTCCCCGGCATGGCCGTCGGCATCGCGGACACCCAGCTGCGCACCGCCGTCGCGATCGTCCGGGAACGGCCTGATCGGGACCGGTCCGTCGCGACCCCGCACCACGCCCGCGACATCTTGGCCGGTGCCTTCGCGGAGCTGCTCGTCTGCGACGCCCTGACGACGGTTGCCGCGCGCTCGCCGCATCTGCTGCCCGCCGAGAGCGGCGTACGGTCCGCTGCGGTGCGGCACCTGGTGCCCAGGCTGCTCCGAGGAGTCTCGCACCGGCTGTCGTCACTGCTCGGCGTGGACGGCTGCCCGGAAGAAGGCCTCCATGCCGTCTTCCGGAAGGCGGCACGCGACCTGCTGGGCATCACCCTCGCCCCCATGGCCACGCGGGCCACCGGCCCGGCGAGGATCGTGCCCCGGCTGCCCGTGCTGGCCGAGCACGCGTGGCTGCCGGCCCTGGAACGGCCCGCGGCACCGCCCGGTGACCGGGACGACGTGCTCACCCGCCTCCTGAGCCCCGGCAGGCCGCTGCCACGCCTGGACTTTGCCCGGCTCGGCACCGTCACCGGCGCGGCGGACGGCCTCACCGGCGTACTCCCGGCCATCCATCACGCGCTGGCGCGGCAACCCGCCACGGCACCCGAACTCCTCGCCCTCACCGGACCGTTGACGGCAGAACTGCGCCGGCTGGCCGGTCTGGCCCGGTCCCTCCCGCCGTCCGGGCCCGGGCAGGTGCACGACCACGGGTACGAGTACAGGACGGGCGCGCCTGCCACCGACCGGCGCGCCCACGTGCTCGCCGACCGCTGGACGCACCTGCTGGCGGCCGCCGCCTGCCTGGGCCTCTGGCGGACGGCCTGGCAGGTTCCGCAACCCGGATTCACCGCCGATCCGGTCTGGGTGACCGCGGCCCTGCACCGGCTCGCCGACCGGCTGGGGCTCGGCCCGTCCCCGCTGTCCGCGCGGGTCCGGCACCGGCTCCACGGCGAACTCGTCCACCGGTGCGAGGATCACCTCGGCCTCGATCTCACCGGCGGCCCGCTCGCCGGGACCCGCACGTCCGACCCCGGGACCCGCGTGCCCGGCCCCGGGAGCCGCACATGCGGCGATCCGACACGCACGTCCGACCGGACCCGTGCGCCCGCCGGGACCCGCGGCTCCCGGGCGGCCGGGATGCCCGCCGGGCGGTGCCGCTCCGGTGAACCACCCGCCCCTCACGGAAACGGAGCCACCCGACCATGAAAGACAGCAGCGGCCGACTCGCGGTGACCGGCGCCGTCCACATCTGGCACGGCCGCGCGCCGCACACCCCGGACCCCGCCGACCTGGCCGTGCTCGACGACGAGGAACTCCGGCTCGTCCACAGCAGACGTGCCGCCGTACGCTCCCACTACGCCCACGCGCACGCCTCGCTGCGCAGGGTCCTGGCCGATCACTACCTCGGCGGGCCGCCCGAGGCGATCCGGTTCGGACGGCATCCCTGCCCGCGCTGCGAGGACGGGAGGCACGGCCGCCCCCGGGTCCTCTCGCCCGCCACCGGAATGGAGTTCAGCCTCTCCCGCTCGGGGCCGCACTGGGCCCTCGCCGTGACCGCCGCCGGACACATCGGGCTCGACATCGAGAGCCGGGGCGACCTCGACGCGGACGCCCTGTCCGGCCTGGTGCTCTCCGGTCTCGTGCTCTCCGTCGGCGAGCGCGACCGGATCCGGGCCGCCGGACACGGCGACACCCGGCGGGAACTCTTCCTCCGCGCCTGGACGCGCAAGGAGGCCGTGCTGAAGGCGGTCGGCGTCGGCATCGCCACCGACCTCAGCCGCCTGGACGTGCGCGTCGCCGAGCAGGGACCGGTGCGCGTCGAGCACATCGAGCGCGACGACCGCTCCCACTGGCTCGTCGACGAACCGGAGCTGGCCCCCGGACTCGTCGCCGCGCTCGCCAGACGGGCGGACCGGCCCGGCCCCGTCGTCGTGCGGGGCGTCCCCTTCCGGCGGACGGGGAACGAGGCCCACGGCGCGATGGCCGTACCCGGGCCGAGCGGCGGCGGGAGCGCCCGATGACGCGGGAGAGTCCCTTCCGGCGGTTCCTGCCGCGCCCCCGGGCCCGCACGCGGCTCTACTGCTTTCCGCACGCCGGGGGAGCCGCCAGCGCCTTCCACGGCTGGGCGCGGCTGCTGCCGGAGTCGGTCGAGCTGGTCGCCGTCCAGTACCCCGGGCGGCAGGACCGCTACGACGACCCGGCGCCCGGTTCGCTCACCGGACTCGCGGAGGAGATCGTGGCGGCCATCGACACGCCCTTCGACCGGCCCACCGCGTTCTTCGGGCACAGCATGGGCGCCGTCGTGGCTTTCGAGGCGGCCCGCCGTCTCCGGCCGCGCTTCCCCTCGCCGCTGGCCGCGCTCCTCGTCTCCGCATGCAAGGCACCCGGCGAACGCAGACCCCGCGGCCTGACGTTCGAGGAGGACGAGGTGCGGGCGTACCTCCGTGAACTCGGGGGCGAGGGCGCCCGGGCCCTGGAGGCCGACGAGGACCTGTGGCAGGTCGCCTACCCCGTGCTCTCCGGGGACCTGCGGCTGATCGAGCAGTACCGCTACGCGCCGGGCGCCCCGCTGACCTGCCCACTGGTCGCGATCGGGGGCGTGGACGATCCCTCGGTCACCCCCGCCGACCTCGGCCTGTGGAAGGACTACGCCATTGGTGGCGCCAGGGTGCACACCGTCGCGGGAGGGCACTTCTACTTCGACGAATCACTGCCCCGGCTGGCCGCCCTCCTCGCCGATGAACTCGGCCAACTCCCTTGATAGAAAGGCCAATCGACGCGTTCTGACGGGTCCGTCGCGCTCTCTCCGGGGGCTCCCTGAGGCCGTCGCTCCGCATCCCCTAGGGGATTGCTCGCAGATGCCCCTGGTGTCATCCGCCGTGCGTTGCACGTCGGCGTTGCACCTGCCAGCGTTTGTATGCAGGTGATGACGCGAGGAGACCCCGAGGGAGCTGGTCGGCATGGACTGGGCGTACTGGTTCTACGCGCTGGTCGTCGTGGTCACCGCGCCGCCCATGGTGCCCAACTCGGCCGTGCTGGCCGGGGCGGGCGCGCTGGCCGCGGCGGGCAGCCTGAACCTGCCCCTCCTGGTCCTCTTACCTCTGACCAGTGCGATCCTGGGCGATCTCGCGGTCTTCTGGCTGGGGCGCAGGGCGAGCGGGCGCGCGCACGACTGGCTGTCGCGCAACGCCCGGCGGCGGTCGATGCTGGAGTGGGTCTCCGACCGGTCGCGGCGCTACGGAGTGCCGTCGGTGATAGCCATGCGGTTCGTGCCCACCGGGCGCGGCGTGGGCGGGCTCACCGCCGGAGTGGTCGGCTATCCCGTCCGCAGGTATCTGCTCGGCGCGGGGATCGCGGAGGCTCTGTTCGTCTCGTACACGGTCGGGCTCGGGTATCTGGGCGGACGGTTCGTCACGGACGGCGGGCCGACGGCGCTGCTCATCGGACCGGCGGTCTCATTCCTGCTCGCCGGGGTCACCGTGGCCGTGCAGCGGTGGGGCGGTCGCCATTCCAAGAGAACGGTGCAGTGAGGGAGTTGGCGGGGGATGTGCGTGATCGGATCGGTTGGAAATGGATTTCGGCACCTGCTAACGTCTCGTGGCATGTTCGGTGTGATGCTGTGAGGATCCCTTCGCACGACGGGGACGAACTGGTACACGTGCTGGCCACGCTGGCCAACCCGCACCGTCTGCGGGTGGTGGCCGCCCTGTCCCACCGGCGCAACTACGTGAGTCAGTTGGCTCGGGAGCTGGGAATCAGCCGGGCTCTGCTGCAGGCCCATCTGAGAAAGCTGGAGACCGCCGGTCTGGTGTCGGCACAGCTGGAAATCTCGAGTGACGGGAAGGCGATGAAGTTCTACGAAGTGACGCCCTTCGTGCTTCACCTGACACCGGAAACAATTGCGGCTGCGGTGCTGAAATTCAGCTCGCACGAAGCCGTCCAGCAGGACGGTGAGAAAGGACCCCCGTCATGACTTACCACGGCTGGCAGGAAGTCGTAGGCGCCGTCGGTATTTTCGGCATGGTTATTGTGGTGGTCACCATCGTCGTCTGGCACATGGCCGCCACCTGGCGGGCCCGGGCGATCTTGGCGCGCGATTACGAATACCGGACCCTCGCCGAGAAGGCGATCCGCAACCAGGATGTCATCGAAAAGCAGCTGGCCGGGATCGACAGCAGCCTTGAGGACATCCGGACCCGCATGCGTTCTGTGGAGCGGATCCTCAAGGAGGTCGAGTAGCCGGAAAACGGGACCGGGCTGTCGAGCGGCAACTCGACGGCCCGGTGATGAAGAAGCAACGCCCTCGCCGATGGCGAGTTTTCACCGGATCGCTCCTTCAAGGGAGGACTTTAGTTCATGCTGCGCAGAAGCAGACGGCGTCGTACGCAGAGCGGCCAGACGGACACCACTTCGTTAGCCCCCACGGCGCCCGAAACCCCAGATATGGCGCGAAGTGGCCGTCGCCGCAAGGGGGAGGGCGCGATCGTCGAGCGGATCGCCGGCTGGTCCATCCGGCACCGCGCCCTGGCGATCGGCGGCTGGCTGGCCCTCGTGGTCGTCGCCGTACTCGGCAGTGCCCTGGTCTCCGGCCCCGGTGCCGACACCGACGACCCGCGTGAATCCGGCGTCGTCAAGCGCGTTCTGAACGCGCAGAAGAACTATGAGCCGATCCTGGAGAACGTGCTCATCCAGCCGCTCGACGGCGGCGGCGGGAAATTCCTGGACAATCCCGCACTCGTCGAGGCCGCCGACGATCTGGTGGCCGAGATCAACAAGACTCCCGGGGCGGTCACCGGATTACGCACCCCGATGAATCCCGGCACCGAACGGCAGATCTCGGCCGACGGGCGGTCCGGACTGGTCACCTTTTTCGTGGCCGGACCGAACGAGCAGATGACCCCGCATTTCGACGCCGTCGTGAAAGCCGTGGACACCGTCGCCGAACGCCACAAGGACGTACGCGTCGTCCAGGCGGGTGATGTGAGTCTGTCCCGGGCCGTCGACGACGCCATCAAGGAGGACTTCGCCGGCGCGGAGACCACCTCGCTGCCCATCACCCTCGTCATCCTGCTGGTCGTCTTCGGTGCCCTCGTCGCCGCCTCCATTCCGCTGCTGCTGGCCGCCACCACCGTCGCGGGCACCTTCGGCCTGCTGGCCGTCCTCGAACGGTGGGTCGCCGTCAACAGCGCCGTCACCTCGATGATCCTGCTCATCGGCGTCGCGGTCAGCGTCGACTACTCCCTGTTCTACCTGCGGCGGGAACGCGAGGAACGGGCCGCGGGGCGCGGCGTCGCCGAGTCGCTGCACATCGCCTCACGCACCTCCGGGCACGTCGTCGCCGTCTCCGGCCTCACCGTCATCGTGTGCGTCTGCGGCCTCCTCTTCAGCGGCCTCGACGTCTTCCGCGGCCTCACCCTCGGCACCGCCCTCGTGGTCGGCCTCGCCATGCTCGCCTCCGTGACGGTCCTGCCGGCCCTGCTCGCCACGCTCGGCCACCGCATCGACAAGGGCCGCATCCCGTGGCTCGGCAAGCGGCGCACCACCATCGTCGAGTCCCGCGGCTGGCAGAAGCTGGCACGGGCCGTCGTCCGGCGCCCGAAGGTGTGGGGCGGCGCCGCGGTGCTGGTCCTGCTCGCGATGGCCGTCCCGATGACCGACATGCGCCTCCAGGACGCAGCCGTCGTCAACAGCCTGCCGCGCAGCGCGCCCACCGTGGACGCCGCGATCCGCATGCAGGAGTCCTTCCCCGGGGCCCCGACCCCCGCGCGCGTCGCCGTGTGGAACAAGGACGGCGGCCGGCCGGACACCCCAGAGGTGCTGGACGCGGTCGACAAGCTGCGCGAGCGGATCGCCGACAGCGGCGGTCAGTTGTACGGCCCCGTCTCCACGGTCCGGGTCGACGACGTCCTCGTGGTGCGGGTGCCGCTGGCCGGCACCGGCACCGACGAAGTGTCCAACGACGCCCTGGAGACACTGCGCGAGGTCGCCCTGCCCCGAACCCTCGGCACCGTCGACGGCGTCGGCTTCGCCGTGGGCGGCCGGACCGCCTTCGCCGAGGACTTCAAGGAACAGCTCGGCGGACGGGCGGCGATCGTCATCGGATTCGTCCTCCTGCTGGCGCTCGGCCTGCTGCTGGTGGTCTTCCGTTCCGTGGCCATCCCGCTGATCTCCATCGTCCTCAACCTGCTCTCGATGGGGGCCGCCTACGGCGTGCTGACCTGGGTGTTCCAGGACGGTGCCTTCAGCTCGCTGCTGGGCTTCACCCCGTACGGAGGCGTCGCCGGCTGGCTGCCGCTGTTCATGTTCGTCGTCCTGTTCGGGCTGAGCATGGACTACCACATCTTCATCCTCAGCCGCATCAGAGAGCGCAGGCTGGCCGGTGCCGGCCCGCGCGAGGCCGTCGTCGGCGGCATCGCCGCCAGCGCGGGCGTCGTCACCAGCGCGGCCGTCATCATGACCGCGGTGTTCTCGGTCTTCATCACCCTCTCCGCCATAGAGAACAAGATGATGGGCGTGGGCATGGCGGTGGCCATCCTCATCGACGCCACCCTCGTCCGAGGCGTCCTGCTCCCCGCGGCCGTGGCACTGCTCGGTGAACGCGCCTGGACCCTGCCACGCTGGCTGGAATGGCTGCCCGGCAAGGGTGAGCGCCCGGAACCCGTGCCCGCCCCGTCCGCGGCCCGGCCCGCACCGCACGCGGCCGGCAGCCCGGAGCACGCGCACATCGACTGACGGAACACCGGAGTCGGCCCGGACCAACACTGACCGACGACCGGCTGATCGGCACACCGGCGGCGGCTCGCCGTGCGGTGGGCCGGCGCACCATCCGGCACGGGGCGCCCGGCCCCGCCACCGAGGCCCGTCGGCCCGGGACCCGACTCCGATCGGGCCCGGTCCGACGGGCCTTCGGCGTCATTGACCCGTCGTGCCAGAGCGGCGGCCCCGGCCGTCGGACCAACGTCATCTCTCCGCCGGACACCGTGGATAGCTTCGGTATAGACGGACTATCGGGTCGGCGAGAAAGCTGGTCGAGCAGATGTGAGGAATGCCAGAACTCCCACTGATCGACGGTTTCTCGACAAAGGAATTCACATGGCTGACGAGCTGGACGACGACCAGATCTACCGTGTCGTGGTCAATGACGAGGAGCAGTACTCCATTTGGTGGGCGGACCGGGAAATTCCTGCCGGATGGCGCGCCGAGGGCACCGAGGGAAAGCGGTCGGAATGCCTCGCGCACATCGGTGAGGTGTGGACGGACATGCGGCCGCTGAGCCTGCGCCGCCGCATGGAGCAGGCCGCGGCGAACTGACGGAACGCCGTTCCGGCACGACTGCGCGAACTGACCGACGAGAAGTCGGAATCCCCGGATTACTCAACAGCGGCGGCAGCAGGAGGACTGGAAGAGATGAGCGTCGAAAAGCAGAAGAAGACCGACGTCGACGCCCTTCAGGAGAAACTCCTCCGGCACAGGCTCGGCGGTGGGCGTTCGCGGGCCCGCCGCCGGGGCATCGCCCTCGCCGATCGGTCGGGCCCGCTGCGGCTGTCGTTCGGACAGCAGCAGATGTGGTTCCTCAACCGGCTGGATCCCGACAGCGCCGAATACCTGGTGCCGCTCGCCTTCCGGATACGCGGCACGCTCGACGTCGCCGTCCTGGAGCGCGCCTGGAACGTGCTGCTCGCACGCCACGAGATCCTGCGCACCCGCTACACCCTCACCGACGGGGAACCGGCCCAGATCATCGACCCGCCGCGGACCGTCGGCCTGCCCGTGGACGAGCAGCGCGACGTCCCCGGCGGAGAGCGCGGACGGCGTGCGGACGCACGGGTCGCCGAGGATGCCCGCACCCCCTTCGACCTGGAGCGGGAGTGGCCCGTGCGGGCCCGGCTCCTGAAGCTCGCGGACGATGACCACGTCCTGGGCGTCGTCGTCCACCACATCGCCTTCGACGCCTGGTCGGCGCGCGTACTGATCAACGAACTCGGCGCGCTGTACGAGGCGCTCGCCGCCGGGCGCGAGGCGCCGCTGCCCGAGCTGCCGGTGCAGTACGCGGACTACGCCGCATGGCAGCGCGCCCAGGAGGCCGACGGCGCCCTCGCCGAACACCTGACGTACTGGCGCGAGCGGCTGGCCGGGATCGGCCCGCTCGACCTGCCGGCCGACCGCCCCCGTCCGGCGCACCGCGACCACGAGGGCGCCGACGTCTCCTTCGTCCTCCCCGACGGACTCTCCGAGAAGATCCACAAGCTGGCGCTGCGCCACAACACCACCCCCTTCGCGGTACTGCTCCCCGCCTTCCAGGCACTGCTCGCCCGCTACACCGACCGGAGCGACATCGCCGTCGGGACCGTGGCCTCCGGCCGCACCCGCCCCGAACTCCAGGGGCTCATCGGATACGGCATCAACAACCTGGTGATGCGGAGCAGTTGGCGTGGCAACCCGCGTTTCGCCGAGCTGATCGAGCAGGCCCGTGACCACCTCGTCGAGGCGTACGACCACCAGTCCGTGCCGTTCGCCCGTCTGGTCGACGAGCTCCAGCCCGAACGCGACCTGTCCCGCACCCCGCTCTACCAGGTGGCGTTCACCCTCCACGAGCGCGGCGGCGAACGTGTCGAACTGCCGGGCCTGACCATCGAGCCGCACACCGCGACCGGCTCCGTCGCCAAGTGTGATCTGGAACTCCAGATCAACTCCGCGCCCGACGGCACCTTCCACGGCCAGCTCGTCTACGCGACCTCGCTGTTCGAGCGGGACACCGTGCTGCGCATGAGCCGGCACTTCGTACGGCTGCTCCAGCAGGCCGTCGAGGACGAGACCACCCCGCTGTCCCGCCTCGACGTACTCGACGCCGCCGAACGCGCCCTGGTCACCGCCGGTCCCCGGTTCTCACGACCCGTGACGCGGACGGTGCACGAGTTGTTCGAGGAGCAGGTGGCGCGTACGCCGGACGCGGTGGCGGTGGTGGCGGGCGAGGTGTCGTTGTCGTATGCGGAGGTCAATGCGCGGGCGAATCGGCTGGCGCGGCGGTTGCGGGCTTCGGGGGTGGGGGCGGAGTCGTTGGTGGGGGTCTGTCTGGAGCGTGGCCCGGACCTGATCCCGGCGCTGCTCGGCGTCCTCAAGTCCGGCGCCGGATACGTCCCCCTCGACACCGCCCACCCCGCCGAGCGGCTCGGCCATGTGCTCGCCGACGCGGGTGTACGCATCGTCGTCACCACCACCGGCCAGGAGGAGCTGCTGGGGCAGGTCTTCGAGGGTGAGTCGGTGGTGTTGGACCGGGAGGATCTGTCGGGGTTCGGTTCGGGTGATCTGGTGTCGGTGTCGGGTCCGGGTCATGCGGTGTATGTGATTTATACGTCGGGTTCGACGGGGCGTCCGAAGGGTGTGGTGTTGTGCCATGCCAATGTGGTGCGTTTGTTGGGGGCGGCGCGGGAGTGTTTCTCGTTCGGTGCTTCGGATGTGTGGTCGTTGTTTCATTCGTATGCGTTTGATGTGTCGGTGTTCGAGATGTGGGGTGCCTTGTTGTTCGGGGGCACGTTGGTGGTGGTGGGTCGGGATGTGGCGCGGTCGCCGGAGGATTTTCTGGATTTGTTGGTGGAGCGGGGTGTGACGGTGTTGAGTCAGACGCCGTCGGCGTTCCGTGCGTTGGTTTCGGCGGCGGGTGCGGGGGATGAGCGGGTGGGGCGTCTGGGGTTGCGGTATGTGGTGTTCGCGGGGGAGCGGTTGGAGTTTGGGGAGTTGGGTCCGTGGGTTGCGCGGTTGGGGTTGGATGCTCCGGCGTTG
>NZ_JBIAUE010000023.1:0-117636 GCF_042892615.1 Streptomyces sp. NPDC001750 | reverse complement strand
AACTGCAGTCACTCCTCGCGGTCTGGACCGGCGCCTGCCCCACCTGCCACCGCGACATACCAGAACCGATAGCAACCTGACCAAGCACTACTAGTGCTGCGACCGGAAAGGTTCACCGGCTCGCGAGGCCTGGCACGGTACCTCGCCGCGTTGTCGCATCACCCGAGTACGTCCCGCACGAAGGCGATCCTCCGCCTCGCGACGCACCGCACCGGACGCCGCGAGCCTCCCGGCAAACCTTTCCGGCCACAGCACTAGAGGGCGCACCCCTGGCTGTCGACCTGTTGGTTGGCGGAGCGGCCGTGCGCGATGTCCTGGCGGATCTCGTCGGCCGTCAACGCGTAACCGGTGTCCGGGTCGTCGAGCGACTTCGCGAACACGACTCCGTACACCTTGCCGTCGGGCGTCAGCAGCGGCCCGCCCGAGTTGCCCTGACGGACGGTCGCGAAGAGCGAGTACACATCGCGGCGGACGGTGCCCCGGCGGTAGATGTCCGGGCCGTTGGCGTCGATACGGCCCCGCACCCGCGCGGACCGTACGTCGTACGAGCCGTTCTCCGGGAAGCCCGCGACGATGGCGCCGTCCCCGGTCCGCGCATCCTGGTCGGCGTCGGTGAACTGCAGCGGCTTCGCGTCGAGGTCCGGTACGTCGAGTACGGCGATGTCGCGCTGCCAGTCGTAGAGCACGACCTTCGCGTCGTACAGCCGGCCCTGGCCGCCGATCTGCACGGTCGGCTCCTCGACACCGCCGACGACATGGGCGTTGGTCATCACGCGACGGTCGGCGAACACGAATCCGGTGCCTTCGAGGACCTTGCCGCAGCTCGGCGCGGTACCGACGACCTTGACGATGGACTGCTGGGCGCGGACCGCGACTGGGCTGGTGCTCAACGCCGGGTCCGGTGCCTGGACCTCGGTGATCGGCTCGTTGGCGAAGGGGCTGAAGACCTGCGGGAAGCCGTTCTGGGCGAGCACCGACGAGAAGTCCGTGAACCAGGTCGAGGCCTGTACGGGCATCACCCGCGAGATGCCGAGCAGGACCGACGAGCTGCGGACCTCCTTGCCCACGGTCGGCAGGGTGGTGCCGGCCAGGGCCGAACCGATCAGCCAGGCGACCAGCAGCATCGCGACCACGTTGACCAGGGCGCCTCCGGTGGCGTCGAGGGCGCGCGCGGGCGACCACGTGATGTAGCGGCGGAGCTTGTTCCCAAGGTGCGTGGTGAACGCCTGCCCGACCGAGGCGCACACGATCACGATGACGACCGCGACCACCGCCGCCGTCGACGAGACCTCCGAGCCGTTCGTCAACTGGTCCCACAGGATCGGCAGCAGATAGACGGCGACGAGACCGCCGCCGAGGAACCCGATCACCGACAGGATGCCGACGACGAACCCCTGTCGATATCCGATGACAGCGAACCACACGGCGCCGGCCAGCAGCAGGATGTCCAGCACGTTCACCGTCTATAGCCTCACAGATTCGTCACCGGGCCCGTTCGATCGGCTGGTTCCGGCCGGGGCCGGACAGCGCAGCACGGAGCCAGCCTGTCATGCGTGCCAGTCGAGCGGCACATGCTTGCCGGTGTCCCACGGGCGCTCCCAGCCCGCGAAGTGCAGGATCCGGTCGATCACGCCTGCGGTGAAACCCCAGACAAGAGCGGATTCGACCAGGAATGCCGGGCCCCGATGCCCCTTGGGATGTACCGCGGTCGCTCGATTGGCCGGATCAGTGAGATCCGCCACGGGAACGGTGAAGACTCGGGCGGTCTCACCCGGATCGACGACTCCGACCGGGCTCGGCGACCGCCACCAGCCGAGGACCGGCGTCACGACGAAGCCGCTCACGGGGATGTAGAGCCGGGGCAGCACACCGAACAGCTGCACCCCGCGCGGGTCGAGACCGGTCTCCTCCTGCGCCTCCCTCAGCGCGGCCCGCAGCGGCCCCGTCGTTCCCTGGTCTCCGTCCTCCGGGTCCAGGGCACCGCCGGGGAAGGAGGGCTGCCCTGCATGGGAGCGCAGGCTTCCGGCTCTCTCCATGAGGAGCAGTTCGGGACCGCGCTCGCCCTCGCCGAACAGGACGAGGACGGCGGACTGCCGTCCGGCACCGTTCTCGGGCGGCAGGAAGCGGCTGAGCTGACCCGGCTCGACGGTCCGCACGGCCGTGGCCACCGGAACGAGCCATTCGGGCAGGCCCTCCGTCGTCACCGTGAGGCCGGAGTCCTGCCTCTCGCCCGCCGTGGCCCCGTCCGCTCCCGGCGCTGTCCCGCCCGCTCCCGCCGTGGCGGCGGGAGCGGGCGCTGCGGCCGCCGCCGCACGGTTCACCGCGTCGTCCCGGCCGTCCTTGCTCCGCCGGTGGTCAACACTCTGCCGTTGACCAGTGCTCTGTCGGCGATCAGCGTTCTGCCAGCCCGTGCTCTGTTCTCGCGTCTCCATGGGCACCCCTCGTCTCACAACGCCTGGCGTCATGCATTTCGTTCCGGGGCGGACGCCGGTACGTCAGCTGCCCCCGGGCCCGGGCGCGGGCTTCCCCGGGTAGTCCGCCGGCGGGTACAGCCGCTGACCGGGCTGACCGCCCATCTCGTACTTCAGCAGCTTCCTGGCCTTCTCCGGGTCCGTCTCGCCCTCCCCGTACGCGGGACAGAGCGGCGCGATCGGACAGGCGCCGCATGCGGGCTTGCGGGCGTGGCAGATGCGACGGCCATGGAAGATGACGCGGTGCGAGAGCATGGTCCACTCGCTCTTCGGGAAGATCGCACCGATCTCGGCCTCCACCTTCTCCGGGTCCTCCTGCTCCGTCCACTTCCAGCGACGGACGAGGCGGCCGAAGTGCGTGTCGACGGTGATGCCCGGTACGCCGAAGGCATTGCCGAGGACGACATTGGCGGTCTTGCGACCGACCCCCGGCAGCTTGACCAGGTCGGACAGACGGCCCGGCACCTCGCCGCCGAAGTCGTCCCTGATCGCCGCGGAAAGCCCTATGAGCGACTTGGCCTTGGCCCGGAAGAAGCCGGTCGGCCGGACGATCTCCTCCAACTCCTCCGGAACGGCCGCGGCCATGTCCTCGGGCGTGGGATAGGCGGCGAAGACCGCGGGGGTGGTCTGGTTGACCCTCAGGTCGGTGGTCTGGGCGGAGAGGACCGTGGCGACGAGAAGCTCGAACGGGTTCCTGAAGTCCAGCTCGGGGTGGGCGTACGGGTAGAGCTCGGCGAGTTCGCGGTTGATCCTGCGGGCGCGACGGACCATCGCCAGATGCGATTCCGGCTTCACGGCCCTCGCCACTCTGTTCGCCTGGGCCCCGCTGGTCCCCTTGGGTGCCTCTGCTCCTTCGGGCACCTCTGCCGCCTTGGTCGCCTTGACAGCCCTCTTGGCCTGCACGGTCTTCGCGGCTTTCGCAGCCTTCCCTGCCTTCGGGGCCTCCACGGCCTTCGTTCCAGCGCTCGCGGACTGCGCGACCACAGGGCGATTTGTCGCCTTTTTCGGACGACTCACAGCCTGTTCGCCCATAGCGGAATCACGGCCCTCCGACACCCCACCAGCCCCCTTGGCCTGCGTTCTCACCGGCGATTTGGACACCCGGCCAGCCTAGAGCCACACGTCGCCATCCGCCCCGGTCACCGCGTACACACCCTCGATCGGCCCCCTGACGCACGGTTCGGCACGTCCGTGCGTCAAACTGGTTTGTGATTGATCGCACTGTTTTACCGTCCGGCATGATGGGGACCACGGTTTCCTGAACAGGCCGACAAGGAGAGAACTCGTGGACGACGTTCTGCGGCGCGCCCCGCTTTTCGCGGCGCTCGATGACGAGCAGGCCGCGGAGCTCCGCGCCTCGATGAGTGAGGTGACCCTCGCACGCGGCGACGCTCTCTTCCATGAGGGCGACCCGGGCGACCGCCTCTACGTGGTGACCGAGGGCAAGGTGAAGCTCCACCGCACCTCCCCCGACGGCCGCGAGAACATGCTGGCCGTCCTCGGTCCCGGAGAGCTCATCGGCGAGCTCTCGCTCTTCGACCCGGGCCCGCGCACCGCAACCGCGACCGCGCTGACCGAGGTCAAGCTCCTCGGCCTCGGACACGGCGACCTCCAGCCCTGGCTGAACGCCCGCCCCGAGGTGGCCTCGGCCCTGCTGCGCGCCGTCGCGCGCCGCCTCCGCAAGACCAACGACCAGATGTCCGACCTGGTCTTCTCGGACGTGCCCGGCCGGGTCGCCCGCGCCCTCCTGGACCTCTCGCGGCGCTTCGGCGTCCAGTCCGAGGAAGGCATCCACGTGGTCCACGACCTGACGCAGGAAGAGCTGGCCCAGCTGGTCGGCGCCTCCCGCGAGACGGTCAACAAGGCGCTCGCGGACTTCGCGGGACGTGGCTGGCTGCGCCTGGAGGCGCGCGCCGTGATCCTGCTCGACGTGGAGCGTCTGGCGAAGCGCTCCCGCTGACCGGAGCGCTCCCGCCGACCGCACGGGGCGCCCCCGAGCCCCGCGCGGCGATCCGGTGCGACCGGATTTGCCCCAGTGCGACCGGGTCCCGATCCAGTGCGGCTGGTTCCGATCCGCTCCGACCAGGGCCGGGGCAGTGCGACCAGGGCCGACCCGATCCGGTGCGCTCCTGATCGGGCTGATCCGGTCGGATTCGAGGCTCGGCCCGATCCGATCAGGCCCCGGCCCCGGACCGGAGCACCGCACCAGGCCGTGCCCGCTACACCAGCCCGTGCTCGCTCAGGTACTCCAGCTGCGCCCGTACGGAGAGCTCCGCCGCGGGCCACAACGACCGGTCCACGTCCGCGTACACGTGGGCCACCAACTCGGCCGGCGTCCGGTGCCCGGCCTCGATCGCCGTCTCCACCTGAGCCAGCCGGTGCGCACGGTGCGCGAGGTAGAAGTCGACCGCGCCCTGCGCGTCCTCCAGCACCGGGCCGTGCCCCGGCAGCACGGTGTGCACGCCGTCGTCGACGGTCAGCGAGCGCAGTCTGCGCAGTGAGTCGAGGTAGTCGCCCAGCCTTCCGTCCGGGTGCGCGACGACCGTGGTGCCACGCCCGAGAACCGTGTCCCCGGTCAGCACCGCCCGGTCGGCGGGCAGGTGGAAGGAGAGTGAGTCCGCCGTGTGGCCGGGGGTCGGCACGACGCGCAGTTCCAGTCCCCCGGTGGTGATCACGTCTCCGGCGGTCAGCCCCTCGTCGCCGAGGCGGAGCGCCAGATCCAGGGCCCGCACCTTGGTACGGGTCAGCTCGGCGAAGCGCGCCGCGCCCTCCGCGTGATCGGGGTGCCCGTGGGTGAGCAATGTGAGCGCGATGCGGCGGCCGGCCCGTTCGGCGGTGTCGACGACCGCCCGCAGGTGCGCGTCGTCCTGCGGCCCCGGGTCGATGACGACCGCGATATCGGAGTCGGGCTCCGCGACGATCCAGGTGTTGGTGCCGTCCAGCGTCATGGGCGAGGCGTTGGGGGCGAGGACGTTGACGGTGCGGGGGGTCGCGGGCCCGGAGACGACTCCGCCGCGTGGCTGTCCGGGCAGCGCTGCCGCGTCGCTCATACCGGCTCACCTCCCGTACCGTGGCCCGCGCCACCCTCTTCTCCACCCTGCACACGGCTCGCCACGCCGCCTTCGCCCCGCGTGCCGCCTTCGATCCCGAACGCGGCGGCCGTCGCGTTCGGGATGTGCTTCGTGAACTCGTCGTGCCCCGGCCAGCTCAGCACCAGCTCGTCGCCCTCCAGCCTCGCCCGCGCGAGGACGGGCGCGAGGTTCTGGGAATCCGCGGCCTTCAGTGCGTCGGCCGCCGTGCCGTACGGCCTGAGCGCCCGCAGCGTGGACACGGTCGGGGGCATCATCAGCAGTTCCCCCTTGTCGTACCCGTCGGCCGCCTCGCCGGGGCGGATCCACACCGCGCGGTCGGCCTCCGTCGAGACGTTTCGGGTGCGCTGCCCCTCGGGGAGCGCGGCGACGAAGAACCAGGTGTCGTAACGGCGCGGCTCGAACTCGGGGGTGATCCAACGCGCCCAGGCGCCCAGCAGATCGGACCGCAGCACCAGTCCGCGCCGGTCCAGGAACTCCGCGAAGGACAGTTCGCGGGCGACCAGCGCCGCGCGATCGGCCTCCCAGTCGGCGCCGGTGGTGTCACTGACGACACTGTCGGCGGTCGGGCCGGCGAGAAGGACGCCCGCCTCCTCGTACGTCTCACGGACCGCCGCGCACACGATGGCCTGGGCCTCGACCGGGGTCCCGACGCCGAGCCGTCCGGCCCAGCTCTCCAGCGGGGGCCCTGCCCAGCCCACGAGCCGGTCGTCGTCGCGCGGGTCGACGCCGCCGCCCGGGTAGGCGTACGCACCACCGGCGAAGGCCATGGAGGTCCGGCGGCGCAGCATGTGGACGGCGATCCCGTCCTGGGTGCCGACGGCGGGGTCCCGGAGCAGCATCACGGTGGCGGCTCGCCGCGGCGTCCCGGGCGTCAGCTCACCTGCGGCGAGTGCCCGGATCCGGTCGGGCCATTCCGGTGGGTACCACTGACCATTCGACATGGCCGGAGGCTATCCGGAACCGCGCCGATGTTCGAGAGGTGAGCTGATCCGTACATGCCCCGTACATACACGCCCGCACACCTGCATACAGGCCCGCATCCCTGCCGCTGTTCACGCGCCCATGCATGCCGGAACGCGCCCGCTGCACATCCACCGTGCGCGTACCGCGCCAGCCACGTACGTGCGCACGTACGCCCCTGTGCACACGATCCCGCCCGGCCGTGCCGACCGGGCGGGATCAGGGGTTCCGGCGGTGTGGAGAGGGCGGGAACGGCGGCGACGGGGCTTCCGTACGCCGCACGCTCACGGGCCCGCGCTTGACAACTCCATTAGGAATCGGCCAGCTCGACCTGGATCTCGACCTCCACAGGAGCGTCCAGCGGCAGCACCGCGACGCCCACCGCGCTGCGCGCGTGCACACCCTTGTCGCCGAGGACCGCGCCCAGCAGTTCGCTGGCCCCGTTGATCACGGCGGGCTGCCCGGTGAAGTCGGACGCCGAGGCGACGAAGCCCACGACCTTCACGACCCGGACGATCCGGTCCAGATCACCGGCGAGGGACTTCACGGCGGCCAGCGCGTTGAGCGCGCAGGTCTTCGCCAGCTCCTTGGCCTCGTCGGGCGTGACCTCGGCACCGACCTTGCCGGTGACCGCGAGCTTGCCGTCCACCATCGGCAGCTGGCCGGACGTGTACACGTACACCCCCGACCGCACGGCCGGCTGGTACGAGGCCAACGGCGGCACGACGTCCGGCAGGGTCAGCCCGAGCTCGGCGAGCTTCGACTCGACGACGCCCGCCACTACGCCTTCTCCCGCTTCAGGTAGGCCACGAGCTGCTCGGGGTTGTTCGGGCCGGGAACGACCTGGACCAGCTCCCAGCCGTCCTCGCCCCAGGTGTCCAGAATCTGCTTGGTCGCGTGCACGAGCAGAGGCACGGTCGCGTATTCCCACTTGGTCATGGCCCGACTGTAATGCCTGTGTAATCCCGGGCACGCGCAGCCTCGTGCGTAGCCTGCGGCCCGACTGGTTAGGCTCGAATACGTGAGCAGGTTCCAGGTCGTCAGCGGCAAGGGTGGTACCGGTAAGACCACGGTCGCCGCCGCCCTCGCGCTCGCCCTCGCGACCGAGGGCAAGCGCACCCTCCTCGTGGAGGTCGAGGGCAGGCAGGGCATCGCCCAGCTCTTCGAGACGGAGTCGCTCCCGTACGAGGAGCGCAAGATCGCCGTCGCCCCGGGCGGCGGCGAGGTCTATGCGCTGGCGATCGACGCGGAGCGCGCCCTGCTCGACTACCTTCAGATGTTCTACAAGCTCGGCAGCGCCGGCCGCGCGCTCAAGAAGCTCGGCGCGATCGACTTCGCCACCACGATCGCGCCGGGCGTGCGCGACGTGCTGCTGACCGGCAAGGCGTGCGAGGCCGTGCGCCGCAAGGACAAGCAGAACCGGTACGTCTACGACTACGTGATCATGGACGCCCCTCCCACGGGGCGCGTCACCCGCTTCCTCAACGTGAACGACGAGGTGGCCGGGCTGGCCCGGATCGGCCCGATACACAACCAGGCACAGGCCGTCATGCGGGTGCTGAAGTCCCCCGAGACCGCGGTCCATCTGGTGACGCTGCTGGAGGAGATGCCGGTCCAGGAGACCGCGGACGGCATCGCCGAGCTCCGGGCCGCCGAGCTTCCGGCCGGCCGGGTCATCGTGAACATGGTGCGACCGCATCTGCTGGACGAGGACGCGTTGCGCACGGCCGCGGAGGGACGCCGCAAGGAGATCGCCAAGGCGCTGACCCGCGCGGGCGTCACGGGTTCCATCGGGCTCGTACGCCCCCTGGTCGAGCAGGCCGCCGAGCACGCCCAGCGGGTCGAGCTGGAACGCGAACAGCGTGCGGTGCTCGCGGGGCTCGGGCTCCCGGGTTACGAACTCCCACTGATCGGCGAGGGAATGGACCCGGCGGGGCTCTACGACCTGGCGACCGAGCTGCGCAAGCAGGGCGTGGGGGACGAGGCGGCCGAAGGACCGGGGCGCGACGCACCCGGTGCCGAAGGGCTGGGCAACGGAACCGGACGCAGGGCCGGACAAGGGGCGGGCGCATGAGACAGGGCACGGGCACGGGTGCGGACACGGCCCCCGCGCTGGACACCGACGCGCTGCTCGACGACCCCGGCATCCGGATCATCGTGTGCTGCGGTTCGGGCGGGGTCGGCAAGACGACCACCGCCGCCGCCCTGGGCGTACGCGCGGCCGAACACGGCCGCAAGGTCGTCGTCCTCACCATCGATCCGGCCCGCAGGCTCGCCCAGTCCATGGGCATCGACTCGCTGGACAACGTCCCGCGCCGGGTCCCCGGCATCGACGGCGAGGGCGCCGGCGAACTGCACGCCATGATGCTCGACATGAAGCGAACCTTCGACGAGATCGTGGAGGCCCACGCCGACGCCGAACGGGCCCGCGCGATTCTGGAGAACCCCTTCTACCAGTCCCTGTCGGCCGGATTCGCGGGCACGCAGGAGTACATGGCCATGGAGAAGCTCGGCCAGCTACGCGCACGCGACGAGTGGGACCTGATCATCGTCGACACCCCGCCGTCCCGCTCCGCGCTGGACTTCCTGGACGCGCCGAAGCGGCTCGGCTCGTTCCTGGACGGAAAGTTCATCAAGCTGCTGATGGCCCCGGCGAAGGTGGGCGGCCGGGCGGGGATGAAGTTCCTCAACGTCGGCATGTCGATGATGACCGGCACCCTCGGCAAACTGCTCGGCGGCCAGTTCCTGCGCGACGTACAGACCTTCGTCGCGGCGATGGACACCATGTTCGGCGGCTTCCGCACTCGGGCCGACGCCACGTACAAGCTGCTGCAGGCACCCGGTACGGCGTTCCTCGTCGTCGCGACGCCGGAGCGGGACGCGCTGCGCGAGGCGGCGTACTTCGTGGAACGGCTCGCCTCGGAGGACATGCCGCTGGCCGGTCTGGTGCTCAATCGCGTCCACGGCAGCGATGCCGCACGGCTTTCCGCCGAACACGCCCTGGCGGCTGCGGAAAACCTCGACGCGATCGGCATTGTGGATCAGGAGGAAGGGAAGGCTGCACTTTGTGACCCGGCCGATGGGCCGGTCGCCTCTCCCGATAACGCCCCCACGGCCGCCCCCGTCGAGCACGGGGAACACCAGGACCATCAGGAACGCCGGAAAGACCGGAAGCGCGCGGAACACGAAGAGCACGGGGAGCACGAGGAAACAGAAGACCAGGATTCACAGCCACCACAGGGTTCACGGAACCCCCGGGACTCACGAGGCCCCCAGAATTCGGACGAGGACCGCGGACCGGAAACGTCCCCGAAAACCCTGATTTCGCCGAAAACCCCGGCTCCATCGACCGCAGATCCGGATGGCGCGGGTCCGGATGGCGCGGGTCCGGATGGCGCCGATGCGGCCCACTTGGATCCTGATGGTACGAATCCGGAAGCTGCGGATGCGGACGGCTCGGATCCGGCACCGGATCCCGAACCCACGAACTCATCGGCCTCCGCAGCGCCGGGCATACTCACGAACCAGGAGACGTACGCCTCCGCCTCCGTCGAGCAGTTGACGGCGGCCCTCCTGCGACTGCACGCGGAGCGCATGCAGGTGGTCGCGCGCGAGCAGCGCACACGCGACAGCTTCACCGCACTGCACCCCGAGGTGGCCGTGACCGAAGTGGCCGCGCTGCCCGGTGACGTGCACGACCTCGCGGGCCTCAGGTCCATCGGTGACCGGCTCGCGGCCGGATCGATCGACGGCCGGGCCACGTGACCGTCCGGGCCCGACGGCGGGGCCGCGTGACCGGCCCGGCACAGCCCGCCTGGTCAATAAGGGCGGGGCACGCCGGACATCAGCCCGAGGGCGCATCCGCGTAACCGCCCGCGCCCGCCTCATCCCACAGCGGCGTACCTCTCGTGCAGCTCGTCGTCGTCCAGCCCGATCGCCACGGGCAGGATGCCTCCCGTGGACTGCTCGTACTCACTGCGAGCGGTCTCCAGCAGCCGGCGCCAGGACGTGACGGTGGGCCGCCTGCGCAGCAACGCGCGGCGCTCCCGTTCCGTCATTCCACCCCACACGCCGAATTCGACGCGGTTGTCCAGAGCGTCGGCCAGGCACTCGGTCCGCACCGGGCATCCGGTGCACACCGCCTTGGCCCTGTTCTGCGCTGCTCCTTGTACGAACAGTTCATCCGGATCGGTAGTGCGGCAGGCTGCCTGCGCACTCCAGTCGGTTACCCAGCCCATCACGGCGCCGTCCTCTCCCGAATCGAGGCTCCCCCACGGCGGTAGCGGCATATTCACCGCTGCCAGTTGAGGACGTTACGGAAGGCGGCGACAGCACAACACCCCCTTCGGGCCCAATCTTGAATGGCCCGAACGGACTATGCGTATGCGGCAGATCACCCAGGGGAGTGAGGTGAGGACATACGCCAATATCCCCTAAGAATCAGGACAGTTCTCCCAGATCGCAACGGACTTTCAATGACACTCGTGGCGAATTCGGAAGCGCCCTGACTCCTGGCCGGATCTCGCACGGGGGTTGGTGTGGAACCGGACTGCCGTGACAGTTGAGTGCAGCTTAGGCCAAGGCATATACGTGTGTCCGGCGAATGAGAACGTAGGCTGCCCCCATGCCAAAGAAGCGCTCGGGCGGGGGTCTCTCGACGACCCAGCAGGCCGCCAAGTTCCTCGGTGTCGCCGCGCTCTCCGGAGTCGTGCTCGCGGGCATCGCGCTGCCGGCCGCCGGAGCCCTGGGGCTCGCCACCAAGGGAACGGTCGAGGGATTCGACGAGATCCCGGCCAACCTCCAGACTCCGCCGCTGAGTCAGCGCACCACGATCCTCGACAGCAAGGGCGGACTCATCGCCTCCGTGTATTCGCGTGACCGCACGGTGGTGAAACTGAAGGACATCTCGCCGTACATGCAGCAGGCGATCGTCGCGATCGAGGATGCCCGTTTCTACGAGCACGGCGCGATCGACCTCAAGGGCATCCTGCGCGCGCTGAACCGCAACGTGCAGGCCGGCGGAACCGCGCAGGGCGCCTCGACGCTCACCCAGCAGTACGTGAAGAACGTGTTCGTCGAGGAGGCCGGTGACGACCCGGACAAGGTCGCGCAGGCCACGCAGCAGACCATGGGCCGCAAGATCCAGGAGCTGAAGTACGCGATCCAGGTCGAGGAGAAGCTCGGCAAGAAGCGGATCCTGGCGAACTACCTCAACATCACCTTCTTCGGTCAGCAGGCGTACGGCGTCGAGGCCGCCTCCCAGCGTTACTTTTCCAAGTCGGCGAAGGACCTGACGCTGGAGGAGTCCGCGCTGCTGGCCGGGGTCGTGCAGTCGCCGAGCCGCTTCGACCCGGTCAACGACCCGAAGGAGGCGACCAAGCGCCGCAACATCGTGCTCCAGCGGATGGCCGACGTCGGCTCCATCACACAGGCCGAGGCCGACAAGGCGAAGGCGAACCCGATCAAGCTGAAGGTCAAGAGGCCGAAGAACGGCTGTATTACGGCGGTCAGCGGCGCCGGGTTCTTCTGCGACTACGTACGCAACGTCTTCCTCACCGACCCCGCCTTCGGCAAGACCAAGGAGGACCGGGCCAAGATCTGGAACCAGGGCGGCCTGACGATCCGCACGACGCTCGACCCGCAGTCCCAGCAGTCGACGCAGAACTCGATCAAGAGCCACGTCTACAAGGCTGACAAGGTCGCGACGGCCGTGACGCTGGTCCAGCCCGGCACGGGCAAGATCATGGCGATGGGCCAGTCCAGGCCGTACGGCTTCGGGCCCAACGAGACCCAGTACAACTACTCGGTCGACAAGGACATGGGCGGCTCGAACTTCGGCTTCCCGACCGGCTCGACGTTCAAGCCGTTCCTCGCCGCGGCGGCCCTGGAGGGCGGCAAGCCGGCGACCCAGGTCTACTCGTCCCCGTACGAGATGGACTACCCGGACACGGTACGGACCTGCGGGAAGCCGTGGGTCAACGACCGCGTGCCGAAGTATCACCTGGAGAACGAGAACGAGTCCGAGCGGGGCCCGTACGCGCTGAAGGAGGCGATGGAGAAGTCCGTCAACACCTACTTCGTGCAGATGCTCGAGGACATCGGCATGTGCCCGGTCTCCCAGATGACCGACAAGCTGGGTGTGGTGCAGGGCGACGGCAGCAAGCTGCCGCAGAACCCGTCCACGCTGACCCTCGGCTCCGACGGCCTGTCCCCGCTGACGATGGCCAGCGCGTACGCCGCCTTCGCCAACCGCGGCACGTACTGCACGCCGATCGCCATCGAGTCGGCCAGGACGGCGGACGGACGTTCACTCCCCGTGCCGAAGAGCAAGTGCTCGACGGCCATGTCCCAGACGACGGCCGACACCGTCAACTCCCTGCTGCGCGGGGTGGTCGACTCCGGTACGGGTCAGCAGGCGGGGCTCGGCAGCCGCGACAACGCGGGCAAGACCGGTACGACCGACGCCCGCAAGAACGCCTGGTTCGTCGGTTACACGCCGAACATGTCCGGCGCTGTATGGGTCGGCAGCCCGTCCCAGGACGTCGAGATGGTGAACATCAACATCGGCGGCGTGTACCAGGCCAAGGTGTACGGCGGGCAGGTTCCCGGACCGATCTGGCGTGACGCGATGACGGGCGCCCTCAACGGGCTGCCCGCCCCCTCCTTCAACGCCATCAACATCCCGGACCCGGCGAGGAACCAGGAGCCTGACCCCGGCACGGGCCGGCCCGGCGACGGAGCCGACCGACCGGGTCGCCCCGGTCGACCCGGTCAGGGGCCGGGCGGGCAGCCCGGAGGCGGGAACCCGTTCCCCGGCATCACCATCTCGCCGGACCTGATCGGCGGGAACAACGGAAACCCTCGCGGCCAGGACAACGGCGGAACGCAGGGGCCCTGACCCGTATCCGTACAGGGCATACGACGAAGGTGGGGCTCCCGGACCGCGACCGGTCCGGGAGCCCCACCTTCGTCGTACGTGCCGCGCGGAGGGCGTACGTGCTTCGCGCCGGTCGTACGTGCTGCGCCTTTCTCGCACGTACTGGATGTTCACCGTCTCGTACCGGACGTTCGTCGCGCCATACCTGCCGCTCGCATCCGCCATGCGCGCGCATCCGCGTCCATCCGGATGCCCTGCGCATCCGCACCTGCCCCGCATGTGCTCGGCATGCCATGTGTGCTCGGCGCGGCGGCGGTCTCAGCCCGCCAGGAGCTTCTTCACGGCGGCCGCCACACGGCCGCCGTCCGCCCGCCCCGCGACCTTGGGGGTCACGATCTTCATGACGGCACCCATGGCCCGCGGCCCCTCGGCCCCGGCGGCCTTCGCCTCCGCGACGCCGGATGCCACGATCGCGGCCAGCTCGTCGTCGTTCAGCTGCTTCGGCAGGTAGGCGTCGAGGATCTCGCCCTCCGCCTTCTCCCGCTCGGCCTGCTCGGTCCGGCCGCCCTGGGCGAACGCCTCGGCCGCCTCACGGCGCTTCTTCGCCTCCTTGGCGATCACCTTCTGCACCTCGTCGTCGGAGAGCTCGCGCGCCGACGTGCCGCTGACCTCCTCCTTCGCGATGGCGGTGAGGGTCAGCCGGAGCGTCGACGAGGTCAGCTCGTCACGCGCCTTGATGGCCGTGGTGAGGTCTTCCTGCAGCTTGGACTTGAGCGTGGTCATGTGCTGATTGTGGCAGGTACACGGCCTCCACCGCCCGCAGGTTTCTCCCGGGTCCCCGCGGCTTCCCCCGAGCCGCCGCACTCCCGTTACGCTCCGACCGCTCCCATCTCCCGGTCCCACCGCTCTCGTGTCCCCGGCCCCGCCGCTCTCGTGCTCTGGCCCCGCCGCGCCGGTCTCCGGCCGCACCGCCTTTTCGGGCTCGGCACCTCGTCTGCGACGATGGACACATGCGCGCACGCTACGGACTCCCCCTGAAAATCACGGCAGTCGGCGCGGCGATCGGGGCGGCCGGCCTCGCCTACGCCGCCGGATTCGAGGCCCGCTCGTTCCGCCTCCGGCGGGTGGCCGTCCCCGTCCTTCCGCAGGGGGCGCGCCCGTTGCGCGTACTGCAGATCTCCGACATCCACATGGTGAGCGGCCAGCACAAGAAGCGCGCCTGGCTGCAGTCGCTGGCCGGTCTGCGCCCCGACTTCGTCGTGAACACCGGCGACAACCTCTCCGACCCCGAAGCCGTGCCCGAGCTGCTCGACGCGCTCGGCCCGCTGATGGGGTTCCCTGGCGTGTACGTCTTCGGCTCCAACGACTACTACGGCCCCAAGCTCCGCAATCCCGCCCGCTACCTCGTCGAGAAGATCCAGGGCAGGCACGGCCTCAACGGGAACGCCCCCGTGGTCGGCGCCGTCCACAACCCATGGGAGCCCATGCGCGACGCCTTCGACGAGGCGGGGTGGCTCGGCCTGTCCAACACTCGCGGTCACCTCAAGATCGACGGACTGGGCATCGCCTTCACCGGCCTCGACGACCCGCACATCAAGCGCGACCGGTACGCCGAGGTGTCGGGCGGCCCCGAAACGGGCGCCGACCTCTCCATCGGCGTCGTCCACGCCCCCTATCTGCGCTCCCTGGACGCCTTCACCCAGGACGGTTACCCGCTGATCCTGGCCGGTCACACTCACGGGGGCCAGCTCTGCGTCCCCTTCTACGGGGCCCTGGTCACCAACTGCGACCTGGACACCGACCGGGTCAAGGGCCTCTCCTCCCATGCCGCCGGTGGCCACCGGTCCTACCTCCACGTCTCCGCGGGCTGCGGCACCAACCGCTACACCCCGGTCCGCTTCGCCTGCCCCCCGGAGGCGACCCTCCTGACCCTGACGCCCCGCGACTGATCCCGTGCCCCACGCCCGGCATCGACGGCCGCCGCCGGGCCCGGCCCCGTGAGCAGGACATAAACCGGATTTCGTCTGCGGGCTCGGGTGGGCTAAAGTAATCGATGTCGCCGGGAGACCGGCGACGATCGGGGTGTAGCGCAGCTTGGCAGCGCGCTTCGTTCGGGACGAAGAGGTCGTGGGTTCAAATCCCGCCACCCCGACAGCTGTAAGACCAGGTCAGGGGTCTGATTCACTAAGTGGATCAGACCCCTGACTCGTTCATGGGGCCGTCTTGGGAACCGTTTGGGAGCCGACCTCGGAACGCGGCTCCCAGGGAGCCGCCGATGAGCCTGCCGAGCAGAATCTCGACGAGACGCCTACGGGGCGGATGCCTGGCAGAGCCTGTCTGCGGTCAAGCAGCGGACTCCATCCCTGGGGCGGAATCCTCCGGCGGGTCGAGGAGCTGGAAAGCGCAGTCTTCCGGGCGCCGCCCCAAGCACTGGACCATCAGAGCACCCAGGAGCGCAGCCCCCGGGCCATGTCGTGCGCGTCGCGCCTGCCACGCTCATCAGCGCCAGCTCACGTCCGAGGCATTAGTACTCCAGTGCGGTTTCGTGATCTATCCAGCAGGTTCGTCGTCGGTAGTGGCTGCGTCGGGCTGTTGCCTGGTGGTGTCTGCGCCAGTTGGACCAGTGCAGCAGCCTGGTTGCGGTCACGGCTGGTGGGTTGAAGGCGGTGACGAGTAGGTGGCGGATTTCCGGGACGGTCAATGTGATCGGGTCGTTGCTGCGGCCGTGGTGGTGGGTGTCTGCGGGCGGTTCGGGGGCCGCGTCGGCGGCGAGGGCGGTCAGGAAGGCCAGGGCGAGCATGGCGAGCGTGATGTGCCGGTGCCATGAGGTCCAGTGCCTGACCTGGTAGTGGTCGAGTCCGACCTGGCTCTTGGCGGCCTGGAAGCACTCCTCGACGCTCCAGCGGGCGCCGGCGACGCGGACCAGTTCGGACAGAGGCACTGCGGTGGGTGACCAGCATAGGTAGAAGGCGAGTTCCCTGGCGCTGCGGTTGCGGCGGATGAGCAGGTGGCGGTGTTCGTCCGTGCCGATGTGGATCCAGGCCCAGTCGTAGTGGCGTGGGCCTTTCGCGCCGTTCCCGGCGCTCTGACGGTGCCAGGCGGTGGCGGGCAGGTGGCCGGCGACGGCGTCGGCGCGCATGAGGGTGCGGCCGCGGTTGATCCTCACCCGTGTCGAGCAGGCGACGGCCAGGACGTAGCCGATGCCGCGCGCCTTGAGGGCGGCACGGAGCTGAGGGTCCTGGCCGTAGGCTTCGTCGCCGGTCACCCAGGAAGCGGTGATCCCGGCTTCCAGCGCGGCGGCGATCATCTCCCCGGCCAGGCGGGGCTTGGTCGCGAACCGCACCGTCTCGGGTATCCCTGCCGCGGTGCGGCGTTCGGGATTGTTGGACCAGGAGTGTTCGGGGAGGTAGAGCCGTCGGTCGATCAAAGCCCGTCCCCGGCTGGTGGCGTAGGCGAGGAACACGCCGACCTGGGAGTTCTCGACGCGGCCTGCAGTGCCGGTGTACTGCCGCTGCACTCCTGCCGAGTACCGGCCCTTCTTCACGAAACCGGTCTCGTCGACAACGAGAACGGCGCCGTCGGCGCCGAGGTGTTCGGCGGCGTAGGCGCGCAGGTCGTCGCGGACAGCATCAGCGTCCCAGCGGGCGTAGCGCAGCAGGCGCTGCATCGGCCCGGCCCGGTCGTGACCAGCCTGCTCGGCCAGCTGCCAGCAGTTCTTCCGTTCCGCCCTCGACAGCAGCCCGAGCAGATAGGCGCGGGCACTCGCCCTCGGCTCAACTCTGCCGAACTGTCCCGCGATCCGGGCCATGACCTGGTCGAACATCGCCCGCCAGCGGACAGGGTCTACGCTATGGCCTGCGGCCACCGCACAATCTTCAGGAGTCCACACAACCCCGATGATCACGCGGTGGCCGTACCCATTCCCGGCCGGGCCCACCGCAAGATCACGAAACCAGACTGGAGTATTGAGCGAACGGCGCACCAACTCGCCGGTCTCCAACTCGTACCGCTGCCACTCAATACGAACCGCACCGGACGAACGAACTCCGTTTCCCCGCCCGCGATTTCGCCGCAGTGCATTCCGGGGTGGCCCCGAGGACAACGGCGACGAACTCGTCGTCCGGGCCTACCAGATCCGGTAGACCTGCCCTGTCTGCGCACCCTCGATCGAGCGGACATACGCCGTCGCCACCCGGGCCGCCGGGACCGCCTCCACGCCGGCGAAGAAGGGTCCGTAGGCGGGCAGGGACTCCTCGGCCACCGTCGGGCTCACCGCGTTGATGCGCTGGGGCGGGAGCTCGATCGCGGCGGTCCGCACGAACGCCTCCACCGCGCCGTTCGCGGCGGACGCCGCCGCTCCGGCCACCACCGGCTGCTCGGCGATGATTCCGCTGACCAGGGTGAACGAGCCGGTCGGGGCCACATGCCGGGCACCCTGGCGCACCAGCTCCAGCTGACTCAGCGCCTTGCCGCGGAAGGTCGTCACGAAGTCGTCGGCGGCAAGTTCGCCCAGCGGCCGGAACACGGCGTCGCCCGCCGTGATCGCCACCGCGTCCAGCGGGCCGGCCTCCGTGTACAGCCGGGCCACTGCCTCCGGGTCGGTGACATCGGCCACCAGGTCGCCGGCCGAGCGGCCCACACCGATCACCTCGTGCCCGCGTGCCGCGAGTGCCCGGCGCACCGCGCCGCCCAGCGTGCCGCCCGCGCCCACCAGAAGAATCCTCACAGCCCACCATCCATCACGCATCGGAGAACGAACCCGGGTGATCCACCCGGGCATCCCCGACGCTACGGACCACGTTCCGGGCCCGGAAATGCCGTTTGGGCAGGTACTATGCTCCATAGGCATGGACAATGTGGAGCTGCGCCATCTCAGAGCGCTGGATGCGGTGGCCGCAGCGGGAACCATTACAGCCGCAGCGACGCGGCTGCACATGACGCAGCCCGCCCTCTCCCGCACGCTCGCCCAGCTGGAGGCGCGTGTGGGGGTCCGGCTCGTCGACCGCTCCTCCCGGCACCTGGCCCTCACCCCGGCCGGAACGACCCTGCTCGGGCACGGGCGCGCGATCCTCGCCCACCTGGACGCGGCCCTCGCCGAAACCCGTACGGTGCCCCGCCCTCTGCGGATCGGCTACACCTGCGCGGTGCTCGGGCGGCAGACCGTCCCGCTGCTCCGTTCCTGGCGCCGCGCACACCCGAACATCCCGCTCGACGTGGTCCGGCGGGACAACAGCACCGCGGGCCTCACCACCGGGGACGCCGACGTGGCGATACTCCGCACCGTCCCCGCCGAGCCGCGCATCCGCACCGAGGCCCTCTACACGGAGGACCGGGTCGCCGCACTCCCCGACGACCACCCGCTGGGAGACCGGGACCAGGTGCTGCTGGCCGAACTCACCGCTCACCCGGACCTTCCGCTGGCCCTGTGGCCCGACACCGGTACCGCTTCACCGGACCTGTGGCCGCCACAGCACCGCCCGGCCCGAACGGTCGAGGTGGGCAACGTGGACGAGTGGCTGAACCTCATCGCCACCGGCGGTGCCTTCGGCCTCGGCGCGGCCGGCACGGCGGAGAGTCACGGCCACCCGGGCGTCCGCTTCATCCCGGTCTCCGACGCCCCCGCCGCCACGGTCTACCTCGCCCGCCCCATCCACCCCACGCATCCACTGACGGAGGACTTCCTCGCTGCGGTTCGGGATGTGGTGAGCGGCTGAAGCCGGAGCCTGTGCCGTCTCCTCGCGCCCTGCTCGGGACGTGGGCGGGCGGCGTCAGCGGGCAATCGTCGCGTCCGCCCGGTTCACCCTGCGGTGACCTTGGCCGCGAAGGCGTCCAGGTTCTCCGACATACGGGCCAGGCGCTCGTCCAGGCCGAGGCTCTCCTCGTATCGTCCGGCGCGCAGTTTCGGTTGCCGCTTGCCACGCACGTACAGGGGGCAGGCGAGGTCCGCGCAGATGTAGATGCCGATCGTGTTGCCCTCGCGGCCGCGAGGGCCCGCCAGCGGAGCGGCGAGCAGAGTGACGCCGGAGGAGGCGTGGCCGGTCAGGCAGATCTGGCAGAGGCTGGACTTCACGACGCTGGTGCGCCGCGCCGAAGGAACCCGCAGCGAGATCCCCACCGGGCCCTCCGCACGGGGCAGCACCAGGTGGGCCTTCAGCGGCGCTCCGGGATCCACCCATCCTAGGAAGTCCAGGTCCTGCCAGGGGAGTTCGGCGAAATCGAGTGGCAGCCGGAGCCGGGCCGCGTCCCCCTTGGTGCAGTTCACGAAGGATGAACGGATCTGTTTCTCACTGAGCGGTTCCACAGCCATCGACCATATGCCCGACGGGGGCGAACCGCATTCGAATATCGGCGGGGGCGGCGGATCGCGGATGGCGAGCCGTCGCACCCCGTCCTGATCCTGCCTCTGCCCCACTGACCGTCGCACCACCTGTCGCGGCCCCGTCGCGACGCCCGTCGCGCCACTTGTCGAGATCGGCTCCCAGGGCGCCGCTCCGGCGCCCGTCGCCCGTGAGGAAGCACACTCTGCGACTCATGCCCGACATGCACATTTCGTACGTATATGCGAATCTGGGACTGGCCCATCGTCCGAGATCCGCTACAGGAGGCACGATCGTGGGCAAGAAGCAGAGTCGGCGGAATCGCGGCGCCCGCGCCGGTGGCCACGAACGCAGTACCGCTCCGGACACGAAGGAGAAGACGCAGCCGACCCCCACCGAGGACACGGTGCGTTCGATCTCGGAGCAGGTCTCCCACCGGAAGCAGCGGAGGTTTGGCCACAATTGATCTCCGCAGGCCGCGACAACTGAACCCGTAGATCCAGACCCGCCGCCCTCCGTGGCGGCACCCCGCGCAGGGGTGCCACCACGGAGGGCGGTTTTTTGATGCCCGCACCCGGCGACCGGGCCCCGATGATTGGAGCTTCTGCCGCCCGGGCCTCCCTCCACTCGGGCATTCCCCCGCCCACCCCCCTGCCGCCCGGCTCCGCCGACGCCCTACCCCTCCCGTCACTTGGACCCCCGCAGCTCGGGGATCCTGCCGCGTCGGGCCCTGCCGCGTCGGGGACTGTCACCTCGCGGTCCTACTGCCTCGGGGGCCTGCCATCCAAGGCCGGTTCCGGCCTTGACGACCGGCCTCGACGCCCGGCAGACCCCTAGCGGTGGCTCGACGGACGGCTGGGCGAGGTCGGCAAGTGAGCCGAAAAACACCTTTCTCAGGTGCGACCAGAGGTTTATCTACGCGCGGAGCTCGCACACCCGAACGATCATTCGGGCATATCAGACCAGTTCTTGCTCAGCTATTACCGGCCAGTACTCCAAGCTGCTAGAAACATGGCGCCCCATCAACCCCCCACCCATTCCCCACACTTCGGAGGGCTGACAGCCATGTCAGTACGGCGTTTCTGGGCGTCCGCTTCGACTCTGATCCTCGCCGCCGCGGCTGCTCTGGGCGTCGCCCAGCCGGCCTCGGCGAACTCCGCAGCAACTGGTGGCTACGTCGCTCTCGGCGACTCGTATTCCTCCGGCGTCGGCGCGGGAAGCTACCTTTCCGACAGCGGCGACTGCCGTCGCAGCACCAATGCCTACCCCTACCTCTGGGCCGCCGCCAACTCGCCCTCCTCGTTCACCTTCGTCGCCTGTTCGGGCGCCACGACGAGCTCCGTGGCGAGCACCCAGCTGGGTGCTCTCGACTCGTCCACCGGTCTGGTCAGCGTCACCGCGGGCGGCAACGACGTGGGCTTCGCCGACGTCATGCAGGACTGCGTGCTGTCCAGCGAGGCCACCTGCCTGAGCAGTGTCGGCTCGGCCGTGTCCCGGGTGCAGAACTCCCTGCCGTCACGGCTGAGTTCGCTCTACGGCTCCATCAAGTCCCGTGCTCCGAAGGCTCATGTGGTGGTGTTGGGGTACCCGCGCTTCTACAAGCTGAGCGGCAGCTGCGTCGCCGGGCTCTCCGAGAAGAAGCGCGCGGCCATCAATGACGCGTCCGACGTCCTGAACGGGGTCATCGCCAAGCAGGCCGCCAACGCCGGGTTCACGTACTCCAGCGTGGTGGACGAGTTCACCGGGCACGAGCTGTGCTCCGGCGACGCCTGGCTCCACAGTGTGTCGATCCCGGTCTACAACTCGTACCACCCCAAGGCGGCCGGGCAGTCGGGCGGCTACCTTCCGGCCTTCCGCTCGGCGGCGCAGTAGGCGGCCAGCGGCGAAGCCCAAGAGCCGAGGGCCGAATTCGGAGAGCCGAAGGCCCAAAGCTGGCAGGCGAAGAGCGAAAGCCGGACAGCGAAGGCCAAAGGCCGGACAGCGAAGGGCGAGAAGTCGAAAAGTCGTGCGCGGACAGCGCGTGCGCCTGGGTACGGCGGGCGGGCCGGCCGGAAGCATGAGCCTCCGGCCGGCCGACCACGGCCTTCGACCTCTGCCTCTTACAGGTCCGCGCCCGTACGCTCGGCGGTCCCGGCCGGAACCGGCCCGTAAACGGGTGGGAAACGGGTGGGAAACGGGTGGGCAGGGGGAGAGAGCCAGGGCGTGATCGGCCGTCAGGACTCGGACGGGCGCGACGCCTTGATCGAGTACATCAGCGGGATCCGCGGGCGGTCGGCGGGGAAGCGGTAGAAGCCGTCGCCCTGCCGCTCCAGCGCCGAGAACCGGGCGAAGAGCGAGACGTCGTGCTCGTGCAGGAACTCGATCCGCAGGCCCGTCGCGGCCAGCGCCGACACCACATCACCGATCGGGTGCTGCCATTCGACACTGCGGTTGTGGACGGTCGGCGCGTCGAAGTCCGTGTACGTGCCCGGGGTTTCTTCCACCCACGCGTCGCGACAGAAGTAGTCGTGGACGACCTCCCTGCCGGTCGAGTCGTCGAGGCAGTCGGTGATCGGATGGAACTCCGCGAGGTAGAGGAAACCGCCCGGCGCGACGAGCGACGCGGCGACCTCGGCCCAACGTCGCGTGTCGGGAAGCCAGTTCAGTGCGCCGATACCGGTGTAGACGATGTCGTACGAGGAGTCCGGGACGGCCTCGGCCGCGTCGTGGACGTCGGCGGTGACGAACGCCGCCCGTCCTTCGGGAAGTCCGATCTCGCGGGCCAGGCGGCGCGCCGTCTCGACAGCCGGTTCCGAGAAGTCCAGCCCGACGACGCGCGCCGCGCCGTGCCGGGCCCAGGAGAGGGTGTCCACTCCGATATGGCACTGCAGATGCAGCAGCGACTTGCCCGTGACGTCACCGACCTCCGCACGCTCGAAGTCGCGCAGGGCGTCCTTGCCCGCGCGGAAGGAGTCGAGTTCGTAGAAATCGCTCGCGGTGTGGATGGGGACCCGTTCGTCCCAGCGTGCGCGGTTGGCCTGGCGCCAGTCGGCGGGGGTCTCTGCGTGCATGCCGCGGAGGTTATCCACAGGCTGAGGAGGATGCGAACGAATTGTCGGCGTTCCGGCGCAGAATGGGGACCATGACTGAGATCACTGGCTCGACGGCTCCCATCTCGCGCGCGACCGCCCCCGCGCCCACGACCGAGTCCGGACAGGCGTCCCCGGCCGGGTCCGGACAGGCGTCCGTGTCCGAGCACGGGCCGACGTCCCTGGCTGTGCCGGGGCGTGCGTCCGCGACCGATGCGCCCGTGGCGGGGACCGAGAGCCCGGTCGCCGACGGGGACGGAGCGGGGGCGGTCGCCGATGGAGTCGGAGCAGCGCCGGTCGGCGACGCGGCCGGAGCGCATGCGGTCGGTGACGAGGGCGAGGAGGCGGCGGGCGCGTCCGTGCCGGTGTGGGAGCAGCGCTTCCGCGCGCCCAGGGTGTCGCTGCCCGACTGGGCCGAGGACGCGCCGGACCGCGCGCTGTTCGTCTCCAACGCGACAGGGACGTACGAGTTGTACGCGTGGAACCGCGTCACCGGTGAGCAGCGCCAGGTCACCGACCGGCCGAACGGGACGACGGAGGGCGTGCTGACGCCGGACGGCGAGTCGATCTGGTGGTTCGACGACACCGACGGCGACGAGTTCGGGGTGTGGATGCGTCAGCCGTTCCACGGCGCCGATGGCGAGAGGCCCGCGGACGAACCGGCGGCGCCCGGTCTCGACCCCTCGTACCCGGCGGGGCTCGCGATCGGGCGGGACGGTACGGCGGTGATCGGCCGCTCGACCGACGAGGACGGGACGACGATCCATGTCGTGCGCCCCGGGGCCGCCCCGGTCGAGATCTATCGCCATCGCGAGTCGGCGAGCGTCGGCGATCTCAGTCATGACGGGACGCTGATCGCTCTGGAGCACACCGAGCACGGCGACGCGATGCACTCCGCGCTGCGCGTGGTGCGACCCGACGGGTCCACGGTCGCGGAGCTGGACGACACCGAGGGAGGCACGAAGGAACTGGGGCTGTCCGTCCTCGGCTTCGCGCCCGTCGCCGGTGACAACAGGCTGCTGGTCGGACATCAGCGTCGCGGGCGCTGGGAGCCGATGATCTGGGATCCGGTGACGGGCACGGAGACGGACCTCGGGATGGATCTGCCGGGCGATGTGGGCGCCGAGTGGTATCCGGATGCCTCCGCGCTCCTGGTCGTGCACGGGTTCGAGGCCCGCAGCGATCTGTGGCGGTACGAGCCGGGGGCGGGCGCGCCTCCCGTCCGGGTGGAGACCCCGGCGGGCTCGGTCTCGGGTGCCACGGCCCGGCCGGACGGCACGGTGGAGTACCTGTGGTCGTCGGCCGCGCAGCCGCCCGTCATCCGGTCGACCTCGGGCGCCGTGGTGCTCGATCCGCCCGGCCGGAAGGCCCCGGCGTCCGTGCCGGTGGAGGACGTATGGGTCGACGGGCCCGGGGGCCGGGTCCACGCACTCGTGCAGCGGCCCGCCGCCCCGGCCGAGGGGCCGTTCCCCACGGTGTTCGAGATCCACGGAGGGCCGACCTGGCACGACAGCGACGCCTTCGCGTCCGGGCCCGCCGCGTGGGTGGACCACGGCTACGCGGTCGTTCGCGTCAATTACCGGGGTTCCACCGGGTATGGCCGAGCCTGGACGGACGCGCTCAAGCACCGGGTCGGCCTGATCGAGCTGGAGGACATCGCCGCGGTGCGGGAGTGGGCGGTGGCTTCGGGGCTCGCCGACCCGGCGAAGCTCGTTCTGGCCGGTGGCTCCTGGGGCGGCTATCTGACCCTGCTGGGCCTCGGCACCCAGCCGGAAGCCTGGGCGGTGGGCCTGGCGGCCGTGCCGGTCGCCGACTACGTCACGGCGTACCACGACGAGATGGAGGACCTGAAGGCGCTGGACCGCACCCTGCTGGGCGGCACGCCGGAGGAGGTCCCCGAGCGCTTCGCGGCCTCGTCCCCGCTGACATACGTCGACGCCGTCCGGGCGCCGGTCCACATCTCGGCGGGGGTCAACGACCCTCGCTGCCCGATCCGCCAGATCGAGAACTACGTGGACCGGTTGAAGGGGCGCGACGCCGTGCACGAGGTCTATCGGTACGACGCGGGGCACGGCTCGTTGGTCGTGGAGGAGCGGATCAAGCAGATCCGCCTGGAGCTCGACTTCGCCCGACGCCACCTGGCAACGGACGCCCCTGCCCCTGCCCCTGCCCCTGCCCCTGCCCCTGCCCCTGCCCCTGCCCCTGCCCCTGCTGACACTCCCACGTCCGGCGGTGCCTCCGCGCCCACGTCCGGCGGCTGAAAGAGGCACGGCGGCCGGGAAGCCTGAAGAACGGCAGACAGGGGACGGGAGACGGAAGGCGGGGGGCGGATAGCGCAGGACGGAAAGCGGGGACGGGAGGCGGAAGGCGCAGGACGGAAAACGGGGACAGAAGCCGCGCCGGGTGGTGGGGACGACGCGCCCGTGCGGGGGGCTCGGGGACGGTAAGCGCATGCGGGACTCGGAGCGTGTCGGCCCCCGTCCGGCGGGACCGCGCCGGACCGCGCCCGACGGGGGCGGACCGTGTGCGCGAGTGGGCTGGACGTGGGTGGCGGGTCGCGGGGCGGAGGGAGCGTGGGCGGGACCCCGCGCCGGGGGACCGGAGCGAGGGACCGTACCGTGGAGGGGTGTACCGGTTCCTGCTCACCCCGCGATGGTGGGGGATCAACCTGTTCGTCGTGCTGGCCATCCCCTTCTGCGTCTTCATGGGCACCTGGCAGCTCGGCCGCTTCGAGGACCGTGTGCAGACGCACAACGCCGCCGAGAAGCAGCCCGCCCCGGGTACCAGGGCCGCGAAGCCGATCGACGACCTGCTGCCCGTCGACACGGCGACCTCCGGCCGTCCTGCCACCGCCACCGGTCGGTACGCCGACCAGTTCCTGGTGCCCGGAAGGGAGTTGGACGGCAAGGACGGCTTCTACGTCCTGAACATGCTGCGTACGGACAACGGCAAGGCGCTGCCGGTCGTGCGCGGCTGGTTGCCGGGCAAGCCCGGCCGCACCGCCGTTCCGGCCGCGCCGACCGGCACGGTCACGGTCACCGGCGACCTCCAGGCGTCTGAGAACGCCGGCACCGCGGGAGCCCATGCCACGGGCGGGCTCCCGGACGGCCAGCTCGGCATCATCGGCGCAGCGTCCCTCGTCAACCTCGTCCCGTACGACGTCTATGACGCGTGGGTGACGCTCCAGGACACCAGTGGCAGCGGCGCCGGTGCTCTGCGTCCCGTACCGGCCACCGTGCCGCAGGGCACGGGACTGGACCTGAAGGCGTTCCAGAACCTCGGCTACACCGGTGAGTGGTTCGTCTTCGCCGGGTTCGTGCTCTTCATGTGGTTCCGGCTGATCCGCCGCGAGGCCGAAGCCGCGCGCGACCTGAAGCTGGGAATCGTCGCAGAAGCAGGCACGGGCACCGGCACGGGCGGGAGCACGGCTGCGAGCACCGACGCGGATGCGGATACAGATGCAGGTAGGAACGCGGATGCGGCCGAGAGCTTGAGTTCGGGCGTGGGTGCGGGTGCCGCTGTTGCCGGGCCCACCGACCACGGCGTTCCGCCCGGTTCCGACGCGAAGGCCGGCGGCGCCTGAACCGTCCGCTTGTGCCCGGGGCCCGGGGCCCGGGGCTTGCAGGCCCGGGGCTTGCAGGCCGACGCCCGGAGCACCGGAGGCCGGGCAACAACACGCGCGTGGGCACCTGGTGAACGTGGGGGCACGCGCAGGCTCGGCGCGTGCCCCCGTGTCACATCGTGGGAGCCAGCACTCCGGTCCGGTAGATCGTGCCGGCACAGGCGTTGGCGATCTTCGTCTCCGCGACCGGTGCTCCCGCCTCCGGGGTGTGCGTGACGGCAACGCTGCCGTCCTGCAACCCGCCGTCCTCCCCGCCGAGCTGCGCGACCGTCGCCGCCGCCCCGTCGCCGGAACCCGTACCCGTGCCCGGACCCGCGCCGGCCGCAGTACCTCCGCCGGCGCCGCCCGCGCCCTCCGTCGGCGTCGGGCTCGGCGAACCCCCGACAGTCGGACAGGTGTCCCTCGGCACCCAGGCGAACCTCACCTCGTACGTCATGGACGGCTTCAGCGCCACGGCGTCCTGTTCCTGCGAGGGGTCGGGCAGTCCGGCCGCCGCGTCGCCGGCCGCGTGCCGGACGACTGTGATCTTGGCCGGGTCCGCCGCCCCCAGCGCCTGGAAGCCCACGCTTCCGCCGCCGCTCACCGAACACTCCGTGTCGGAGACGTTGGCGATCCGGAACGTGCCGTACACAGTGCCGTCGGCGCCCGCCGAGCCCGTCTGGGCCGAGGCGACACCCAGTTGTCCCGCGTCACAGGCCGGCGGGGCGGACGCCAGGGATGCGGCCGGATCGGAGACTCCCCCGGCCAGGTCGCCTTCAGCGCCCCGCCCACCGCTGCCGGACGGGCTGCTCGTGCTCATGGGATGGTCCGGATCCCGGTCGTCCTGGCCGTCGGCTCCGCCGCCGGGGTCCTTCCCGTTGCTTCCCGAGCCGTTCTCCGTACCGTTGCCGCCCTGTGCCTGTTCGCCGTGCCCGGCTATCGCAGGGTTGGCGGTGTTCGAACCGTCGGAGTTCGCGACGTGGACGAACGCGGGGATCGCGGTGCCGATGAGCAGCGCCGCCGCCGCCATTCCGACGACGGCCTGCCGCCGCCTGGCGCGACGGGCGGGCACCGCCCGCTGCAGGTGGCCGAGGACGCCATGGCCGGGCTCGATGTGCTGGACCGCACCGTGCAGCATGCGGCGCAGCGCGACCTCGTCCAGGAAGTCCGGCGCCTCCGTGCCGCCGTCACCGCGCCGGGAGCCGAAGCCCACGACCGTCACGGAACCCGTGCGCGTATCGTCGCCATCGCCCACACTCACGTGCATGCCCGCATCCACGCCACGGCCCGGGTCCGCCTCCGCCCCCGGGCTCACGTCCGCCCGCGCATGAGCCTGCGCCTCGGGGCCCACACCGTCGTGACCCCGCGCCTCGGGGGCCGTGTTCCCGGAACCCGCGCCCCCAGGGCCCGCGTCCTCGTGTATCCGTGCCTCGGGGGCCGCGTCGCCGTCCCCGTCCGCCGTCGCCCGTGCATCCATGCCGGGGGCCGCGTCCGATGCCCCGTCCGGGGCATCGGCGCCTTCCCGCCCGTCGTTCACCATTGCGTTTCCAGTCCGGTCGGTCCCGGGCCGCTGCCCGCTCCCGCTCTCTCGGCCGCCCTCGCGCCCGTTCTCCGGGGCCACCTCGCCACTCGCGCGGCCCACGTCGCCGACACCGCCGTCGCGGCTCATGTCGTCACCGCCATCGCCACCGACGCCACAGCCCTCACCGTCGCCATAGCCATCGCCGTTGTCATCGCCGTTGCCGTTCGTGCTGTCGCGCAGGCTCATCCCTGTGCCTCCATCACGACGCGCAGCGCCGCGATCCCGCGCGACCCGTAGGCCTTGACCGATCCCAGGGATATGCCCAGCGTCTCGGCCACCTGAGCCTCCGTCATGTCCGCGAAGTAGCGCAGCACCAGCACCTCCCGCTGGCGTCGTTGCAGCCCGCGCATCGCCTTGATCAGGGCGTCCCGCTCCAGTTGGTCGTACGCGCCCTCCTCCGCGCTCGCCATGTCCGGCATGGGCTTGGAGAGCAGCTTCAGCCCGAGGATGCGGCGGCGCAGCGCGGAACGCGACAGATTGACGACGGTCTGACGCAGATACGCCAGGGTCTTCTCGGGGTCCCGCACCCGGTTGCGCGCCGAGTGCACGCGGATGAACGCCTCCTGCACCACGTCCTCGCAGGACGCGGTGTCGTCGAGGAGCAGCGCCGCGAGGCCCAGCAGCGAACGGTAGTGGGCGCGGTAGGTCTCGGTGAGGTGGTCGACGGTGGTTCCGGCTGCCACGCTCTCCTCAGCGCCCTCGCGCTGCGACGGCAGCTGTGTCGTGGGACGCGCGGCAGGCATGGGCGCGATCACCGGCATGCCGCCGGGCCTGCGGGGCCGCCTGAGCGGTCGCACCGAAGCGCCGCGCAGGGGGCCCACCACTGTGATGTCGAGAACCTCTGCCACGCCAGTTGGACACGTTTCCCCCCGTCAGGGTTGTACGCGCGCGACACCGCGTTCGACGCGGTGCGACATGCCCTCATACGTACCCGCTCTTCCCCAAATGCCCCGAATATGCGCCCCGTCGTGCAAGAAGTCATCGCATAGACGTGCACGTTCCGGCCGACGGTTGCAGCAGGCCGAAAGGTCATCGTCGGATACCCCGACACCCCAGCTCAAGAGATTCAGACTTTCAACTTGCTCACAGGGCGTTCACGGATCGTACAAATCAGGTTCGACCAGGCTTGATCAGACACCCTGATCGAACACCTCGATCGAACGCCTCAACCGGACACCCTGATCGAACACCTCTGACGGACACCTCGGTCAGGCACGGACGCGAGGAAGGACGTGATCAGGCGCGGGGAAATTCGGCGGCCACCGCTTCGGCGATCTGTGCCACGTTCAGCGCGGCCCCCTTGCGGAGGTTGTCGCCGCAGACGAACAGCTCCAGGGCGCAGGGATCGTCCAGGGAGCGGCGTACGCGCCCGACCCACGTCGGGTCTGTGCCGACGACGTCGGAGGGCGTCGGGAAGTCCCCCTCCCCCGGGCTGTCGTACAGCACCACGCCCGGCGCCGTCGCCAGGATCTCGTGGGCCCGGTCGACCGCGACCTCGTTCTCGAACCGTGCGTGCACGGACATCGAGTGCGTCGCGACGACCGGTACGTACACGCAGGTCGCCGCCACCCGCAGGTCCGGCAGGTCCAGGATCTTGCGGCACTCCCCGCGGATCGCGAGTTCCTCCGACGACCAGCCGTCGCCGGCCTCGGTCCCGGCCCAGGGCACCACGTTGAGCGCCACCGGTGCGGCGAAGGGCCCGCCCTCCGCGTCCCCCACGGCCCGGCGCACGTCACCCGGCTTCGTGCCCAGTTCGGTGCCGGCCACCAGCGACAACTGTTCGCGCAGCGCGGCCACCCCTTCGCGGCCCGCACCGCTCACCGCCTGGTACGAGGAGACGACCAGTTCCCGTACCCCGAACTCGGCGTGCAGCGCGCCGACCGCGACGATCAGCGAGAGCGTGGTGCAGTTCGGGCTCGCGACGATGCCGCGCGGCCTGATCCGCACGGCGTGCGGGTTGATCTCGGGCACGACCAGCGGCACGTCCGCGTCCAGGCGGAACGCGGCGGAGTCGTCGACGACGACCGCGCCCTTGGCCGCGGCGACGGGCGCCCACTGCGCGGACACGTCGTCGGGCACCAGGAACAGCGCCACGTCGATGCCGTCGAAGACGTCCTCGGTGAGCGGAAGGACCTCGCTCTCCTCGCCGCGCACGACCAGCTTCCGGCCGGCCGAACGCGGCGAGGCGATCAGTCTCACCTCGCCCCACACGTCCGCGTGCTGCGAGAGGATCTGGAGCATGACGCCGCCGATCGCCCCGGTCGCTCCGACGACCGCGAGCGAGGGGCGGCGGGCGGTCATCGGCCGGTGCCCCCGTAGACGACGGCCTCGTCGGAGTCGCTGTCGAGGCCGAAGGCGGTGTGCACGGCGCGCACGGCCTCGTTGACATCATCGGCACGGGTGACGACCGAGATGCGAATCTCGGATGTCGAGATGAGCTCGATGTTCACACCGGCGTCCGACAGCGCCTCGAAGAAGCCGGCCGTGACTCCGGGGTTGGTCTTCATACCGGCACCGACCAGGGAGATCTTCGCGATCTGGTCGTCGTAGCGCAGCGACTCGAAACCGATGGTGCCGCGGTTGCGCTCCAGGGCGTCGATGGCCTTGCGGCCCTCGGCCTTCGGCAGCGTGAACGAGATGTCGGTCAGACCGGTCGACGCGGCCGAGACGTTCTGCACCACCATGTCGATGTTGATCTCCGCGTTCGCGATCGTGCGGAAGATCGCGGCGGCCTCGCCCGGCTTGTCGGGCACGCCGACGACGGTGATCTTGGCCTCGGAGACGTCATGGGCGACTCCGGAGATGATCGCGTGCTCCACCTTCTGGTCCCCTTGCGGCTCGTTGCTGACCCAGGTCCCGCGCAGCCCGGAGAAGGACGAGCGGACGTGGATCGGGATGTTGTAGCGGCGTGCGTACTCCACGCACCGGTGCAGCAGCACCTTGGAACCGGACGCGGCCAGCTCCAGCATGTCCTCGAAGGAGATCCAGTCGATCTTCCGGGCCTTCTTCACGACCCTCGGGTCGGCGGTGAAGACCCCGTCCACGTCGGTGTAGATCTCGCAGACCTCGGCGTCCAGCGCGGCAGCGAGCGCCACCGCGGTGGTGTCGGATCCGCCCCGGCCGAGGGTGGTGATGTCCTTCTTGTCCTGGGACACGCCCTGGAACCCCGCGACGATCGCGATGTTCCCCTCGTCCAGCGCCGTACGGATGCGGCCCGGCGTCACATCGATGATGCGCGCCTTGTTGTGGACCGAGTCGGTGATGACACCCGCCTGACTGCCCGTGAACGACTGGGCCTCGTGGCCCAGGTTTTTGATCGCCATCGCCAGCAGGGCCATGGAGATCCGCTCTCCCGCGGTCAGCAGCATGTCGAACTCGCGCCCCGCGGGTATCGGGGATACCTGCGCGGCGAGATCGATCAACTCGTCCGTCGTGTCGCCCATCGCGGACACCACGACAACCACCTGGTTGCCGCTCTTCTTGGCATCGACGATTCGCTTGGCGACGCGCTTGATGCCCTCGGCATCGGCTACGGAGGAGCCTCCGTACTTCTGCACGACAAGGCCCACGTGCGCTCCTCGCTCAGTCCGTTACTCGGTCGACTCAGTTTAACGAGCGGCCCGAAATCGCCCCGTCTTTACCACATGGTGAGATGTCCTGCTCAGCACGTGATCACCGGTGTGTCACTCCAAGCCGCTCGTACGGGCTGTTGCCCGCCGATCGGAGCCGCATTCCCGGGTGTGGCCCACCCCACACGCACGGCGGGCCGGACCGCGCCCTGTGAGGTGCCCCCTCCAGCCTGGACCGGAACCTCACCGTCCGCCCGTTGAAGGCTCCCGTCGGCGGGACGCGTGCCGTGATTGCCACGCATTCCGCAATCCCGCACTCCCACGTATGGGCGCGCATTGCCGCACGTGGGCATGCATCGCCGCACGTCGCCGCATCGCCGCACGTCGCCGCGGCTGCGAGCTGCGGCACGCGGCGTCACACGCCGGGCCGGTCGCGGTGCAGCGTCCGTCCACTCGCCGGACGGGCCGTCTCACCTCGCAGCGAGGCACGGCAGGGAACGCGAGGGGACACCTCACCCGCGGCGCGGTAGGACGACCGGGCGCGACAGGATGCTCGCGCCGCAGCACGGTTCGACAAGGGGCGCGCTAACGCCGCTCCCGGCACTAGTGCTGTGGCCGGCAAACCTTTCCGGCCACAGCACTAGACGTATCTACTGCACCGGGCGCAGACCCAGCGGACCCGCGATCTCCTCCGCCATCACCCGGCCCGCCTCCTCGGCGAGCTCCTCGTCGGCGGTCTCCGAGTCCGTGTCCAGGCCGTTCAGCTCCTGGAGGGGCTGGTTCAGGCGAATGTGGGCGATCAGGGACTGGAGGGCGCGCAGGGCGGCGGACGCGGTGGAACCCCAGTTGGAGAAGTACGAGAACTGCCACCACCACAGGGCCTCGGTGACGCGGTTCTCCTCGTAGTGGGCCAGGCCGTGGCGCAGATCGGTGACGAGGTCCGCCAGGTCGTCCGAGATGCGGGCAGGGACCGGCGCCTTTCGGGGCTCGTACGGGTCGAAGACCTCGGAGTAGACGTCGATCGGCTCCAGCAGGACGGCGAACCGCTCGCGCAGCCCGTCGGCGTCCGGCTCCGCGCCCAGGTCCGGCTCGTAGCGCTCCTCGGGGACGATGTCCTCGTACGCGCCGAGCCGTCCGCCCGCCAGCAGCAGCTGGGAGATCTGGAGCAGCAGGAGGGGAACGGCCTCCTCGGGCTCCTCGACCTTCGACACCTCGGTGACCGCGACGATGAACGTCTTGATCTGGTCGGCGATCTGGACGGCGAAATCGCCCGGGTCCTGCGTGACGGAGTTCAGCGTGGCGTCAGACATCGAGGGGACCTCCCGTGGGCACGGTCGCGAGCGGTGAGTAGAACATAGCGTCGCTGAACGTAGAAACACCGCGCGTCGCGACGACGGTCACCATCGGTACATCAGGTGACATGAAAGCGTCACACATCGAGCAGACGCCTCCCCTCGAAGGCGCGGCCCAGGGTGACCTCGTCCGCGTACTCCAGATCGCCGCCCACCGGCAGACCGCTGGCCAGTCTCGTGACCCGCAGGCCCATCGGCTTGACCATCCGGGCCAGGTACGTCGCGGTGGCCTCGCCCTCCAGATTGGGGTCGGTCGCCAGGATCAGCTCCGTGACCGTGCCGTCGGCGAGCCGGGCGAGCAGTTCACGGATGCGCAGATCGTCGGGGCCGACGCCCTCGATCGGGCTGATCGCGCCGCCGAGCACGTGGTACCTGCCCCGGAACTCGCGGGTCCGCTCGATCGCGACGACATCCTTCGGCTCCTCCACCACACAGATGACCGCCTGGTCGCGGCGGGCGTCCCGGCAGATGTTGCACTGTTCCTGCTGGGCGACATTTCCGCAGACCGAACAGAACCGGACCTTGTCCTTGACCTCCAGGAGGGCATGGGCGAGACGGCGCACATCGGTCGGTTCGGCCTGCAGGATGTGAAAAGCGATCCGCTGCGCGCTCTTGGGACCGACGCCGGGCAGCCTGCCCAGTTCGTCGATGAGGTCCTGAACCACGCCTTCGTACAACGGAAACGCCTTCCTCTTCCACTCCCTGTTCCCGTCCCCGGACGGGCCGCGGGCGGGTGGGCCGCGGGCAACGGGCCGAAGGCCGCACGCCGCGGGCGGCGCACGACCGGCGGTCCATCGCGTGCGATGGGCTATGAATACAACTTACGAGTTCGGGCCGCCGGTCAGAAGGCCCACAAGCGGCCGAACGACGACCGGGAGGCGTCCTGGCCACGCCCCGGACGACGACCGGGAAGCGTCCGCCGTGCCTGTCCGACACCCTGGAAGTCATCCGGGCCGTGCCCGGACGACGGCCCGGAGACGGGCCCCCACCGGGGCCCGAGCGGCGCTCCGGAGGCGGTCGGTCAGAAGGGGAGGCCGGGCATACCGCCCAGCCCCTGGGCGAGCGGGCCCAGCTTCTGCTGCTGGAGCTGCTGCGCGTTCTCGTTCGCCGCCTGGACCGCGGCGACGACGAGGTCCGCGAGCGTCTCGGTGTCCTCCGGATCGACGGCCTTCGGGTCGATCACCAGGGCACGGAGCTCGCCGGAGCCGGTCACGGTCGCCTTCACCAGGCCGCCACCCGCCTGGCCCTCGACCTCGGTCCTGGCCAGCTCCTCCTGAGCCGCGGCGAGGTCCTGCTGCATCTTCTGCGCTTGCTGCAGCAACTGCTGCATATTGGGCTGACCCGCACCGGGAATCACGGTCACTCCTGGCAATTCGACGACAACACGTTTCGGTAAGTCGAGCCTACGTGGTCACCGCACGGTGCGCCCCACCCACTGGCGAGCAACTCTTTCGAGTGAGTTTGGGTCAGCGCCGACATGACGCCCATACCTGATCACAGGCCCCCCGCGCCCGGGCATAACGCCATTTCGACCCCGCGGCCCACCATTCGGCGGTAGGAAGGGCATGCGCGTCAGGGCACACGGGCGCGCCGCCCGTCACGCAAAGTTACGCAAGCGGGACAGTCGGCCGCACCGGAGAGCAGTGATCAGCCCATCGCCGAAACCACCGCCGCACATCAGGCGTCATTAAGCAGAACGCAGAGGAGTACCCCGGTGAGTCAGCCGGAGATGCAGCCCGAAGGACCCCGCAACGAGCCCGGTTCGGCCGGCTCGGCCGGCTCCTCCGGTTCGGGCTCCGGCGCACGTGGCCGGGGCGGGGACTTGACCGGTACACCGTTCCCGCTCGGCGACTGGGGTGAACCCGCCGAGCGTCTCGACGAGCTGTACCGCTGGGTCGAGACCGAGGCACTGCGCACCGCCGACTGGTATCTGAACGACCGGATCCGGAAGCGGCGCGCGGCCAGGACGCTGCGGATCGGTACGGCCGCCGGGGCGGTCGCGGGGGCCGCCCTGCCCCTGCTCGACCTCACCGGGACGCTTGCCGGGGCGGCCGGGTGGGGCTATCTGTCGCTGTTGCTGGGGGCCGCGTGCATGGCGTGCGACCGGTACTTCGGCCTCACATCTGGCTGGATAAGGAATCTCGCCACTGCCCAGGCCGTGCAGCGTCGCCTCCAGGTGCTCCAGTTCGACTGGGCCTCGGAGTCCGTACGGGAGGTGCTGGGTCCGACCGAGGGGACGGCCAGCGAGGCGGCCGAGCGCTGTCTCGGGGTGCTGCGGCGGTTCTCGGAGGACGTCACAGAACTCGTCCGGACCGAGACCGCGGACTGGATGGTGGAGTTCCGGGCCGGGCCGGCGCCGATGGGCCTCCAGGCTCTGTCGTCCGGTGGCGGGGGCGGCGGGCGCACGGACCACGGCACGCAGCCGGGGCGGTTCCCGATGCAGACGATCGCCCGGCCGAACATGCCGCGGCAGCGGCCCCCGGAGTCCCCGCGGTGACACCACCGCCCCGGCACTGACGGGCCCGGCAGTACCGCCCCTCAGCCGTGCTGTCCGGATGCCGGTTCGGATGCCGGGGGATGCCGGGGCGGGGTGCCGGAGCGGGTGCCGGGGTGGGATACCGGTCCGTGAACGGCCCGACGCCGGTCCGGATGCCGCTCCGGGGCGGTGAACGGGTCAGCTGAAGACGATCATCGAGCCCTGGGCGAGGCTGCGGGTGGCAGCCGCGTGCAGGCCCAGCCAGACGTGCCGCTCACGGGCGAACGGACTGTCGTCGTACGGGATCGGGCCCGCCGGTTCCTCCAGCTCGGTCGGCGCCACTGGCGGCAGTGGGGCGGCCGGCGGGTTCGCCGGGTCGATGCCGAGGGACGGGGCGACGAACTCCAACTCCCTCAGCAGCCCGTGGCTGGAGCCGAGGGGGCCGCCGCCCGCGAGCAGGTCGTCGTCGGAGAGCGGGGCGGCGAAGTCCAGCGGAACGTACGCCCCCGCGTGATCGTAGTGCCAGACCAGATGGGACTGCCGGGCCGTCGCCTCGAACATCTCCAGCAACTGCTCGTAGTCACCGCCCAGTTCGTCGACGGGCGTGACGGCGAGGCCGCTGAGCTGAAGCAGGTAGGCGCGGCGCAGGAAGTGCAGGGCGTCGTAGTCGAAGCCCGCGACCGGGGCCACGTCACCGGTCAGGCCGGGCATGTACGCGTACACCGGAACGGGCGGCAGTCCGGCCCCGCCCAGCACCTTGTCGTAGGCGGCGATCTCTTCGGCGAACGGATTGTCGGGGCTGTGGCACAGCACATCGACGAGGGGGACCAGCCACAGGTCACAGGCCACGAAGTCTCGCTCTCCCGCGGGTGCGCATCGAAATATTCACAACAGTCGCAACAGCGTAATGCGGGCAGCACGTCGCGCACAGTGCCAGGTGGCCCGCAGAAGGAGCCGGGCGAGCACCCGGACATCCACCAGGGTGCCCGCCGGGACGTTCTCCGGGAGCGGTGACGGGATCCGGTCGCGCGGTCCTGGCGGGACGTCAGACCTGACGCCACGGCAGGTCTGACGCATCGACGGACCTGTCGGCAACCGGCCGGTTCGATGGCACCGGGCAGTCCGATGGTGCCCGTCAGTCCGATGACGCGCGGGGCACACCTGATCCGACAACAGGCTCATCGCCACGGAGCCTACTTGACTGTGTGACAGTTGCCGTACGGGCCGTCAGGCCCCCGGAAAGCCCGGTTCCGAATCTTCGGAGCAGGCGAGGCCGGGAGCGCCGGCGTCGACGGGGTCGACGGAGCCCGGAGTGACAGGGGCGGGAGCGAGAGCGTCGACGGAACCCGGAGCGACAGGGGCGGACGCGCCGGGGCGCGTGAGCTTTCCGGCCGCGAGACGGTCCGCCCAGCTCAGCGCGTGCGCGTTGTAGTCGTCCATCACCGCGCGCACCGCGTCGTGGTCGCAGAGCGTGATCGCCGCGACGAGTTCCGGGTGGCCGTGCCAGAGCCAGTCCCGGGCTCTCGCGTCGTGGCGCAGGTACGGCACGGCGAACACCCACGCCTGGACGCGCAGCCGGTGCAGGAAATCGTTGATGTACGCGTTCTCGACGAGCGCGCCCAACTCCCGCCAGAAGCGGAGGTCGTAGCCGATGAGGATGTCGAGGTCGCCGCCCTGCGCCGCCCGCGAGGCCTCCTGCGCCCTGCGGCGCACGGAGACCAGACCGTCCTGGTACACCACCGCCCGCGCGGCCGTCCACCCCGGGCCGTACCCCTGGAAGACGTCCCGGATGAGCCCGTCGATGACCAGAGTGCGGGCCTCGACCATCGACCGGTAATCGGCGACGGTGAACTCGCGTACCCGGAAACCGCGGTGTTGATCGGATTCGAGCAGCCCCTGCGCCGAGAGGTCGAAAAGCGCCTCACGCACCGGCGTCGCCGAAACGCCGTACTGTTCCGCGATCTGCTTGACCGTGAATTCCCGTCCCGGCTCCAGTCGTCCGGCAAGCACCTCGTCGCGCAGCGCGTCCGCGATCTGCTGCCGCAGCGTGCTGCGGGTCACAGCTCCGCTCGCGCGCATGGCGCCCCTCCCCTGCTCTCCGCCTCCGGCAACCTTAAGGCAGGGGTCGACCTGCCCGGATCCGGGCAGAAGGGGAGACGCCGGAAGGGCGAGCGGGCGAACGATTCCGGCCACCGGCCCCGTAAGGGGTCGGTGGCCGGGAAAGCGGGCCGCGCCGGTGCACGCGCCCAGGGCCCCGGTGCGTTCACCCTGCGGCACGCTCGCGCACTCGCCGTACGACGACGGGCTCGTTACACGGTGTACTCGTTGCACGGCGTACTTGTCACACCGCGTACCTCGCCGGCCGCGTGCCTGCTGCGCACCTACTGCGCGGTGTACTCGTCCGCGACCGACAGCGCCGCGTCGAGGGCGGCGAGGCCCGCCTTGGCCTCCTCATCCGTGATGTTGCAGGCGGGAACGGCATGGGTGCGGTTCATGTTGATGAAGGGCCAGAGGCCGTTCTTCTTCGCCGCCGCGCCGAAGGCCGCCATCGGCGCGTTGGCCTCGGGGCTCGGGTTGTACGGGACCAGCGGCTCGCGGGTCTCCTTGTCGCGGACCAGCTCCAGCGCCCAGAACGCGCCGAGACCGCGGACCTCGCCCACCGACGGATGGCGCTCGGCGAGGTCGCGCAGGCCGGGGCCGAGTACCGTCTCGCCGAGGCGGGCGGCGTTCTCGACGACCTTCTCGTCCTCCATCACGTGGATGGTGGCGACGGCCGCCGCGCACGCCAGCGGGTGACCGGAGTAGGTCAGTCCGCCCGGGTAGGGGCGGGTCTCGAAGGTGGCGGCGATCTCGGCGGAGATCGCGACCCCGCCGAGCGGTACGTAACCGGAGTTGACGCCCTTGGCGAAGGTCATCAGGTCCGGCACGACGTCGAAGTGGTCGGCGGCGAACCACTTGCCGGTACGCCCGAAGCCGGCCATCACCTCGTCGAGGACGAAGACGATGCCGTAGCGGTCGCAGATCTCGCGGACGCCCGCCAGGTAGCCGGGCGGCGGCGTCATGATGCCCGCGGTCCCGGGGACCGTCTCCAGGATGATCGCCGCGACGGTCCCGGGGCCCTCGAAGGCGAGGGTGTCCTCCAGGTGCTGGAGCGCACGGGCGCACTCCTGCTCCTCCGTCTCGGAGTGGAACGGCGAGCGGTAGAGGAACGGGGTCCAGAAGTGGACGACGCCCGCCGAGGCGCTGTCGGACGGCCAGCGGCGCGGGTCGCCGGTCAGGTTGATCGCGGTGGAGGTGGCACCGTGGTACGAGCGGTACGCGGAGAGCACCTTCGTGCGCCCGGTGTGCAGCCGCGCCATCCGGATGGCGTTCTCCACGGCCTCCGCACCGCCGTTGGTGAAGAAGATCTTGTCCAGGTCGCCGGGGGTGCGCTCGGCGATGAGGCGTGCGGCCTCGGAACGCGCCTCGATCGCGAACGCGGGGGCGAAGGTGGCGAGCTTGCCCGCCTGCTCCTGGATCGCGGCGACGACGGTGGGGTGCTGGTAGCCGATGTTGGTGTAGACGAGCCCGCTGGTGAAGTCCAGGTAGCGGTTGCCGTCGTAGTCCCAGAAGTACGCCCCCTCGGCGCCGGCGACGGCGAGCGGGTCGATGAGGCCCTGGGCTGACCAGGAGTGGAAGACGTGCGCACGGTCTGCGGCCTTCACGGCCGCGCCGGCGGCGGGGTCGACATGCGGGGCATGCGAGGCATGAGGGGTCATGCGGCGAGCGTAGATGCGCCGGGGGCGGGCCGACATGGCCACCTTGTATGGCGTGCGGCGCTTTGGTGGGCAGGGTGTCGCGTCGCGGCTCCGTCCACTCGGTGTCGCGTCGAGGCTCCGCACACTCCGCCACCGGTGACCGGCGGCAACGTGCTGCCGGTCACCGGTGGCGGCGTGAGCGGCCATGCCGCACCGTTCCGTCTCTCCCACGCCACTCCCCGCGTGCCCCGTGCCGCGCGGCCCCTTCCCCATATGTACGCCGCGCTATTCCGTGCCGCGGCCGGGCCCCGCCGGCCGCACCTCGTGACCACCGCCCCACTCGTCGTGACCACCGCACCACTCCTCGTGTCCGGTCGCGGTCTCAAGCGGCACCAGAACGGGGGCGGAACGGGGACCGGAGCTCGGAGCCGGGCGAGGGGCACGAAACGAGGACGAGGAAGTAAAGCCGCGACAGGGGTGAGGAGTTGCCCGCGGAGGGGCCCGGATCCTGCTCCTTCGGAGCGGCATGGCGCGCCGCTATCCTCAACGCGTTCCGGCGTATTCGCCGCAGGGGGAGGACACACCATGGACAAGCTCGGGCCCACCGACCCGCAACGCATCGGCGGCTACCGACTACTGGGCCGGCTCGGCGCCGGAGGGATGGGCCAGGTCTATCTGGCCCGTTCCGACCGCGGCCGAACCGTCGCGATCAAGCTGGTACGCGGTGAGCTCGCCGCACAACAGGAATTCCGCGACCGGTTCCGTCAGGAGGTGCGAGCGGCGCGCCAGGTCGGCTCGGCCTGGACGGCCCCGGTGCTGGACGCCGACACCGAGGCCGCCGTGCCCTGGGTGGCGACCGGCTACGTCGCCGGGCCTTCCCTCCAGGCCACGGTCTCCGGCCGCCCTGGAACCCCGCCCGCCCCCGGTGTCGCCTCGCGATCGACACCGGGGGCGGGCGTATACGGCCCGCTGCCCGAGCGCTCGGTCCACATCCTGGGGGCCGGGCTCGCCCACGCGCTCCAGGCCATCCACTCCGCCGGGCTCATCCACCGTGATCTGAAGCCCTCCAACGTCCTGCTGACGATCGATGGTCCGCGCGTCATCGACTTCGGCATCGCCCGGGCGCTCGACACCGTCACCGATGGCGGCCTCACCCGCACCGGGGCCCTGGTCGGTTCGCCCGGCTTCATGTCGCCGGAGCAAGTGCGCGGCGAACGGGTGACCCCGGCATGCGACGTGTTCTGCCTCGGCTCGGTACTGGCGTACGCGTCGACCGGCCGGCTTCCGTTCGGGACGTCCGACAGCGGTGCGCACGCGCAGATGTACCGGATCGCCCAGGAGGAACCGGATCTGGCCGGCGTCCCGGTGGACCTCGTCGAGCTGGTCCGGGACTGCCTGCGCAAGGACCCGGCCGCCCGTCCCTCGACGGACGCGCTCCTGGAGCGTCTGGCGGACGACGACGTGACGGAGCCGTGGCTCCCGGGCGCGCTCCTCGCCCAGCTCGGGCGCCACGCCGTGGAGCTGCTGGACTCCGAGGACCCGGAGGAGAGGCCCGAGCAGCGACCACCCACCGACCCGTCGGCCACGGCGCCCACCACACCCGGCGCGCCCACCGCCCCTCCGGCCACTTCCGCGCCCGGCACCTCTCCAGCCACTTCCACGCCCGGCACCCCTCCAGCAACTCCCGCGCCAGGCGCCCCTCCGACCGCTTCCGCATCCGCCACATCCCCCGCCTCCCCCGTTCCTTCCGCCCCCACCACCCCCACCGGATCCGTCGCATCCGTCGCGTCGGGCTCGCCGGTCGACGGGCCCGGCCCGACACCGCCCGGTGTCATGCACTCGATGCCCGCCGTGGCCGGCACCCCCGGGCCCCTGTCACCCCCCGCACCGCACTCCCACGCGTACGGCTACCCACCGCAGCAGCACGCGCAGCCGCACCCCGGACAGATGGGGTTCGGTACGCAGCAGAGCGGTACCGGGTACGGATACCCGCAGCAACACCCGTACCAGCAGCCCGGATTCGGCTCGACTCCTCCGTACGGCCCGCTCTGCACATCCGCCCCACAGCCCGCCCCGGAACCCGTGCGGCGAGGCAAGGGGGCGACGATCGCGCTCGTCGCGGTGGCCGTTCTCGTCGCGATCGGCGCCGGCGGGTCCGTCTACGCGCTGATGAACGACAAGGGGCAGAAGCCCGTTCCTTCCCCGACCGTGTCACCGCCACCCGCCGGGACGTCCTCGGGTGCGAACGGCGGCGACGGCCGGGCATCCTCCGATCCGGACGATTCGTCCTCCGACGACCGGCGGAGCGGCAACGGCCCCATACCCTCCGGTTTTCTGGGCAGTTGGTCGGGTTCCATCGACAACCCCTCGGGCCGTTCGACCCGAGAACTCGTCATCCGGCAGGGCGCGGTCGGGCAGACCGTGCTCACCCTCACCGCGGACGGGCCGCTCGACGGCGGCGGCTCGTACCACTGCGTCTTCGAGGCCGCCCTGACCGCCGAGCCGGCCCCGTCCGGTCCGATGGAGGTCGACGCGTCCACGGTGGTCGCCGGTGAGCCGATGTCGTCCTGCGCGGCGGGCAAGCCGACCGTACTCACGCTGCTCCCGGACGGTTCGCTGCACCGCGAGAACACGGACGGCAGTGGTCGGTTGACATACACGCGGGCCGACTGATGTGTAGGGCACGGGCGTTGTAGCAGGCAGTCGTGGCCAGGAGCGGCTAATCACCGACCGAGGAACACCCGGCAGGCATTGCCCCTCGTCGGCGAGGAGACGACGTTCCTGGACGGGAAGAGCTCACGGACAAGCCGTCGATCGGTTCCGCCGTCGACGATGTCGCTGCTCGGCCTGGTCCGGCACCTCGCCGAGGTGGAACGGGACTGGCGCAACTGGATCGTCGACGGTGACCCGCTGCCCAAGCTGTACGGCGAACGTGACGCGGACTTCGACGGAGCCGTCGCCGAGCAGGCCGTGGTAGACGCCGCGTACCGCGATCTGGAGCGCGAGCGACGCGACCGACGCCGCACTGGCGCGTTGTCGCATCACCCGGGTACGTCCCGTACGAGGACGATCGTCCGCCTCGCGACGCACCGCACCCACGCCGCGAGCTTCCCGGCAAACCTTTCCGGCCACAGCACTAGGCCAGCGGCTTCACCGACATCAGAAGATGCTGGTGGACAGGGGGCGTCGCCTGCCCGAGCGCGTCCTCCCGGGACGGCCAGCCGGTGATCAGCGCGCGCTGCCCCGGCCCCATCAGGTCGAGTCTGACCACCGGTGCATGGAACGAGGACAGCGCGTTCGACAAGTACACCGGGTCGAACGCCACCGTCATTTCGTCGGCGCCGACCAACTCGACGCCCAGGCGCTGGGAGGCCACATCGTCCTCGTACCCCGCCTGGAGCAGCAGCGAGCCGTCCGAGAACGTCAGCTGCAAGGGGCTGCCTCCCTCAGCGACCACGGCGACCCGAGCGACCGATCCGGCCAGCTCCTCCCAGTCCGCGACCACACTGACCGGGTCCGTCATCGCGAACAGCCTGTCGTGGCACGGCAGTCGGCCGTCGAGCAGTCGCACCGTGGACTGCGCGCCACCCTGCTCGAAGCCGACAGAACCGCCGTCCAGGGCAAGTCGGCACGCCCCGGACCGGTCGAAGGAACGGGTGATCTCGGACAACCTTCGGGCGGACACCAGCACATCTGCCGAGACGTCCTCCGTGACCGGCTTCCATGTGAGTGTGCGTACCGCGAACCGGTAGCGGTCCGTCGCGGCGAGCGTCATCCGGTCGCCGTCGAGCGCCAGTCGTACACCGGTCAGCGTCGGCAGCGAGTCGTCCCAGCCCGCCGCCACCGAGACCTGGGCGACCGCGTCGGCGAGCTCCTCCGCGTCCACCTCTCCGAGCACCGGGGGCAGGTCCGGCAATGTCGGATAGTCGTCGAGCGGCAGCATCGAGAGCCCGAACCGAGCGCTGCCACCAATCATGGAGAACCGTGACCCCTCGACCACGCACTCCACCACGCCGTCGGGCAGCACCCGGCCCACGTCGACCAGCCGCCGCCCCATGACCAGCGCCTTTCCGGGGCGCACGATCTCCGCGTCCACCTCGATGCACGCGGACGCCTCGTAGTCGAGGCCCGATATGCGCAGTCGGCCGCCCTCCGCCTCCAGCAGCAGCCCGCCCAGCAGCGGAACGGTCGACCGGTTCGGCAGCACCCGGGCCGCCCAGATCACGGCGTCGGTCAGCGCTCTGCACTCGATACGGAATTCCATGGCGATGGTCTCTCCCGGTCGGCCCTGCTCGCATTGCTGGTCGTGAGCAGAGCCTAGAAACCACCACTGACAACGGAGCGATGCAGCGACTGCCGAAGAAGCGGCTGCCGAAGAACCCGCCACGGGCAGCGGGCTGGAAAAGACCGCAAGGGGCTGGAAGCGGCCCGAACCGGCCGGAAATGGAGGAACGGTCGCGGCCGACGACAGCGGCCACCCCCGTGAGCCGCTGCCGTCGCCCCCGTGCCCCTCCCCCGAAGGGCGCCGCAACCGTGTTCGGACTCTATGGCGTCGGATAGACGACAGAAAGATTCAGTTCGCACTGCGTGGGCCGCCCGAGGTATCAGTTCGCACAGTGAAACCGGTACGCTGCGCTCCGGTTTTGGCGGGCGCAGACGCGCGGAGACAGAGAAGCGCGAAGCGCAAGGGCGCGTGGACGCGGAGGCGCAGAAGCACGGGAGCGCGGCGGCGCGATGAGCGGAGGAAAGGTGCACGGGCGGCAACGGGCCGACGACGTACTGAGGATGTACCGGCTGGCCCGGACCGGTGGCTCGCGCGAACTCCTGCGCTGGGTGTCCGGCCGGGCCGAGGGCTGGGCCGGGCTGCTCGACGCGGACGGCGGCATCCTGCACGGCGCGACCAGGGCCACGGTCGGCGCCGACGCGGGGACATCCGTCCGACACGGCACGGGAACAGGAACCGGTACAGGAGCCCGGAGCGAGACGGGAACGGGGCCAGGAGCCCGGAACGGAACGGGAACAGGCACGGGGACAGGAACACGAACGGCGTCGGCGGCCCGGACGGCAACGGGCACCGGCACCGCGGACGCCGACGCCGCCATACGGGCCGGCGCGGCCACCGGAACCCCCACCACCGGGAGCGCCGCATGGGCCGTCGAGGCCGCCGCCCTGGCTGCCGACGGTGCCAAGGAGCTGGCGTCGCTCGGCGCGCGCTCCTTCTCCTTCGACAGGGGGCCGCACACGGTGCTGCTGTTCCCCCTGGACGGCCCGCCCGACACCGCCGCCCCGCTCCTGGCCGTCGTCGCCCCGCGCCCGCTGCCGGAAGGGCTGGCCACGCTGGTCTCCGACGTCGCCGTACCGCTCGCCATGTGCTGGGCGGCGGAGACCGTGGAGCGCACGCGCCGCCGCGTCGATCTGGCGGAGTCGCGCAATCGGGAAGCGGTACTGCACCTGCTCATGACCGGCCAGCTGTCCATCGCGCATCAGGTCGCGGGGGCGCTGAAGCCCGAACTGCCCGACCCGGTACTGGTCTGCGTCGTGGAATGCCCCGTGGGCCGTCGGGACGAGGTGGCCAGGGTCTGCGCGGAGATCTCCGGCGGCAGGTCCTGGATCGTGCGGTGCCCGGTGTACGCGCGTCATCTGATCCTGGTCGTACCGGCCGGTCCGGACGCGGCCGACCCGCCGGTCGGACGCCGCGTCGCCGACGTGGTGGACGAGTGCGTCGTCGGGGCGAGCGAGGACGTACCGCTGTCCGACACGGCGACCGGATACCGCCAGGCGTTCCACGCCCTGGCCGTGGCCCGCGGACTGCCCACCCGGCACGCTCGGTTCGGTTCCGCGCCGGAGGCGGCCCTGGTCGTCGGTGCGGCCGGTGCGCAGTGGGCGGATGCGCTCCTGAACCCGCTGCTCACCCATGTGCCGAGGCGCAGCCACGACCCGGGCAGTCAGGAACTGACGGCGACGCTCTCCTCCTGGCTCGCCTTCTCCTCGCACGCCACCCAGCATCTGAAGATCCACCGCAACACCCTCGCGGCGCGACTGCGGCTGATCGGCGAACTGCTCGACCTCGACCTGAACCGGCTCGCCGACCAGGCCGCCCTCGACCTCGCCCTGCGCATCCGCGCCACGCCCACGGCGCCCCGCACACCCGCCCCGCCCCGAACGCCCACCACACCCCGGACACCTCAGACACCCCAAGCACCCCTCGCGCGCCGACTGGATGCCCTGGACAACCTCCTGAGCGGACCGGCCGTCCGGGAATGGGCTGTGCACCAGTTGCGTCCGCTCGCCGAGGCGGGCATCTCCCGGAGCACCTCCGATCCGCGCACCACCCTCCGCGTCTGGCTGGACTGCGAGGCCCAGCTTGCGGGCACTGCTGCCGAGTTGGGCATATCGGTACCGGGTGCGCGCAAGCGCCTCACGCGCCTCGAATCAGTACTCCAGCGCTCGTTGCTCCAGGCACCGAGCGCCCGTTACGACCTGTGGCTGGCCTTCCGTGCCCTGGAGATCGCGGAAGAACCCGGCGAGCCCTTCTGAGCGCGCGTGCCGTTCCCGGGCACACGTCGGGGGCGTGCCCGGTCGAACCGGACACGCCCCCGACGTGATGCCGATGTCGCCGGTCCGCAGATCAGCAGGCCGACAGCTCAGCAGGTCAGCAGGTCAGCAACTCAGGTTGTTGCCCGGGGTGGTGCCGAGGATCTGCGTGAACGCCTTGTAGCGGTCGATACGGCTCTGGACCTGGGCCGGGTTGCCTCCGTTGCACTCCAGGGATCCATTGATGGAACGGATGGTCTCACCGAATCCGGCACCGTTCACCATGGCCTGATGGGCGGTCATGGTCCCGGGCCCGTTCTGGGTGTTCCAGTACCAGAGGCCGGTCTTCCAGGCGACCGAGGCGTCCTGCTCGACCAGGTACGGGTTGCGCAGCAGGTCGATGCCGAGGGCATCACCGGCGGCCTTGTAGTTGAAGTTCCAGCTGAGCTGGATCGGGCCCCGCCCGTAGTACGCGGCCTGACCGGCCGGGCAGCCGTAGGGCTGGCTGCTGTCGCAGTAGTGGGGGTAGTTCGACGTGTTCTGCTCGACCACATACACCAGGCCGCCCGTCTCGTGGCTGACGTTGGCGAGGAACGCCGCCGCCTCCTGACGCTTGACGGTGTCGCTGCCGGTGTTCGCGAAGGCCGGGTAGGCGCTCAGCGCGGCGGTGAGCCCGTTGTACGTGTAGAAGGGGTTCCGGTTCGGGAACATCTGGTTGAACTGCGCCTCGCTCACGACGAAGCCCGACGGATTGCCCGGGTCGGTCCCGCCGCCTCCGCCGCAACTGCCTTGGTCGGCCCAGACGTCGGAGCTGCCGGGAGTTTCGTTCTGGGTCCACCACTTGGCGGTCCAGTTGTGCCCGTTGTGGGAGACCGTTCCGCCACCGGTGTAGACGGACGAGGAGTTCCAGGGTGCCGCGCAGTCCGCCGCCGCGGCGGCGGTGGTGGCCGGGAGGGCCACGACCATGGCGGCGACCGCGCCCAGCGCGGCAAGCAGGCCCATGACGCGTCTGATCACGTGATCACTCCTTCGGTGCGGCGCACCGAAGCTGGACGGTGCGCCGCCATGGGGGGGTGACGGCCACTCAAGCGCCGCTGGTCCAGACCTGTCAAGGTCTGGACCAGCCTCGGAAATACTTCCGAACACCCTCCTCCGGACCTGGTTCACGGGCCACCGGCACGGCCGCACCGCCCTCAACAGGGGAAAGACCAGCGGGACTTGATCGGGGTCCATGGCCGGAAAGGCATGACGGAGGCTCCACTTCCGTCCAAATACGGAACGCCCGGCCCCGGTTTCGCGAAAGGCACGACCGTCACACCTCACGCGCCCATCACGCCCCGCGCGCACCGCCATACCCCACGCGGACCGCCATACCCCACGCGACCGTAGCCGCCTCACGCGCAGAACGCGGCCGTCATCAGCAGGACAGTCCGGAGCCCGGCGCCGTACCGAGGATCCCGGTGATCCGCTCGTACGCGGCGACCCGCGCCGCCACCGATTCGGGGTTGCCACCGCCGCACTCCAGGGCTCCGTTCAACGAGCGGATCGTCTCACCGAAGCCCGCACCGCCGACCATGGCGTCGTGCGAGGTCATGGTGCCTGGGCCGTTCTGGGTGTTCCAGTACCACAGAGCGGTCAGCCAGGCGACGGCCGGATCCTGCTCGACCAGCCAGGGGTTGTGGAGCAGGTCGACGCCGAGTGCGTCGCCCGCGGTCTTGTAGTTGAAGTTCCAGCTGAACATGATCGGGCCGCGGCCGTAGTACGCGGTCCGACCGGCCGGGCAGCCGTAAGGCAGGCTGTAGTCGCACTTGCGCCAGTAGTTGGCCTCGTTGATCTCCTTCACGTACCGCAGCCCGACCGACTCGAAGTCGGCGTGGGTCAGGAACGCCGCGGCCTCCCGGGCACGTGTGACGGGCGTTCCGGTGTTCGCGAAGCGCGGGTAGGCGTGCAGGGCGTCGATCAGACCCTGGTACGTGTAGAAGGGATTCCGGTCCGGGAAGATCCGGTCGAACTGCTCCTCGCTGACGACGAAGTCGGAGACCCCGCCCGTGCAGGCACCCTGATCGGCCCAGACAGTGGTGGAGCCCGGATTCTCGTTCCGGGTCCACCACTTGGCCGTCCAGTTGCGCCCGTGGTGCGAAACGACGCCACCCACCGCGTACGAGGTCGCAGAACTCCACACCGGCGCGCAGGCAGCCTCGGCAACGGATGCGGCCGCGGATCCCGACGTGGGTGCGGGCACGAACTCGGCAACGGGTGCGGGTGCGTTCGCAGATGCCGATGCGGTCGTGGGGAGGAGCACCGCCGTCGCGGCGGCGACGCCCAGTACGGCCAGAAGGCTCTTGATGCGGTTCAGCGCTTCACACTCCTTCGGCGGGGCGCGCCGAACGCGTCGGCGAACCGTCTGCACGTCCCCGCCACTCAAGTCCTGCCGCCCTGAACCTGTCAAGGTCTAGACCAAAAGGCCCGATGCGCGAGGGCCGGATCCGCCACGGCACAAGCAGTCCGCGGCCCCGGTCGCCTCGTACGCATCAGGACATCGACCCGTACGCATCAAGACGACGACCTCTACGCATCAGGGCACGGTCCAGCCAGGAAACAGCGGACGAACGTCGGTCGACGAGCCCGTCCCATCCCTCTCACCCACCGTCCGGCGCTCGTACGGTGATTCCGGCGCCGCACACAGGTACGCATGAACCGGCTGGCGCACCTGTCCGCACCGGACGCCCCGGACCGGAAGCGACCGATCGGAGACACCGCACACCGGACCCGCACCGCCGCGGGCGTACGGGAACTGGCCGATCGCGGCGCGAAGAGCAAAGCCTCCGGCTCGCCGGCGCTGGTCGTCCTCTCCGACGGCCCCAAACCGGACGGCTCCCGCAGCTCCGCGAGAACAGGCGGTACGGGCACGTACCCGTTCCGGGAGATCGAGTACGCCTACACCTACGGCCAACCGCCCGCCGACTCCCTGGCGTCCAGCTTCCTGAACTACATGGGCCGGGGCAACGGCCAGGACGTGATCCGCACCCACGGACACCTGCCGTGCGCGACCCCGAAGGGGCTGCTCATCTGCGGCGAGGACTGAACGGCCGCTGACAGCACCGACGCGCCGGGCCGGCCGGGCCCGAAGACAGGCCCCGGACGGTCCGGAACGACCCCGGCCCCGGCCCCGGACGGTCCGGAACGACCTCGGCCCCGGAACGGGCCCGAAGGCGCGCGCGAGGGCCGGAACGAACCGTTCCGGCCCTCGCCGCGCCCGTGGCTTCCCTCGGAAATCCCTGTGGCAGGGCTTCCCGCGCCGGGGGCTACAGGAAGGGGTTGATCTCGATCGTCTCGGTGCGGCCGGGGCCGACGCCGATCGCGGAGATCGGTGCGCCGGACATGTCCTCCAGCGCCTTCACGTACGCCTGCGCGTTCTTCGGCAGGTCGGAGAAGGTCTTGGCCTTCGTGATGTCCTCCGACCAGCCCGGCAGCATCTCGTAGACCGGCTTCGCGTGGTGGAAGTCGGTCTGGCTGTACGGAAGCTCCTCGACGCGCTTGCCGTCGATCTCGTACGCGACACACACCGGGATCTGCTCCCAGCCGGTCAGCACGTCCAGCTTGGTGAGGAAGAAGTCGGTGAGGCCGTTGACCCGGGTCGCGTACCGCGCGATCACGGCGTCGAACCAGCCGCAGCGACGGTCGCGGCCGGTGGTGACGCCGCGCTCGCCGCCGATCCGGCGCAGCGCCTCGCCGTCCTCGTCGAACAGCTCCGTCGGGAACGGGCCCGCGCCGACGCGCGTGGTGTACGCCTTGAGGATGCCGATGACCCGGCTGATCTTCGTCGGGCCCACGCCCGCACCGGTGCAGGCACCGCCCGCCGTCGGGTTCGACGAGGTGACGAAGGGGTACGTGCCGTGGTCGACATCGAGCAGCGTGCCCTGACCGCCCTCGAACAGGACGACCTTGCCCTCGTCGATGGCGTTGTTCAGGACCAGCGTCGTGTCCGCGATGTACGGCTTGATCTGCTCCGCGTACTGGAGCATCTCCTCGACGATCTTGCCGGACTCGATGGCGCGCCGGTTGAAGACCTTGGCGAGGAGCTGGTTCTTCTGCTCCAGGGCCGCCTCGACCTTCTGCTCCAGGATCGACTCGTCGTAGAGGTCCTGGACGCGGATGCCCACCCGGTTGATCTTGTCGGCGTACGTCGGGCCGATACCGCGTCCGGTCGTGCCGATCCGGCGCTTGCCGAGGAACCGTTCCGTCACCTTGTCGATCGTGACGTTGTACGGGGTGATCAAATGGGCATTGCCGCTGATCAGGAGCTTGGACGTGTCCACGCCGCGCTCGTTCAGCCCACTCAGCTCGGAAAGCAGGACCGCCGGATCGACGACGACACCGTTCCCGATGACCGGGGTGCACCCCGGCGAAAGGATTCCGGAGGGGAGGAGATGGAGTGCGTATTTCTGGTCACCGACGACCACCGTGTGGCCGGCGTTGTTGCCGCCCTGATAACGCACCACGTAGTCAACGGACCCACCGAGCAGGTCGGTGGCCTTTCCCTTGCCCTCGTCACCCCACTGAGCACCGAGCAGCACAAGTGCGGGCACAGGCGTACACCCCTTCCGGGCGGGGCATGTCCAAGGTCAGGGGGCGTACATGAACGTCGTACACGCCGTACGACGATGTACGGCACGGCCTGAACCGTCGAACCGGGTGCCCCGGAATAGACGAAGCCCCTGGCGCAATAGCGAAAGGGGCTCTTGCACCAAGATGCTACCCGAGGAAGGACCGAGGTGTCGGCTGCCCAGCCCCCCGGCGACGGTGCGCACCAGCTGCTGGTGGTCATCGATCCGGTGGCCCGCCGGACCGACGGCGAGTCCGTTCGCATCGCGAAGGACGTGCTCAGCGCCGGTTCGCATGCCAAGATCTGCCTGCCCGAAGGGCCCGAGGAATTCGCACGGGCCTTGTCCCGCAGGGGTGTTCGACGCCCGGTGGTGGTCGGCGACGACCTCGCGCTGCGGCGGGCGGTGGCCCTGTTGCACCGGGAACGGGACCCGGCCGACAAGTCGCTCGCGCTGATCCCCGTCGGCTCCGCCGACGCGCTGGAACTCGCACACTCGCTCGGCGTGCCGCGGGGTGCGGTGGCGGCGGCGCGCACCGCCCTGGACGGGGCCGTGCGCAGGCTCGACCTGCTGATCGACGACAGCGACGGCCTGGTGCTGGGTGCTCTGCACATCCCGGCCCACCCGACCCACCCGACCCACCCCGCTCATCAGGCCCATCAGACCCACCAGGCCCACCAGGCCCACCTGCTGGATCGCACCCCGGACCGGGCCCCGGGCCATGCCACGGGCCGTGGGGCGCCGCCGGACGCGGCGACCGCCCCCACCGGGGCCACGGCCGTGTGGGACACCTGCCGCTCACTGGTCCGCGCCCTCGTGCGCCCGACCCCGTCGAAGCCCCCGGACCCGCCCCGCACGCACCGGCTGCGGGTCGAGGCGGACGGCGTACTGCTGAACGACCTGGACCGCCCGGTCGAGTCCGTGACGGTGACCTCGTGCGGCGGCGACGACGGCCTCGCCGAGGTGGTGATACGTCCTTCGGAGGCGGACCCGGTCACGGCGGAGGCGAAGGCGGTCACGGTCTCGGGCGCGGACTTCCGCTACCGCGCGGACACCCAGGTCGGCGGCCCGGTCCGGACGCGTACGTGGACGGTGCGGGCAGGGGCCTGGGGACTGATGCTGCCGGCCGAGGCAGGGGCGTCGGCCGGGGGATAGCCCCCGGGGAGGCAGTGCTCCCGGCGCCCGGGCGCCGGGAGCGAAGGCCGAAGCTCCCGGTCGTCGGGCGCCCGGCCGTCAGGCGCCCCGGTGGCCAGAGCCCCGGCTCTCGTCGGCGGTCGGCAGGTCGAGCGTCTTGCGGTGCTGGCGCCAGCGGTCCATCATCCCGGCCACCTCCGCCTGCACGAACTCGAAGAACGCCGCCGTCTCGGCGAGCCTGGCCCCGGCAGGGGTGTGCTCCCCCAGGGTGCGGGCACCTTCCTTCAGGGTGTTCTCCCAGCGGGTGAGCACCCGGTCACGGTTGGCGAAGGTGGTGTACCAGAGCTCGTCGTGGAGGCGGTAGCGATCCCGCCGCGAGCCCGGCTCGCGCTCGCGGCCGACCATGCTGACCTGCGTGAGGTAGTTGATCGCGCCGGACACCGCAGCGGGGCTGATCTGCAGTGCCAGGGCGAGCTCGGCGGACGTCATCGACCCGTCGTCGTCCGCGAGGAGCGCGGCGAAGACGCGGGACGCCATCCGCTGCATCCCCGCCTCCGTCATGTCTGACGCGAACCGCTCCACGAACCGCGAGACGGCATCCGCGTCCCGCTCGGTCCGCGCGCCCTGTTCGGTTTCGCTGGTCATCGCCCGATCGTCTCCCCTGTTTCCTCGGCCCCCACCGCTTCTCCGGCCTCGCCGTGACTCCAACTTTATACGCTTCCTTAACTTCACAAATTTGTGAAAATAGCGTACGTTCAGAACATGAAGCAGGCAATCAGGGTGGCCGGGCTGTGCAAGTCGTTCGGCCGGACGCGCGCGCTGGACGGCCTCGACCTCGCGGTCGAGGCCGGTGAGGTTCACGGCTTCCTCGGGCCCAACGGCTCCGGGAAGTCCACCACCATCCGGGTACTGCTCGGACTGTTGCGAGCCGACTCCGGCACCGCTCGGCTGCTCGGCCGCGATCCATGGGGCGACGCGGTCGAGCTCCACCGGAGGGTGGCGTACGTCCCGGGCGACGTCACGCTGTGGCGCAATCTGTCGGGCGGCGAGGTGATCGATCTCTACGGGCGGCTGCGCGGCGGCCTCGACCGGACCAGACGCGCCGAGCTGGTCGAGCGCTTCGAACTCGACCCGACGAAGAAGGGGCGCACGTATTCCAAGGGCAACCGGCAGAAGGTCGCCCTCGTCGCCGCCTTCGCCTCCGACGTGGATCTGTTGATCCTCGACGAGCCGACCAGTGGCCTCGATCCGCTGATGGAGGAGGTCTTTCAGGACTGTGTCGCCGAGGAACGCGCGCGCGGGCGCACGATCCTGCTGTCCAGCCACATCCTCAGCGAAGTGGAGACGCTCTGCGACCGGGTCAGCATCATCCGTCAGGGCCGGACGGTCGAGACCGGTTCGCTGGCCGGCATGCGACATCTCACCCGTACGAACATCACCGCCGAGCTGACCGGCCCACCCGACGGGCTCGCACGCCTTCCCGGCGTCCATGACCTCCGGGTGCAGGGCCTTCGCGTGACGCTCCAGGTCGACACGGACAAGCTGGACGCGGTGCTCAGGAGGCTCTCCGCATCGGGCATCCGGACCCTGACGAGCACGCCGCCCACGCTGGACGAGCTCTTCCTCCGCCACTACACGACGGACACGGCGGGCGCGGCCGACCTGGCGGACACGGCAGCTGCGACGAAAACAGCAGACACGACGAATACGGCGGGCGGAACGGACGGCGGGGCGGAGAGCCGGGCGAAGAACGGCGCAGATGGACCGACCGTCGCGGACGGTGCGCGTGGGCCGGACGGCGCGGGTGGGCCGGAGGGCGGCGAGGGCGTGGGGGTGACGGTGCGGTGACTGCCGTGACCATGACCGCGCCGACCGGTGCCGGGCCCCGGACCGGCTCAGTGGCCCGGCAGTTCGCGGGCACCGGGGCGCTGCTGCGGCTCGCGTTGCGGCGCGACCGGATCATGCTGCCGATCTGGGTGCTCGTGCTCGGCGGCTCCTTCTCCCTCGTCGCCAACTCCTTCGCCTCGCTGTACGACACCGCCGCCGATCGGGCCGAGCTTGCCGCATCGATGAACGGCAACAGTTCCCTCAGGGCTCTGTACGGACCGGTCTTCGCCGACTCCGTCGGCGGTCTCGTCAGCTGGCGGATGGTCTGCTTCGGCGGGGCGCTGGCCGCCGTGATGAGCCTGATCGTCGTCGTGCGGCACACCCGTGAGGAAGAGGAGACCGGGCGTCAGGAAATGCTGTCCTCCGCGATGGTGGGGCGCCGCGCCCCACTGACAGCCGCGCTGCTCACCGCGTTGATCGCCAACGCCGCGCTGGCGCTGGTCGTCGCGGTCGGCATGGCCGGCTCCGGGGCGGGCGGGTCCGGCGCGGTGGCGCTCGCCGCGGCGGTCGCCGGGACGGGCGCGCTGTTCGCCTGCACGGCGGCGATGGCAGCTCAGTTCACCGAGAGCGCGCGGCTCGCCAAGGGGCTCACGGCAGCGGTGATCGGTGCCGCGTTCGTCCTGAAGGCGGCGGGCGATGCGGCGACGGGCGACGGTTCGTCGGTCCTGACCTGGCTCTCCCCCCTCGGCTGGGCAGAGAACGTGCGGGCATACGCAGGGACACGCTGGTGGGTGCTGCTCGTCATGGCGGCCGCGATCACGGTCCAGGCCGTTCTGGCCTACGCCCTGGCTGGGCGGCGCGACGTCGGCATGAGCTTCCTGGCGACCCGGCCCGGGCCGGCGCGGGGGCGGATATCGTCCGCCTCCGGGCTCGCGCTGCGGCTCCAGCGGGGAGCGCTGATCGGCTGGACGCTGTCGTTCGCCGCGGTCGGGGTCGTTTTCGGTGGGCTGACCGACGGGGCGGCGGACCTGGTCGGCGACAACCCGAAGACGCGGGAGATCTTCGAGCGGATGGGCGGTCAGTCCGGTCTGACCGACGCCTTCCTCGCGGCGATGGTCTCCATGCTCGGCATGGTCGCCGCGCTGTACATCGTGGCGTCGGTGCTGCGGCTGCACGGCGAGGAGACGGCCGGGCGCGCCGAACCGGTGCTGGCGTGCGGGGTGGGCCGACTGCGATGGGCGGCGGGGCATCTGGTGGTCGCGTTCGGCGGGGCGGCCCTGATCATGGTGGTGGGCGGAGTCGGCCTGGCCGCCGGGTACGGCCACGGCCTCCCGGCCGTGCTGGGGGCGTCACTGGTCCAGTTGCCCGCGATCTGGCTGCTGGGCGGCGTCACGGTCCTGCTGTACGGGGCGCTCCCGAAGGCCGCGGTGGCCTCCTGGGGCGTGGCCGGAACATGCCTGGCGCTCGGGTGGATCGGGCCCGCGCTGGATCTGCCCCGCCCGATGATGGACCTGTCGCCGTTCACTCACCTGCCGAAGCTGCCGGGAGGCACCGGGATGGAGTGGGGCCCCGTGCTCGCGCTAACGGCGATAGCGGTGGCGCTGGTGGGCGCCGGGGCGGTGGCGCTGCGACGACGCGACGTCCTGACCTGATGGCGCGGCAAGGATGAAGAGGCAGTGAGGTGTGGAGGCGAAGAGACGAGGAGCAAAGAGAGAAGCGGTGACGCAGTGGCACGGTGATGTGGGTGGGGCCCGGGTGCAACCGTCCTACGGCCCGCCCGCGTCACTCCGGTCATGGAGAACCGGGGCGAAGCCGTGCGCGGAATCGTCGGCTGCCTCGCAGCCACCGTCGGTGGAGTGGTCGGCCTGCTTGCCTGGGCCCCGTACGGCCGACACGGCATCTTCGGCGGCTTCGAGGGGGAGTCGGAATGGAACGTGCTCTGGCTCGGGCTCCCCGTCATGGTGCTCGGCGGCATCACGGCCGGGATCGCTCTCTTCGCCCTCCTGCGGGGAGAGTGGCGGTCGGCCCTCGGGGCGGCGGCGCTCCTCGCGGGACTCGCGGCCTTCGGGCTGGCCTTCGACGTGCTGGCCGGCCCACCGCTCTGCGGACCCGGATGCTGACCAGAAGCTGACAGAGCCGGAGCCGCCGTGTCCGATCTCCACCAACCCAGACCGCCGGCCTCAGGGCCGTTGATCTCAGGGCCGGGTGTCGATCCGACTGGCGAGGCCGGGAAACCGGGCCACGGAATCCGGACCGGCGAATCCGGACCGAGGAATTCAGGCCCGCGTATCCGTGCCGTGAGACAGGATCCGGGAAACCGGGCCGGGCACAGGGGCCAGGGAGCCGAGACCTGGGCACAGGGGCCAGGGAGCCGGGACCAGGGCACAGGGGCCGGGAGCCGGGAGCCGGGAGCCGGGACCAGGGCACAGGGGCCAGGGAGCCGGGACCGGGTTCCCGGGACCGGCGCGTGTACCCTGTCGCCCTTCGCTCCGGTCACAGCTCGACGCGGAGTTCCTTCAGTCCCCTGATCACGTAACCCGGGTTCCATTCCGGCTCGGCCACCAGCCGGAGGCCCGGGGCGCGGCGCAGCAACTCGCCGAAGGAAGCGGCGAGTTCGACCCGGGCAAGCGGGGCGCCCAGACAGAAGTGGATGCCCGCGCCGAAGGTGACATGCGGATTCTCGCGTCGGCTCAGGTCCAGGGCGTCCGGAGCCTCGAAGCGGGCGGGATCACGGTTGGCGGAGCCGAAGAGCAGGGCCACCTCGGAGCCGCGCGGGACGACCGTGCCGTCGATCTCGATGTCGTCGAGTACCCAGCGCTCGAACATCTGGAGCGGAGTGTCGTACCGCATCAGCTCCTCGATCGCCGTCGGCAGCAGCCCGTGGTCGGCACGCAGGGCTGCAAGCTGTTCGGGGTGGCGCAGCAGCGTCCACCAGCCGTTCACCGTGGTGTTGACGGTCGCCTCGTGTCCGGCGTTGAGAAGCAGTACGCAGGTGGAGATCATCTCCTGTTCGCTCAGCCGCTCCCCCTCGTCGTGGGCGGCGATGAGCGCGGAGATCAGATCCGTACCCGGGTTCTTGCGCCGCTCCGCGATCAGCTCGCGCAGGTACGCGGAGAAGTCGAGCGAGGCGCGCACGGCGGCACGGGCGGTCTCCTCGGACGGGTTCAGCTCGAACATCCCGCAGATCGCCGCCGACCAGGGGCGCAACGGGCCGCGGTCGGACTCCGGGATGCCGAGCATCTCGGCTATGACCGCCACGGGCAGCGGTTCGGCGACCGCCGTGAGCAGATCGCCGCCGCCCGCCTCGACGAACGAGTCGACCAGCTCGGCGGCGAGCCGCCGTACCGTCGGGACGAGCCGCTCGACCGTGCGCGGGGTGAACGCCTTGGAGACCAGGCGCCGGATCCGGGTGTGGTCGGGCGCCTCCAGGTCGAGGAGGCCCTGCCCGTTGAGGGTATGGAAGGGCTCGTGCTCGGCAGGCGGCGGGGTCCGGCCGAACTCCTCGTGGGTGAAGCGGTGCAGGTACGTCCGGCCCAGGCGGCGATCGCGCAGCAGCGCGGACACATCGGCGTGGTGTGGGACGAGCCACTGGTCGCTTGGCTCGAAGTAGTGCACCCGTCCGGCCGCCCGCAGCGCGGTATAGGCCGGGTACGGATCGGCGACGAACGCCGGTGACCACGGGTCGAAGGACGCGTGGGAGCCGGAGGGCTCGGACGATCTGAAGGGAACATCGGCCGCGGAACGGGAAGACGGGCTCATACAGGGACGCTATCCGGCCAGGCCGCCGCCGACCAGTCCCGTGCCCGGCCGGGCCTCTCGGCCCCCGGCCGTGGCCGGGGGCCGGCTCAGGACGGCGTGACCAGCCTGGCCTCGTACGCGAAGACGGCGGCCTGTGTACGGTCGCGCAGCCCCAGCTTCACCAGGATGCGGCTGACATGGGTCTTGATGGTGGACTCGGCGACGACCAGGTGCGAGGCGATCTCCGCGTTCGACCTGCCCTGGGCGATGAGGACGAGCACCTCCGTCTCGCGTTCCGTGAGGTCCCCGACCCGGGCGAGCGCGGGCGGACGCGGGGCCTCGGCGAGCTTGGCGAACTCGTTGATCAGCCGCTTGGTGACGGTCGGGGCGAGCAGGGCCTCACCGGCGGCCACCACCCGTACGCCGTCGGCCAGTTGTCGGGCGGAGGCGTCCTTGAGGAGGAAGCCGGACGCCCCGGCTCGCAGTGCCTGGTAGACGTACTCGTCCAGGTCGAACGTGGTCAGCACCAACACCTTGGCGTCCGCGTCGGCGGCGACGATCTCGCGGGTGGCCTCGATGCCGTTGAGTTCCGGCATCCGGATGTCCATCAGCACCACGTCGGGGCGCAGCGCCGCGACCTTCGCGATGGCCTGGCGACCGTCGACCGCCTCGCCGACGACCTCGATTCCCGGCATGGCGTTGAGCAGGACCGAGAATCCCTCGCGGACCATCATCTGGTCGTCCACGATCAGCACCCTGATGGGCGGGTCGCCGGGGAGCGAGCCGGAGCCGGAAGGAGAGGCGGAAGCGAAGGCCGAGGTCATGCCTGTCCCACCCGGCCCGCCTGTTCCGCCCGTTCGGCCCGCTCACCCTGCTTGCCCTCTTCGTCCCGGTGTGCCGCGTCCACAGCGCTCACAGCCTTCACCCGGTCCACCTCGTTCCCCTCCGCCGTTCGCTTCGCCCGCGTCTCGCGGGTCGCTTCGGTAGCCGCCGTCCCCTGCTTCACCGGCATCACCAGGGTGGTCTCGTTCATGTCGCGCGCCGTGCTCGGTTCGGGGTCGAGTGCCACGGGGATGAACGCGGCGATCTCGTAGCCGCCCTCCTCTGTTTCCCCGGCCGTCATCGTGCCATTCAGCATCGTGACCCGCTCCCGCATCCCCGTGATCCCGTGGCCGGCGCCCGGCGAGGGCTTCACCGGGGCGGTCGGCGGCCCGTTCACGACACGCAGCCCCAGCCCGCCGAGCACGTAACCGATCTCCACCTTGGCGGTCGCGCCCGGTGCGTGCCGCAGCGTGTTGCTGAGTGCCTCCTGAATGATCCGGTACGCCGAGAGTTCGACGCCCTGCGGCAGTTCACGTATCGCGCCGGTGACCGTCTTCTCGGTCTCCAGCCCCGCCTCGCGCACATTGGCGAGGAGCCCGTCGAGCTGGGCGAGGGTGGGCTGGGGAGCGTCCGGCACCTGCTGGTCGTCGGCCCGTACGACGCCGAGGACCCGACGCAGCTCGGTGAGGGCGGAGACCGCGTTCTCGCGGATCGTGACGAACGCCTGCTCCAGCTCGGGCGGCGGGTTCTCCACCCGGTACGGAGCGGCCTCGGCCTGGATCGCGACGACCGACATGTGGTGGGCGACCACGTCGTGCAGTTCCCGGGCGATGGTGGTGCGCTCCTCCAGCAGGGTGCGCCGGTCGCGTTCGACGGCGGTCACCGTGCGCTGCACCGTGACCTCGCGCTCCGCGTCGCGACGGATCTGCACCACGGCGACCAGCAGCAGTGCGAACGCGGAGGCGAAGGCGAGGGGCCCGTTGGTCCCCGTGGAGTGCCAGCCTCCGAGGCTTTCCAACAGGGCGCCGTACAGCGCGGTGATCCCCCACATCCAGGCGGCGGTACGGGGCCGGGTCCGGGCCGCGACCACCACCAGCACCACCAGGTGCGAGAGGAGCGTGCTCGGCGTCCACGGCCAGCCGTCGCTGCCGAAGATCGCCGCGAACGGGGCGAGTGCCAGCGACGCCCAGAACGCACCGACCGGCCGGACCAGCGTCATCAGCACCGTGGCCGCGGGAAGGAGCACGGTCACGACGCCCCCGACCAGGAAACGCAGACCCGAGGAATCCCCCGAGGCCAGGCCCATGACTGCCACGAAGAACGCGGTCACACCGACCAGGGCGTGAGGCGTCCAGGCGGCCCGCGCACGCATCCGGCCCGGCAGCCTGCCGGTCAGCAGCCCGTCCGTCCGCATCCGTTCCAGCGGACGATAGGCGAAGGCGTCGCTGAAGAGATCCTGTCGCAGTCCGCCCAACGCCCTGGCGGCCAGCCTGAACTCGGGGCTTCTGGTTTTGGTCTCGGTCACGCTTCCACGGTAGGCGCCGGTACGGCCCGGGACGTCAGCAGTGATGCGGATCCTGCGCCGTCCATCGCAAGTACTACGGAGCGGTGTCATGGAGCCCGTTCATCGCCGAGAGAATCGACTACGGAACCCGTTCCCGGGCGATGCGCGCGCGAGCGGGTGCGGCACCGGCCGACAGCACGGCACCGGCTGGTGGCGCTGGACCAGCCGGTCGTACGGACCGGCCGGTCGTACGGAACCGTCTTGGTCGTCCGGGACCGGCCGGTGGCGCGTGGCGGAAGGTGGTGCCTAGTGCCGTGACCGGCAACGTTTGCCCCGTCGCACCGTCCGGCACGCACTCCCCCAAGGCCTCAAGGGCCAGGGGGGACCCCCTTCGGCGTTGGCCGAGACCCCACGAAGCACCGGACGACGCTCCTTCCGGGCAAACCTTGCCGGTCACGGCACTAGTGCTTCTCCGTCGCAGGAACGTTTCCACCGCGGAAACGTCTCCGCCACGGAAACGTATCCGCCTCGGATCACCAGGCCAGTTGCGCGAGTTCCTCCGCCACCACCGCGCACGCGTCGCTCGCCGGGTCGATCAGCGGGAAGTGGCCGACCTCGGGCAGCAGAGTCAGCCCCACCGTCTCCCCGGCCCGCGCCGCCGCGTCGACGAACGCCTCAGCGACGGGTTGCGGCACATCGCGATCGGTGGTGCCCTGCACCACGACCGTCGCGATGCCGGTGGGCAGCAGCACGGCCGGGTCGGCGTGACGGGAGCGTTCCTCGAACTCCTCCTCGCGGCCGAGGAACTGACCGACCGCCCCCGAGCACACGTCGAGCTCGACGGCCCTGGTGAAGTCCGCGATCGGTGCGAGGGCCACGACACCCCGCAACGGGGGCGGCGCGGGCAGCCGCCACGGCGACCCCTCGGGCAGCACGTGCCGTGCGGCGGCCCACAGGGCGAGGTGCCCGCCCGCCGAATGCCCGGTGAGAACGATCCTCCGTACGTCGGCCTCCGGGAGTTCCCGGGCCAGCAGGGCCGGCAGCGCGTCCATCGCCGCGGCGACGTCGTCGAACGTCTCGGGCCAGCGGCCCGCGACCGGCCCGTCCCCTCGCTGCTGCGGGATCTCGCCACCGCGCCGGTACTCGACACTGGCCACGGCGAACCCGCGCCGCGCGAGGAAGTCCGCGAACGGCGACACGTGCCGACGGTCGTACGGCGCCCGCCAGGCGCCACCGTGCAGGACGACCACCACCGGCGCCCCGGGCCGGCCGTCCCTCGGGGCATAGAAGTCGATCAGCTGGTCGGGGTGGTTCCCGTAGGCGGCGGACGCGTCGGGGGCGACCGGTGGATGAGAGAAGGCCGATTCGGTCTCGGCTGCGTCCCGATCACGCGCGGCAGAATCCGACATGCTGCTCCAACCCGTCCTGTCCGTCTCGTCCGTTGGGCCCGACTGCCCGGGAGTCGATGGCGTGTACTCGACGGTCCGCCAGTCCAACTGGCCTGACCTGCGGGGACGGTACCAGTACCGACGGTTCCCGTCCCCGCCGCCGGATCAGGACAACGCCAGGCCGGTCCCGGGTACTCGGTACCCAGTGCCCCTCCCGGCGCCAGTGCCGCTCACGGCACTAGGCCCTGTCGTCGGGCTGCCGCCCGTCGAGTACTTCGCCCAGCACCCGCGCCGCCCGCTCGACGTCCGCGAACCCCACGTACAGCGGGGTGAATCCGAACCGCAGCACGTCGGGACGCCGCAGGTCACCGACGACGCCCCGCTCGATGAGGGCGTCCATGACCGCCTCCGCGTCCTCGCACCGCAGCGCGACCTGGCTGCCGCGCTCCGCGTGCGCGACCGGGGTGAGGGAGGTGACCCTGCCCTCGGGGACGTACGCGGCGACGCACTCCAGGAAGAAGTCCGTCAGCGCCAGGGACTTGGCCCGTACCGCCTCGATCGACACCCCGTCCCACACGTCCAGCGACGCCTCCAGCGCGAGCATGGAGAGGATGTCGGGGGTGCCGACGCGGCCCCGTACGGCGCCGTCCGCCGGAACGAACCCGGGCGTCATCCCGAACGGGTCGGCGTGCGACGTCCACCCGGGCAGGGGCGAGTCGAAGTCCGCCTGATGGCGCTCGGCGACGTACAGATAGGCGGGCGAACCGGGGCCGCCGTTCAGGTACTTGTACGTGCAGCCGACCGCCAGGTCCACGCCGTGCGCGTCGAGCCCCACCGGCAGGGCGCCCGCGCTGTGGCACAGGTCCCAGACGGCGACGGCGCCCGCGGCGTGCACGGCGTCGGTGAGCCCGGCCAGGTCATGGAGCCTGCCGGTGCGGTAGTCGACGTGGTTGAGCAGGACGGCCGCGGTACGGGGACCGAGGGCGTCCGGCACCTCGGCGGGGGCGGTCGGGACGAGCCGGTGGCCGGTCATCCGGGCCGCGGACGCCGCGATGTACCCGTCCGTGGGGAACGTCGTCGCGTCGACGAGGATCTCGTCACGCCCCTCGGGCGCCAGCCGGGTCGCGGCGACGAGGGCCTTGAAGACGTTCACGCTGGTGGAGTCGCCGACGACGATCTGTCCGGCGGCGGCGCCGACGAGCGGGGCGATGCGGTCGCCGATCCGCTCGGGCGCGGTCCACCAGCCGCTCTCGTCCCAGGACCGGATGCGCAGCTCCCCCCATTCACGGGTGAGCACCTCCTGGAGCCGGCCGGGCACATGGGCGGGCAGCGCACCGAGCGAGTTGCCGTCCAGGTAGACGGTGTCGTCGAGCGCGAACAGTTCGCGTCGGCCGGCCAGCCGGTCTGCGGCGTCGAGCCCGGCGGCCCGCGCGCCGAGCTCCTCGGTCGCCGAGGCGCTGACGTCGGACGCGGGGGCGTGCCCGGCACGGACCCCGGATTCCGGGGCGTGCCCGGTGAAGGTCTCAGACATGGCTGCGCGCACTCCACAACTCGGGGAAGACGTTCTTCGTAGCCCGCTTCTCCAGCCAGGCGACCCCGGCGGAACCACCGGTACCGGTCTTCGAGCCCATCGCGCGCCGGGTGGCGACGAGGTGGTCGTTGCGCCAGCGCCACACCAGTTCGCCGACGTCGGTGAGCGCCTCACCGAGCCGGACCAGCTCGTCGTTCTGGTCGGGATTGGCGTAGATCTCCGCCCAGACGGCCTCGACCTCGGCCGACGGCTCGTACTTCTGCGTCAGGTCACGTCCGAGCACGGACTGCGGTACGGCGTGGCCGCGCCGGGCGAGCAGCGCGAGCGTCTCGTCGTACAGGCTCGGTTCGGCCAGCGCCTTCTCCAGCTCGGCGTGGACGCGGGGCGCACCCCGGTGCGGCACCAGCATGGACGCGGACTTGTCGCCGAGCAGAAACTCCATCCGCCGGTACATCGCCGACTGGAAACCGGAACCCTCGCCGAGGGCGCCCCGGTAGGAGTTGAACTGGGCGGGGGTGAGCTGGGCGAGCGGCGTCCAGGAGGCATTGAGCGCCTCCAGTTCGCGCACGGACCGCTTCAGCGCATCGCGCGCGACGGTCAGCCGGTCCTCGCGCAGGGCGTGCGCGGCGGTCTCCCACTCGTGCACGATGACGGTGAACCACAACTCCATGACCTGGGTGGTGACCAGGAAGACCATCTCGCCCGGGTCGTCGGAGAGAGGGTGCTGGAGGTGGGTCAGGACATCCGCCTGGACGTAGTCCTCGTACGGAGTCGTTCCCGCGAAGTCGAGATGCGGGGTCTCCGCACCGGTGGCTTCGGGGTCGGGGTGAATCGTCGACATTGCTGTCTCCTCGACACGAGCTTCCGGGTAGCGGTCCGCCCCTTCCGTGAGGTGGTGGAGCTCCGGTCCCCTGTCGGCATCCTAAACGGAGGCCGGGAGAGCACGCAGACCCCGCGGACGTGGGTGCCACCCCACCGTCCGCGGGGCCCGGAATGCCGAGTGCGTGAGGGTACGCATGGACGCATCGGGTACGCGTACGTACGCACGCGCTCACGCGCGTACGCGGCACACATCACCCGCGCAGGTACGCCGCGCGGGTGCCCTCGGCCGGGCGGCCCCGGGCACCCCGGCCGAGGGGCTCGGGTGCCTCAGCCGAGGGTCTCGGCGGCGGTCGGCGAGGAGTCCCGCAGGAACGTCGTGCAGCGCTCGTACTCCTCCTGCTCACCGATCGCCCCGGCAGCGCGTGCCAGCGCGTGCAGGGCACGCAGGAAGCCGCGGTTCGGCTCGTGCTCGAACGGCACCGGGCCGTGGCCCTTCCATCCGGCCCGGCGCAGTGCGTCGAGGCCGCGGTGGTAGCCGGTGCGGGCGTAGGCGTACGACTCGACGACGCGACCGCCCTCGAACGCCTCGTCGGCGAGCTGCGCCCAGGCCAGGGAGGAGGTCGGGTACTTCGCGGCGACATCTGCGGGGGCCGCGCCGCTCGCGAGCAGTTCGCGCGGCTCGGGGTCGTCCGGCAGATGGGTCGGGGGCGGTCCCCCGAGCAGGTTCTCGTGGATCGACATGCGTTCAAGTGTGCCTGGCGCATGCGCGCCGGGGGTACCCGGGCGCACGGCGATGGGGCGGTTCACGCCGGTGCGTGCGGGCACTCCCCGTTGCGGGGGTTCACGTCGAGTGCCGTCCGGCGCCTCCCGCGTCCCCCGGCCCTCCCGCTCCTTTGCCGCGAGCGGACTCGTCACGCGCCGGCTGCTCACGCGCGGGTTCCCCGTGCACAGGCTGCACAGGCTCCTCGTGTGCGGACTCGTCATGTGCGGACTCCTCGCGCGCGGGTTCCAGGGGCGGGGCGACGACGCCGCAGTGCACCGCGCACTCGGGCCGCACTCGCCCCTTTGGCCGCACCCTTCCCCGGCCCTTCCGCCACCCCGTCCAGTCCTTCCACCAACCCACCCTCCGGCCCTGCGGTTCGCCTTTCCCCTCCGCCTCCCTCTCCGCTGCCGGTACCGGCGGGTTCCGTACGGCCGCCCAGGCGATCAGCGAGCCCAGCACGAGCAGCCCGGCGCACATCGGCATGGCCCGCCGGAACGTCACCGCGAACTCCTCGGCATTCCGGTACGCCTCCGGCCCCATCCCGGCGAGCAGCGGCAGCGCGGCGACCGCGATCAGCCCGGCGGCGCGGGCGGCAGCGTTGTTGATCCCGCTGGCGAGACCGGCCCGTGCGGTGTCCACCGAGGCCAGGACGGTCGCGGTGAGCGGTGCCACGAGGGTGACCATTCCGGCGCCGAGCACGGCGACGGCCGGGAGAACGTCCGTGAGGTAGGCGGAGACGGAGTGCGCCCCGGGCCGGACCCGCAGCATCAGCAGCATCCCGGTGGCGGCGACCAGGGGGCCCACACCCAGTGGGATACGGGGGCCGATGCGCTGCCCCAGCTCGCCCGAGGAGGCGGAGAAGATCAGCATCAGCAGGGTCATGGGCAGCAGGGCCGTGCCCGCGCCGAGGGCCGAGTACCCGGCCACGACCTGGAGCTGGATCGCGGAGAGGAAGAAGAAACCGCCCAGCGCCGCGTACACGCAGAGGGTGATGACGTTGACGACGGTGAACTGCCGCGAAGCGAACACGGAGGGCGGCAGCATCGGGTTCCGCCGTCGTCGTTCCACGCGTACGAACACGGCCCCGAGGGCGACCCCGGCGACGGCCGTCCCGAGCACCACGCCGGACACGCCCCGGCCGGGGGCCTCGATCAGCGCGTAGGTCACCAGGGCCAGGGCGAGCGCGGCGAGCACGGCGCCCAGGACGTCGAAGCGCCCGTGGGCATGCGGGTCGCGCGATTCCGGTACGTGGCGCAGCGCCACCGGAACGCAGATCGCGGCGAGCGGCACGTTGAGGAGGAACACCCATCGCCAACCCGGCCCGTCGACGAGCCAGCCGCCGACGAACGGCCCGACGGCGGCCCCGATCCCGCCGAACCCCGACCACAGCCCGACCGCACGGGCCCGGTCGTCGGGGTGGAAGCTCGCCTGGATCAGCGCCAGCGAACCGGGGGTGAGAAGTGCCCCGCCGATGCCCTGGAGTGCACGGGCGCTGATCAGGACGACGGCGTTCGGCGCGACCCCGCACATCACGGAGGCGGCGGCGAACCAGACGATTCCGACGACGAAGACCCTGCGCCGCCCGAACCGGTCGCCGAGGGCACCGCCGAGGAGGATCAGCCCGGCGAGGGTCAGCATGTAGGCGTTGACGGTCCATTGCAGGGCGGCCAGGTCGGTGCCGAGGTCCTTGCCGATGCGGGGCAGGGCGACGTTGATGACGGTGGAGTCCAGCAGGGCCATGCTGGAGCCGAGCACGGTGGTGAGGACGACCCACCGCCCCGCAGGAGAGGCGACGCGGATGGCTCCCGTCTCTGCGTCAGGCATATGAGCAGCATCCCCGCTCGGGACCGCAGCAGCCATCGGAGCGAACCCATCCGTACGCATTCAAGACGCACCCGTACGCATTCAAGCGATCCGCCCGTGCCCATGCACACCGACGGACGGAACCACCCCGGAGAACTCCAGAAGCCACGAGGAGCCGGGCCCCTGGCCCGCAAAGCCTCCGGGCCCCTGGAACCGCGCCGGAACTCCGGAACCCGTGGCCCCCACAGAACCTCCGGCCCGGAACGTCCGGGACCCTGGTATCCCCAGAAACGCCGGCACCCCAGGGATCCCGAGGAGCCCCCGGAACCCAGACATCCTGCCGTACCTCCGGAACCCTGCGCTGCGGCAGGACCCGACCTACGACACGCCTCCAGCCACGGCCCTCACGCCCCGGATCAGCGCCTGGACGCCCGCCTCCGCCTTGGACCTCGGGCACCCCACGTTCAGTCGTACGAAGCCCTCCGCCCCGTACACCGCCCCCGGCATCACCGCGACCTTCTCGCGCTCGACCAGCACCCGCTGCAACGCCTCGTCGCCGTCGGCGCCCTCGACGCCCACCGGCCGCAGGTCGATCCACGCCAGGTAACCGGCCTGCGGCGGCTCCCATCCCAGGCCCGGGAACGCCTCGTTCAGCCGCTCCGCCACCAGCTCCAGGTTCCCGCCGACATAGGCGCGGACCTGATCCAGCCAGTCCCCTGCCTCCCGGTACGCGGCGATGTGCGCGGTGAGCGACAGCACGGCCGGGGAGGCGAGTCCCTCCGCCGTCTCCATCCGGCGCAGGAACTCCGCCCGGTCGGCCGGGTCGCCGATCAGACCGTACGAACCGGTCAGCGCGGGGAAGTTGAACGCCTTCGACGCGGACGAGAGCAACGCCCAGCGCCTTTTCCTCTCCCCCTCCCTCTCGTCGGCGACGCACGTCCACGGCACATGCACATGCCCCGGGTGCGCGAGATCGGCGTGTATCTCGTCGCTGATCACCGCGACGCCGTGGCGCGCGGCGAGCGACGCCATGACGCCGAGTTCGTCGCGCGTCCACACCCGTCCGGTCGGGTTGTGCGGCGAGCACACGACCAGGACCTTGCTGTCGGTGCGGGCGAGCTCGCGTTCCAGCCCGGCGGTGTCCCCCACCGGAACGCCCCGCAGCTCGCGCCCGAGCCCTGTGATCGCCTTGCGGAAACCGTCGTACACCGGGGTGTGGACGACGACGCCCTCGCCCTCGGCCGTCCACATCTGGAGCAGCTGCGAGAGCTGGCTGAGCACGGACGGCCCGTACACCAGCTGTCCGGTATCGATCCGGACCCCGTGGCGGGTCGCGTACCAGTGGGCTATCGCCGAGCGGAAATCGTCCTGCTGCCAGGTCGTGTAGCCGAAGACGCCGTGGTCGAGCCGGGTCCGCAGCGCGCTCAGCACCTGGGGAGCGGTCTCGAAATCCATGTCGGAAATGGTGAACGGCAGCAGCCCGTCCACCCCGAACCGGTTCGCGACCCCGTCCCACTGGACGGACCAGGTGCCACGCCGGTCGACGACGGTGTCGAAGTCATAGCGCGCGCCGGCACTCACAACGGTTCTCCCTTTGCCTGTCACGCCGTGGGCCCGGCGCCCCGAGTCCTCTCCAGGGGGTGCCGGGCCCACAGCCACGTCACGTACCGCCTCGCGCGGCGCGCCCGTCGTCCGCACGTCCGCGCTGCTTCTGCGCGTCTCGGCTGCTTCCGCGCGTCCGCTGCATCCGTACGCCTGTCGCTCCCGTACGTCCGTGGCTTCCGTACGCCCGTTGCCTGCGTTACTTCAGCTTGGTGCCGGTGGAGCGCAGGTCGGCGCACGCCTTCGTCACACGCTCGGCCATGCCCGCCTCGGCGGACTTGCCCCAGCTGCGCGGGTCGTAGACCTTCTTGTTGCCGACCTCGCCGTCGACCTTCAGCACACCGTCGTAGTTGCGGAACATGTGGTCCACGATCGGGCGGGTGAAGGCGTACTGGGTGTCGGTGTCGAGGTTCATCTTCACGACGCCGTTGTCCAGGGCGGTGACGATCTCCTGCTCGGTGGAGCCGGACCCGCCGTGGAAGACGAAGTCGAACGGGGACGCCTTGCCGTACTTGGCGGCGACGCCCTCCTGGAGATCCTTCAGCAGCTCGGGGCGGAGCACGACGTTGCCGGGCTTGTAGACGCCGTGGACGTTGCCGAAGGAGGCGGCCAGCAGGTAGCGGCCCTTCTCGCCCAGGCCGAGCGCCTCGGCGGTGCGCAGCGCGTCGTCGACGGTCGTGTACAGCTCATCGTTGATCTCGTGCGAGACGCCGTCCTCCTCACCACCGGTCGGAGTGATCTCGACCTCAAGGATGATCTTGGCGGCGGCGGCCTTGGCCAGCAGTTCCTGACCGATGGCCAGGTTGTCGGCGAGGGTCTCGGCGGAACCGTCCCACATGTGGGACTGGAACAGCGGGTTCTGGCCCTTGGCGACGCGCTCGGCGGAGATGTCGAGCAGCGGACGTACGTAGCCGTCCAGCTTGTCCTTGGGGCAGTGGTCGGTGTGCAGCGCGACCTGGATGCCGTACTTGGCGGCGACGATGTGCGCGAACTCGGCGAGGGCGACGGCGCCGCTGACCATGTCCTTGTTGTACTGGCCGCCCAGGAACTCCGCGCCACCGGTGGAGATCTGAACGATGCCGTCGCTCTCCGCCTCGGCGAAGCCACGCAGTGCAGCGTGCAGGGTCTGGGTCGATGTCACGTTGATGGCCGGGTAGGCGAACTTGCCTGCCTTCGCCCGGTCGAGCATCTCGGCGTAGACCTCGGGGGTTGCGATGGGCATGTGTCCGCTCCTTGGGATTTGCGGGTGTGCGTGCTGGTTCCCTGACCTGGGGGCGACATCATCGTCGCCCCCATCTTCCCAGACTCCCGCCACGGCTCCACCCGGCCTATGCACACGGAGCCCTGCCGGGCGGTCCGGGGCATGCGTCAGGGGTGGGCGGTTTCACGTGAAACCGCCCACCCCTGAAGAAAATCGCAGGTCAGACCGTATGTCAGGCCAGACCGAGATCGGCCACCGAGTAGACGTGGATGTACGGCAAGCCGGCCTCGGCGATCGCCGGAGCCGCACCCCGCTCCACGATCACGGCGACGGCGACGACCTCGCCACCGGCCTCGCGCACCGCCTCGACGGCCGTCAGCGGCGAACCACCCGTCGTCGATGTGTCCTCGACGACCAGGCAGCGGCGGCCCTTCACATCCGTGCCCTCGATGCGGCGCTGCATCCCGTGCGCCTTCTGCGCCTTGCGGACGACGAACGCGTCCAGCTCCTGCCCGCGCGCGGCGGCAGCGTGCAGCATCGACGTGGCGACCGGGTCGGCCCCCAGCGTCAGCCCGCCCACACAGTCGTAGTCCAGCTCTGCGGTGGCATCGAGCATGACCTGCCCGACCATCGGGGCGGCCTTGCCATCCAGCGTGATGCGGCGCAGGTCGATGTACCAGTCGGCCTCAAGACCCGAGGAGAGGGTCACCTTGCCGTGTACCACGGCCTTGTCCTTGATCTGCTGGAGCAGCTCAGCACGTACGTCAGTCATGGTTACGAGCTTAAGGCGCACATGTCGGGGCCAATGCCGGGCCGAGTCCGACCTGCCGCGGCGCCCCCACCGGGCTCGTGTCCCTGCCCGACCGGTCCGGTCCCGGCCCCTTCCCGGTCGACCCGGTCCCGGTCACGGTCCCGCACTCCTACCCGTGCCCGGCCGAGTCCGGTACCGGCCCATCCCGGAACCGACCATGCCGGCAGTGGTCAGAGCCTGCGCCAGCTCCAGGTCGTCCGGATCTCCAGCGGGTCGATCGGGGTGACGTACCGGGGGTCGGTGTTGAGCCCGTTCGGCGGGCCGGACTGCGGTTCCACGCAGACCGCCTCCTGCTGTTCGTCGTAGATGACGACCCACTCGGCCCGGCTCTTCACGGTCAGCTCCAGCTGCTCCGGCCAGGTGAGGGTCACGTCGACACCGTCCGGCATCCCGAAGCAGTCGTCCCAGGGGCCGGGCAGCGGCGGGAGGCGGCGGCCGGTCGGCAGATGGTCCTCGCCCCGTTCCTCCTGCCAGGCCGCATCGAAGGCCACCTGCACGTCCTTGCCCCCGCCGCCGAGGTTGCGCAGGAACCAGGGATGCCAGCCGGCCTGTGCCGGGAACGAGTTCTCGTACGTCTCGATCCCGAGCGCGAGCACCAGCGAGTCCTCGGACAGCTCGAAGGTCTGGGTCACCCGGCCCGGATACGGCCAGGGGTCGACGAGGTCGTAGTAGAACGAGGCGTCCCGCTCGCCCACCCGGGCGGTGCGCCAGGCGGTGTCCCTGCCGGTCCCGTGGATGGCGTGCGGCGGGGCGTTCAGCGGCAACCGGTGCGGGACATCGCCGTTGTGAAAGAGCCCGTACCCCGTGCGACCGCACCACGGCACCATCGGAAAGGAGCCGTACCGCTCCCCCTGCCGCAGCAGTTCGGTGCCACCGATGCGGAGGCTGCCGATGCGGCAGCCGTTGGCGGGGTTCACGGTCAGCTCTGCGTCGCCGACTGACAGCCGGACGTCCTTCTCACTGCTACTCACGCGACCGACATTACTGGCGCGACTACCTCCGTCGTCGCAACGCGCGGCCCACCACGACGGCCGACGCGAGCGCGAGCGCGGCGGCGGGGGCGACCCAGCGGAGCGTGGCTCCCGCGGTGGTCGAATCGGGTGACGGCACGGGCGCGTACCTGCCACGCGGCGGCGCGTGGTCGACCTCCTCGGCACTGCGGCCGATCATGGTGCGCCGAGCGTGCGCGGCCTCGGCCGGGGGACCGTCGGGGACGGTGAACTCGACCTCCTCCTCCGGGTCGAGCGACGGCGGGGGCACGGGGGCGTCGAAGACGGAACCCGTGCCCGGGGGCCTCTCCGCAGCGGGCGCCTCGTCGGGGGCGGCCTCGTGCGTGGGCGGCGTGTCGTCGTCGACGCCGTCGTCCACGCCGTCGGTGTCGTCGTCGCCGGTGCTCCCGGCAGCGGCGGCGGGCCGGGCGGTGGCCGCGCCGGTCGTGTCGGCCTCCTCGGCCGCCTCCTCGATGGCCTGCTCCACCGCTTCTCCCACGGTCCGCTCGGCCTCGTCGAGGTCGGAGTCGTCGATACCGCGAAGGGCCTCTCGCTCCGGGTGGCCGGACTCGGATTCATCCGTCGGACCGTCCGTGACCTCACCCGTCAGACCGTCCGCGGTCCCGGCCTCGTCCACCGAGCCGCTGTCCCGCAGGCCTTCGTCGTCCTGCGCGCCGCTGTCCCGCGGTCCGTCGTCCTGCGCGCCACCGCCCTGCGGGCCGCTGTCCTCCGGGCCCTCGGCAGACTCGCCGTCCGTCAGTGTCTCCGTCACGAGCTGCTGCGTGAAGCGGTCCAGCAGGCGGACGGCGGTCGCGAGCGCCGCCGCCGGATCCAGGTCCAGGATGCGCCCGTCGCCCGTCGCCGTGCCCGCGAACAGGATCGCCGTACCGCTGTCCCGCTCGGTCAGCCCGATCGTCAGCGTCAGTTTCGCCGAGCCACCGCCCCGGGCCTCGACGCCCTCACCCGCCACCAGGACATCGCGTCGCCGCGAGCCTCCCCGGCTCCGGTCCTCCGCGCTCTCCGGGCCTTCCCGGCTCTCCGAAGCCGCCCTGCCGTCGGCGCCGTCCTGCGGCACGACGGTGAGCCGCAGCGCACCCCGGTACGTGATCGTGTGGCCGTCGACCCGGATCCGCAGCCGGCCCGACAGCGGGTCGGCCGACGCGTCGGCGTCCTGTTGCAGCCCCGGCACGCAGCGTGCGACACGGGCGGGATCACTCAGCGTCCGCCGCAGGGACGGGACCGAAACCGGAACGAACACCTCATGCTCCATGGAAACCGAGCCTACTCAGCCCCGGCCGTCACGTCAGCGGTTCCACGTGGCGATCTCCCGCACGCGCCCCGCCGACGCCCCGCCATCGCCCGCCGACGCCGATTCCCTCCCCCGGCTCACCGGTCCTCCCAGTACCGAGGATGGACCAGCGTCGACGGCGGCAGACCGCGCGGCCGGGCGTCCTCCGCGTCCCGCCCCGCGCGCTCCAGCGAGCGTTCCGTCAACGACCGAAGCCTCGGCCCCGACGGCGCGAGCCGGAGCACTGGAGCGCGTTCCGCACCGGCGAGGACGAAGCCCCAGCCGTGCTCGGCCTGCGCCCGGTGCGTGGCCCGGTCGGGCCCGGCCGCGAAATCGGTGCCCCGGCCGCTGATCCGGTATGGGCGGGTGTGCAGGCCCGCCGCCCTCATCGACGCCTCCACCGTCCAGTACGTACGCGGCCGGGACACCGAGGGACCGCCGTGCACCACCACCCGGCCGCCCGGCGCCAGCACCTCGGCGACCAGCCCGTAGAACTCCGCCGAGTAGAGCTTCGTACTGGCCGAGATCCCCGGGTCGGGCAGGTCGCAGATCACCACGTCGTAGCGGTCGCGCGCGGTCCGCAGCCAGGTGAAGGCGTCCGCGTCGACGGCCGTCAGCCGCGCGTCGCGATAGGCGTGCCGGTTCAGCGCCGAAAGGGCGCGGTCGGTACGGGCCAGCCGGGTGAGACCGGGATCGAGCTCGACGACGGTGACGCCGCGTACGTCGGGGTGGCGCAGCACCTCCCGGGCGGCGAGCCCGTCGCCCCCGCCCAGGATCAGCACCCGGGCGCGCGGGCCGTCCATCGCCGGGTGCACCAGCGCCTCGTGGTAGCGGTACTCGTCGCGCGCGCTGACCCGCAGCCGCCCGTCCAGGTACAGGCTCAGCGAGCCGCGCCCCGTCCCCGTCAGCACGACCTCCTGCAGCCCGGTCTGCACGGCGACCCGCACCCCACCCCCGTACACCGCGCGCCGCGCCGCCCGCTCGAAGTCGTCGACCAGAACCGTGGCGACGGCGAGGAGGGCGATCACCGCCACATTGACGACGAGCAGCAGCCACCGGGAACGCGGGGCGAGGTCCCGCCGGAACACCCACAGCACCAGCGCCCCGCCCGCCGCCGCGTTGACCGCTCCGGTGAACAGCGCCCCGGTGAGCTGTCCGAGCATCGGCAGCAGCAGGAAGGGGAACGCGAGCCCGCCGACCAGCGCGCCCACGTAGTCGGCGGCGAAGAGGTCCGCGACGGCGCCCCCGGCGTCCTGCCGGTCGACGCGCTGGATCAGCGTCATCAGCAACGGGATCTCGGCGCCGATCAGGATCCCGATCGCGAGCGAGAAACCCACCAGGGCGTACCGCGACTCCCCGAACCAGGCGAACGTCGCGTACAGCACCACTGCCGACGAACCCCCGACGAGCGCGAGCAGCGCCTCGATCAGCCCGAAGCCGACCGCCGCCCGGCTGCGTAAACGTTTCGCGAGAAGCGAGCCGACCCCCATCGCGAACACCATCACGGAGAGCACGACGGACGCCTGGGTGACAGAGTCACCGATCAAGTACGAGGCGAGCGCCACCAGTTCGAGCTCGTACACCAGGCCGCAGGCGGCGCAGACGAAGACGGCGGACAGCACGAACCAGCGGCCGGTCCTCGGCCGTACGGGAAGGTGCGCCGCTCCCCCTCGCAGCGAGACCTGCTGGTCGATCATGTGGCGAACGCTACGTTACGAGAAGGTGGCTTTTGGTCACCCACAAGGGTGTAAGCGGCGTATTCACCAAGGAGTTGGCGCCGAGGGATCCGCCTCCGAAGGAATTCGACCCGACTCAGAGCGCCGCCGCCGCGGGCATCCGCACCCCCACACGCGTACGCGTCACCACCAACTGGCCTTCCTGCGGGTACGCGTGCCAGGTCCGCCACCGCACCTGTTCCCCGGTCCGCTGGGCGAGCATCGCCGTGAAGGCGTGCGGACTGCCGGGGAACGTCCCGGCGAGACCGTGCGGATGATCGGCCACCAGCGCGAGGAGTTCCTGCGCCCGTCCGGCGAACGAACCCGCCGAGAGCGTCTCCACGCGCGCCGCGAACTCGTACTCCCACTCACCGAGCCGCTTGGCGACGCCGAGCGGCAACGGCGTGCTGCTGCCGGGAATACACGCGACGGTTTCGGAACAGTTGCCGTGCTCCTCCTCCAGGAGCACCTGGTGGGAGGCGCCAAGCAGGCGCAGTTGCAGTCGAGCTCCCGCGAGATCGAGGTCGAGCACGGCCAGGGCGGGGAGCGGTTCGCGCCCCAACGCCCAGGCCAGGTCGGCAGCGCGGGTGTCGGAATAGGCCGTCTGGAGGGTCGTGAGCATGGGTCGGCTCCGCAAGAAAGCGTGGACACATGGACAGGGGACGCCTCCGACGCGATGCACGTGGGAGGTTTGGAAGCGCCCGATCAGGTCCAACTCGGGTCCGAGGGCTGAAGGTTCTCTCCACCGAGGGAATCACGAAGTAAGCCGCATCCACAGCGTTTTTGCCCAACTTGCCGTGGTTTCCATCCGCCCGGGGGCCCCTCGGTTCATCTGTTCACCGGATAACTCGCGAAAGTCCCAACAAAACGGTGCCCGGCGGGAGTTCACCCGCCGGGCACCTTCCGTACGCCGACCTCGCACACCGGCCGGGCGCCGGGGCACGAGGCTCTGCGGCGGACGCGGATCAGCCACGCCCGCGTCGGCTCCTGCGGCAACTACCCGCACTCAACGCGCTGTTACGAACTGCTCGCACCAACTCTTCCTCGTTCGAGCCCTTCGTGACGACCCACCACGGCGCCCGGGCCACGGCGACTTCGCGCTGCATCGACTGCCGCGTGCCGTCCGCGCCGTATCAGTCGCCGCCGCCTCCGCCGCAGCCGCCCCCGCCGCACGAGGAGTGGCCGCCCCCACACGAATGCCCCCCGGAGTGGCCGCCCGAGTGACCTCCCGAGTGACCGCCCGAATCGCTGACGCCTCCGCAGGACCCACCACTGCTGTCGCCCGCCCACCAGCTGCCGCCACCGCCGCCGTCCCCGCCGTCACCGCTCCGACGCCCGCCCCTCCCCCGCGTCTTCTTCCGGCCACTGGCCTTCACCACGAGCGAGACGAGCAGCCCGATCACAGCGACCGCTATCACCACTCCGACGAATATCTTCATCGACCTCACGTCCTTCCGTTCCCCCGAAGCGAGGTCCCCCGCTTCTTCACGCACCGCCGTCGGCCCGACACGTCGTCGTGCCGTTCGGCTCACATCATGGCGCCGTTCTCGTACGGGGGATGCCCCGCCCCCGTACGCCGAAATCAGACTTGAGCAACTCCAGAGCTTGCGCGCAGGATGGCGGCCATGGCTCAGGGACGACCGCTGCTCAACCGCCGCCTCGCCGAGTTCGGCACGACGATCTTCGCGGAGATGACGGCACTTGCCGTACGGACCGGCTCCATCAACCTCGGCCAGGGCTTTCCCGACACCGACGGCCCGGAAGAGATCAGGGAGGCCGCGGTACGTGCCCTGCGCGCCGGGCACGGCAACCAGTACCCGCCGGGCCCCGGCGTTCCCGAACTGCGCGCCGCGATCGCCGACCACCAGCGGCGGCGCTACGGGCTCGACGTCGACCCGGACACCGAGGTCCTCGTCACCGCGGGCGCCACCGAGGCCATCGCTGCGTCCCTGCTGGCGCTGCTGGAGCCCGGCGACGAGGTCATCGCCCTGGAGCCGTACTACGACTCCTACGCCGCGTGCATCGCCATGGCGGGTGGCGTACGCGTCCCCGTCACCCTCCACCCCGACGCGGCCACCGGCAGCTACCGGCTGGACCTCGACGAGCTTCGGGCCGCCGTCACCCCCCGCACCCGGCTGATCCTGCTCAACACCCCGCACAACCCCACCGGCACCGTCCTCACCCGCGAGGAACTCGGCGCGATCGCCGCGCTGGCCTGCGAACGGGACCTCCTCGTCGTCACCGACGAGGTCTACGAGCACCTGGTCTTCGAGGGCGAGCACCTCCCGCTCGCCACCTTCCCCGGGATGCGCGAGCGCACCGTCACCATCGGCTCGGCCGGCAAGACGTACTCTTTCACCGGCTGGAAGGTCGGTGGGTCAAGCCCTTTTCGCCTGCCTATTCCGCGGACAGCGCGGGCGCCCGATCACGGCGCCTGGCGGACTCGCTGTCAAAAATCCCAAAAACCGTGCAGTCAATAACGACCCGTCAATCGCGCGCGGGCCATAGAGAAAATCCCAAACTCCGTGCACCAAGCGCCGCGTAGGCCGCGTCTTCTACTGTCCCTTCTGACGCCGGGGATCGTGTGACTCGCTCGCGCTCTCGGAGATCCCCCTGACCTCAGGAAGGAAGCACGTGCAGCAGAAGTCGATGTACGTGATCATCGCGGTCCTCGCGGCACTGGTGGCCGCTCTCGCCGGCAGCCTCGTGACCGTGGTCGAGGGAGGGAGGCCCACGGTGGCCTTCAGGACCGGAGTGACGACCTTCGCTGGTGCCCTGACGCTCATTCTCGGGGTCATGGTCTGCCTGGGAGTGGTGGGCTCGTGAGCAATGTGGGAGCTCTTCGAGGGGATGCGCGTGCCGAGGACCCTGCCGCGCTCAAGGTCTTCACGGAGGTGCGCCAACACCGGGCACGCCTCTCCCGTTTGATGAACGCCCATGACGCGGCCCGACTTGTCCTCGGACTGCTCTACCTGAGCCGAACCGCGCACGCCGCCCCCGGGGACGGCGTTCCCACGTGGTCGTGGCTGCAGGGCCAGGCCGCGGAGCGTAGTCCGTGGATCGGATCTTCCGTGAGCAAGTGCCTTGCCCACTGGCTCCCCGCGACCGACGCCAGCGGCGACGGCACGGGTACAAGGGACTTGATGCCCGTGCCGCCTCGCGGCACCGACGATCCGCTACGCGGTCTCATCCTGGCCATCAGCTCCGTCCAGCAGGTCGGAACGCTGCTCGACCAGTGCCTGCGTGACCTCTCGACCGAGCAGGCACGCGGAAGCCACTACTTCACGCCCGGCGACATGGCCCACCTCATGGTCGGTGCCGCCGCGCCGCGGGACGGACACAGCGTGCTGGACCCCGTATGCGGTTCAGGCGGGCTGCTGGCCGAGAGTCACCGCTACGTCCGCGAACGCGTCGGACTGAACCCGGCCATGTCCTTGCGGGGAAAGGAGCAGCACGCCCCTACCTCACAAGTCGCCCGCATGAACCTCGCCGTGCGAGGCATCGAGGCGCACCTCTTCCCTCCTGGGGACAGCCTCGCGAAGCCGGAACCCGATCGCTACGACATCATCCTGGCCAACCTTCCGTTCAACCAGCACGACTGGGCGCCGGAGGACCAGAAGGGCCAGGGCGCACGGCAGGATCGGCACATCCCCATCGACCCCCGCTGGCCGGAGGATCCACCGCCCAAGGGGTCCGCCAACTCTGCATGGATCTTGCACATCGCGCATGCTCTGGCTCCGGCGGGCCGAGCAGCCTTCCTGATGGCCGACAGCGTGGCCAAGAGCGCCCAGCCCTCCACACGAAGACTGCGCGAACGGCTGCTACAAGCCGACCTTGTCGAGTGCGTGATCGCGCTGCCGCCCCGCGTGTTCGGCCATACCGATGCCACCGCCTGCCTGTGGGTGCTGAACAAGGACAAGCACGCACGATCCGGCTGGGGCACCGTTGACCGCCACGGACAAGTGCTGTTCATCAACGCGCGGCGGTCCTTCGAGCGCGTCTCGAAGTCGGGTGCACGGCGGCTGGGCGACGCACACACGGAGCGAATCCTGAACACCCTGGCAGCTTGGCGTGGCACCGAGGTGGGCGGGGACGCGGCCACGCTCTACCGCGATGAGCCCGGCTGGTCTCAAAGCTGCTCGACCAAAGAAATCGCCCGGCGCCGGCACGAGCTCATGCCGACCTCATATGCCGTGGAGCCCCCCGGTCTCGAACGCGACACGCGAAGCCGGATCGACCAGCTCAAGCACGAGCTGGTCGAGAAGCTCAGCCGGGGCCACGCACTCGAGGCGCGGCTGCTGGACGTCCTGGAGGAGATCTGATGGCCTCGGCAGCTCACCGCAACAGCATCGGCACCGAAGCGTGGCAGGCAACCGCCATCGCCAATTTTCACCCGAAGGACATGTACACCACGTCCGGCGTCCTCGACGACGACGCGCCCGGTCAGGCGGACATCGTGAGCTCGACGCACGTCAGAGACGGGAGGATTCACTCGCCACGAACCCGCGAGCGCGGGCGGGGGGACACTCGCCCCAGTCGGGCGGCCCTCAAGGAGGGCGACCTAGCCGTCGTACTCGTCAGGCGGACGGGTGACGCCGCGGTCGTCACCGCCGAGTACGCGGGATGGACCGCGACCAGGTCGATCGGCATCATCCGCGCGGACCCGCACGTCGTGAGGTGGCTTCGCATCTGGCTGCAGACGTCCGCGGCGAAGGCACGGATCGACGAGGACGTGACGGCACACGTCGAGCCCACGGTGAGCCTCGACACGCTCCGCCGCATGCGGTTCCCGCTCCCTCCGCCGGACGTCATCGCCAAGTACCACCGGGCCTTCAGCCTCATCGAGGAGATGATCGACCTCCACCAAGAGGCCGCGCGAAAGGCAGTGGAACTGGCCGACGCGATCCACGATGACTGGTCCTCCGCGAGTCCCGCCTGGGAGACACGGCTGCTCCGCGATGTCGCCAAGGCGAAGACGGGCAAGGGCTCCGCGCGCTCGCTCCCCCCTCGAACGAAAGGAACCGGCGTCGACGCGATCACCCCGACCGACCTCTTCGGCCTCACGGTGCCCCACGTGGAGAGGTTCCGTCTGAGCAGCCCGGCAGATGACGCGGAAGCATGGCCACCCGGCACCTTCATGTTGAGCACCCGCCCCGACGGAGCGCACATCGCCGTGACACAGGACCCAGCGACACCCACCAGAGGGGTCCTGGCGGTGCGGCCCGTGGACGATACGGACAGCTGGTGGCTGCTCCACGAGCTGAGAAGTCGGAGCAGCAGCATCGCGAAGGTAGCCCAAGGCCGAAACGCCAGGGAGATCTCCGCACGCGCCCTCTCACGCCTGGGCATCACCTGGCCCGACTCGATCACACGCGCTGACTTCCACGCCATGACGGACCCACTGCACGCCGTCGCAAGGCAGCTGGTCTCCAAGGTCGCGACCCTGCATGACCTGAAGGACGCGCTCCTGCGCGACATCTCGGCAAAGGCCGGCGCTGTCCTGGAACAGAAGGAGGAACCCGACGAAGAGCGCGTATACCCCACTCGACCACCTGTAATCCCTCCAACGCGCAAGGCATCGACCGGCCATGAGTCAGGATGGTCCCCGGAGAATCTATGGGGACCCGAGTGAGGACGGTGGAGACGTGAACGCCAGGCAACTGCTGAACCGAAGGCTGGACGGCCTCGGAACAACGATCTTCGCGGAGATGTCGGCGCTGGCGACCGCGACGGGCGCGATCAACCTGGGCCAGGGCTTCCCTGACACCGACGGTCCCGAGGAGATCCGCGAGGCCGCTGTTCGCGCCCTGCGCGAGGGCCGCGGCAACCAGTACCCGCCCGGTCCGGGCATCCCGGAGCTGCGCGCCGCGATCTCCGAACACCAACAGCGCTTCTACGACCTCTCCTTCGACCCCGACACCGAGGTCCTGGTCACCGCTGGCGCCACCGAGGCCATCGCCGCCACCATGCTGGCGCTTCTGGAGCCGGGCGACGAGGTCATCGCGTTCGAGCCCTTCTACGACTCCTACGCCGCCTGCATCGCAATGGCCGGCGCGAAGCGCGTGCCACTCACCCTGCGGGCCCCGTCCTTCCGCCCGGACCTGGATGAGCTGCGCGCCAAGATCACCCCGCGGACCCGCCTTCTTCTCCTCAACACCCCGCACAACCCGACAGGGATGGTTCTCACCGCCGAAGAGCAGAGCGCCATCGCCGCGCTCGCTGTCGAACACGACCTGCTCGTCGTCACCGACGAGGTGTACGAGCACCTGACCTTCGACGGCGCCGCCCACGTCCCGATCGCGACGTTCCCCGGCATGCGCGAGCGCACCGTCTCCATCTCCTCCGCCGGCAAGACCTTCTCCTTCACCGGATGGAAGGTTGGCTGGGCCATGGCAGACGCCCCGCTCATCGCCGCTGTCCGGACCGCCAAGCAGTACCTGACGTACGTCAGCGCGGGCCCCTTCCAGTACGCGATCGCCGAGGCGCTCCGCCTGCCGGACGCGTACTTCGACGGCTTCCGCGCCGACCTGCAACGCAAGCGCGAGCTGCTCGGCGACGGCCTGCGGGCGGCCGGGTTCGAGGTCTACCAGCCCCAGGGCACGTACTTCATCACCACCGACATCACCCCCTTCGGCGAGAAGGACGCCTACGCCTTCTGCCGCGCTCTCCCCGAACGCTGCGGCGTCGTCGCCATCCCCAACTCCGTTTTCTACGACGACCCCGACGCCGGCCGCAGCCAGGTCCGCTTCACCTTCTGCAAGCAGGCCGACGTCCTCCACGAAGCCACCGCCCGCTTGCAATGCTTGGCGTCCTGAACTCACTCCCTCTTCGTCCCGAATGAGGTTCGATCAGGCTGCCTACCTGCTGCCGATGGCATACGCGCACGTCAGAGCGTTGATGGTGTTTGGTCTCGGAGGGTGTTGCGAGGGCTCTGGGAGAAGATCTTCTCCCAGATTTCTCCCAGGCAGTGGACTGCCAGCGCGGTGGCCGTACCCACGCACCTGTATTGCAGCAGCAAACTCGTATGAAAATGCTGATCGCGAGTGTCACTTGTTGTCGTGCTCGGACGACAACGGGTCGGTGCGTAGATCGTCGGCATGCGGCCAGATGTCCAAGGACAGTGAAGCGAGGTACGTGCCCCGCGTACGGATTCGATGCTCGTCCCAGGTCGTAGCCCAGTCGCTGATGTCAGTTTTCGGTGGAGCACTGAGCAGGGTGCCGTGGGTGAGGCGTAGCAGGCTGTGCTTGCCGAGCCACTGCCGCTTGTCCTCCCAGGCCATGTTGCCCAGGGTGGGGTTCAGGCGGGCGGTGACCAGGGTCAGGTTGCCGAGTGTGTGGACCAGTTCGTCGCGGTCGGCTCCTTCGGACAGATCGTTCTCAAGGGGTGGCCAGTTGTCGCGCCAGCTCTGCGGCATGACGTGCTCGATGGTCAACTTTGCGCCGGCCTGTTCGCCGACGGGGACAGTGAGCTGTTCGGTGTGGTCGGTGCGCAGCTCATCCTCCAGTGCTTCCAGGAGGATGCGTACGCTGCGCCGGACCAAGCGGGAGTAGATGGGGTCCTGTTCCAACGAGGCACGGAACTCGGAGTCGCTCGGCCAATGACGGTGGTGGCCCTGCATTGCCGAGAGAGCCTTGATGACGGCTTCGTCCGCGCGGTCGGGTTGTCGGGCTACGGCCGCGACCAGGTCACGGAAGACGTTGTTGTAGTCGCGGGTGCTGAGATTGAGCACTGCCCGGCGAACGAGGTAGCTGTCGATGGCCCGGATCGCCCGCCGTCGGCGCTGCAGTGGCAGCACGGACTCGTCCAGGCCGTAGAGGAAGAGGAGCAGGGGCATCGGAGTGGAGGTCTGAAGGACCTTCATCCGATACAGGAACCGTCCCTCGGCGCCGTGCAGCGGATGGTCGTCGATGAGGTCATAGATCTCGGCGTATCGCGTCAGCTCGGCAAAGACGTCTTCCGTAGGGACGGCAGACGAGAGCAGCCAGCGCTCGAACTCCTTGAACAAGGCGGAGGCAGTGAACTCCCGCTGCGTACGCATCGTGAGCCAGTACGTCAAAAACACGTCGAGGCGGCTTCGCGTAATCCGGCCAGTCGTCTGTTCCACGCGCCATTCATCCTGGTCGAAGGGCGCCCAGTACGTTTTGTAGAGCCGGTCGACGTCCGCGCCGGCACGTTCGGCGTCGCGGAACAGCAGGTTCTTGATCAGATCCGCGTGCTCCAGCGGTGTACCGCGGCTGTTCAGCGTCTCGAAGACGACCTGCGCGTCGTCGTGCTCTTCCAAGTCGATGATGACCAAACGCAGCTGTTCCCGCAGCACCTGCACCAGCATCCCCAGCCGCTCCTGCGACTCAGCTGCTTCCGCCAGCCACGTGTCAATCTCGCGCTGAAAGTAGGCGACGGCTCCGGCGAGCCGCCCTCCCTCTACCTGACCGAGCATGACGGCGCGGAACTCGTCACGGTCCGCATTGGTCGGCCAGACCTTGTAGAGATGGTCGGGATTCTGGGCGCGATCGAACAGGTCTTCGTCGTTCTCCAGGAACTTACTCAGCAGGCGTACGGAGCGCTCGTGGTTGAGAGCCGCCGCCGACAGGCGAGCCGCGAACAGGAACAACTGTAGTGTGGTCAAACGCTGTTGGCCGTCGATGACCTGCCGCGTCTCCAGGCTTGATGAAAGGTACGGGGTCTCGTCGAAAACAACCGCTCCGAGAAAGTGCGGTGCCACCGTCTCCCCGGTCAATGCCGCTTGCTCGGCCCGCTCGACGGTGCGGCGGATGTCCTCCCACAGGGCCGACCAGTTGTCGTCCCGGTTCCACACGTACGGCCTCTGGAACAGAGGCACTGTGTAGCGCACGTCCCTGCCGAAGATCCGCCGCAGGTCGACCGTGTCCGCTCTCATGGATTGGGGTCCCCTCCCTCGTGTCCAGGCCATTACCGTAGCGATCTTCGCTATAGCTGATCGGCCTGATCCGTGAACTTCGGCAGGAAGACGGCGGGAAACACTGTCGGGTGGTGGGATACTGTTGAGCCTTCTTGCGGTGTTCTGGTCAGACCATCACGATTTGTTAGCAAGTGCGGCGGCGATTCTTGACATGGCGGTGAGTACTGCGGGTGGCTCAGCAGCCAGCGGCACGGAGTGCTGGATGAGCTCAATGCCGGAGTGCCGGACGGTGTGACGCAGGGCTGGTCTCTCACCCGCAGCGTAGATGAGGTGCCCGCGGTCGAGTCCCAGACCGAGGCAGTACGACGCCATCTGGTAGAGATCGGCGTTCGGGAAGCCACGCACCGAGTCTGCCTTGTACTTGGCGTCGGCCACCCCGGCAGCTGTGCCGTCGCCGCGACACCATACGACATCGGGGAGCAGGCGGATCCGGTGCGCCTCGTCGAGGAAGTAGCGGCCGCCATCGGTGATCACATACCCGGAGTATGGATGGAGTGCTTCCCGGAGCGATACAGCGACAAAGTCCTCGAAAACCTTTTCCATGTTGATGAGCAGGCCGTCTACGGGGACGGTTCCGCCGTCGTCGAGTTCGTACGAAGCTCCTCGCAGGACGAGCTCGCCGAGACGGATTGCAGTACGTAGGCGCGCGTTGTCAGGGCTGGCAGTCCAGTCGGGCAAGGCCCGCGCCGATGGCACGTCTCCCACATCGGGGAGTGCGGCGATCACCCGCCTGAGCTCGGGACGGCAGGCTGCCGGCACCCCGGGGAGAGCCAAGAGACGCCGGGCCGCCGAGCGTAGGATGCGATTCTCTGGGATGTCCTCGGTGAATTCCTCGTAGCTTGCTTCCACGGGGAAGGCTCTGCCGAAGTGCCGACGCAGCTGATCCGCATGGCGGATACGGCCGCGCACGACAGGCAGCGTGGCGTCGACACTCACGTACCCCTGTAGGGCGCCGTGGCGGAGGCCGCGCCCAGCGGCTCTGACGAAGGCGTACGCCACCGCAGGGAGCAGTCCGTCGCGCTCCGACGCTTCGATGGGCTCGGGGTACCAACGGTCCGGAGCCGCGGTGTACGCCAGGAGGAACAGCAGGCGTGCGACCGGTGTCTTGGGTGCGATGCGGACGTCGATGCCGCCGATTCGCGCGGCCCCGACGAGCCGGTTGCCGCTGATTCGCCACAGACCCGGGCGCCGGCCTGGCTCCACCCGCACGATGCGAGATGCGGTCAGGGCTGCTGCCTGTCGCGGGCTGAGTTCCGCTTGTATGGCTTTGCCGCTCTCGGACAGGTCGAGGCGCGTCATACCGGACCGCTGACATCCTCGCCAGGAGCTTCGTCAGCTGAGGGGGCTTGACGCAGCAGTGTTGCCTCCTCGATGCCGAGCTCGTCGAGGATCTCGTCTAGCGCGAACCGATCGATGGTGTCGCCGGGTTCCTGGTCGGCGAGCAGCGGCAGAATCGAGGTACGCCAGGCGCGGGCGAGCGCGCCCGGCTCCTCATACAGCGAACGGCGCATGAAGTAGGACGGCCCGAGCTGGAAGTCCCGCTCGGCGATGCGGCTGTTGAGCTCTTCCAGAAGTAGGGCTGCGGAGTCCGGAAGTCCTTCGCTGCGGAGCCAGCTGCGCAGCATGGACGATGTGGGCTCGGCGGTGGGATGCAGCTCAACGAAGGAGAAGCGTCGTCGCATGGCCGCGTCGACGCGTGCCACCGACCGGTCGACCGTGTTCATCGTCCCGATGATGACGACGTTCCGCGGAAGCGTGAAGCCGTTGCCGTCGTCGGTTCCGTACTGGAGATGCACTATGTCGTCGCGGTACTCCAGCAGGAAGTACAGCTCTCCGAAGACCCGAGCCAGATTGGCCCGGTTGATTTCGTCGATGATCAAGACATGAGGGCTGGATGGGTCCTTGCGAGCGTTCTCGACGGTGCGCCGGAAAGGGCCAGGCACGAGTTCGAATCCGGGCTGCCCGTCCTTGCCCTGGCGCGGGCGGAACCCTTCGAAGAAGTCCTCGTAGGCGTACGAGGGATGAAACTGTACGAGGGTGACGCGTTCACGTCGTCCTGCTGTGAGGTGGAGAGCGAGCTTGCGTGCGAGATACGTCTTGCCAGTGCCCGGCGGGCCGTAGAAGACGAGCTGAGGCCGTTCCTTGAGAAGTTCGATCCAGTCGTCGAGATCCTGCGGACGGATATGCAGATCTTCAGCCAACCGGGCGTCCGGCCCGGGGAGGTGCAGACTGCGACGGGGCGGAGGTGGGGGAGCGCCGACCTCGGGCGGCAGCATGGCGGCGAGGTCGTCGGCGAGGTCTGTGAGGTCGACGACGCTGAGTTGGACGCCGAGCTTGCCGTTGAGGCCGTCCGGTATGTCGTCCTCGAAGGGATCGATAGGGGCCGCGGTGTTGAGCCAGCGCACACTGCGGGTCAGGGCCACCGTCCGGTCCGATGTGAAGTGCGGGCCCGATGTGACCTCACCCAGATACAGCTGGTCACCTTCTCTGGCAGGGACCAGCACGAGGTCACCCTCACGCATCCGGTTCAGGAAGAGGTGGATCTCCGCGCTTTTGTCTCTCAGGGCGACTTGGGCGAGATGGGCGTAGTCGGCTTCCACGGCGAGACGTACGGCATCCTCGCCACTGCCCGGCTCCAACACCCGCAAGCGTGACGCCTCGACGCCGCAGTACCCCTCGTTCAGCCAGTCCTGTAGCAGGTCAGAGGGGCCCGTGTCGGAGGCCCGGACCAGCCAGGCGCGGCGCGGTGGGGATGGTGCAGCGGTGCCCAGAGCTTCGCGCATAGCTTCGACGGTAACTCTCCGGGCTGGGTCCGGTCTCCCGGACTGTGGCAGGAGCGTGCCTTCCCTGCGCATGGCGTGCGCCTGGGCCTGCGAATCGGGCTGAGCCGCGTTGCTGACGATGCGATCGGAGGCGCTGGACTGGATCTGCCGTGCATAGCGCATGACGGTGGCGGGATCGACTCGCAGTACGTCGGCGACGTCGTCCCGGGTGGCCCAGGTCCCGGGGGTGAGCAGCGCGAGTACGACGCCTAAATTACCGGCATCACCTGTGTCTTCTGTGACCCGGGTGATGAGTTCGTGGGTGCCGAACATGGCGTTGTCGGGGGAGAGCACGCGAAGGTCTCTGGATCCTCTGAGTGGCGGAGCCTCGGTTAGGGAGACGGGGCAGTGGCGGCGGCTAGTCAGCCCTTTCGCCAAGGTTCTGCCGGAAGATGTCAAATACTGTCTTCGTATGGTCCTGGTCGCTCAGGGATTCGACCATACCGGCGAAGTTCGTGCGGGCGTCCTCAACCGCCTTCGCCCGGTCGTGCTCGCCAGCACCTTTCGAGCCGCCGCGTTGGAGAGCGGGTGCAAGGTGCGGGAGGAACGGAACTATGGGTTTGAGTACTTGATGCCAGTGCTTGATCACGTTGGGGAGCGTGGGCTGCCGGGAGAACCCGAGCGTGAACGGGTCGCGCGTGCCGCGGCCGAGCAGGGTGTCCATGCAAGCGGCGACGGCATCGATGACCACGGGCACAGCACCGCGGCGCTGGAGGAAGTCATACACCTTGCGCGGGATGCCTTTGAGGTCCGGATCGTTCCTGCATCTGACGGCGTACTCGGTCTTCGTCTGCTCCACCGCGCGCTGCAACCCGTAGCAGAACAGCACATGCCGTGCCGTGGTGTGGTCGCCGAAGAGGCTGGCGTAGAGCCCGTCGTCCGACCAGATCCTGCCCGGCTCGTTGTAAGCGATGTAGGGATCACCGTGGAAGGCTGCGAGAGCCTTGGCTGCGGTCGTCGCCACGACGCGGTTCGCGGGTGGCACCACCGCGATGTCGCTGGGGTCGGTACGGCGCCCGCCGTCGTAGGCGATGTCGCCGAGCTGCTGGAACTCCTTGATGAGGCGCAGCTGGGTACGGTCGTTGCTGCGGAAGTCCGCTGGCAGGGTGGCCAGCTGACGGTTCGTTGTGCGGATGACCTCGCTGACGAGCGCAGGATCGTCGCACACCACGAACCGGATCAGCAACTGGCCGGCCTCGGTCTGCCTGCGGAGGGTGTCGTCGCTGACGGCCCCAGTCGTCTGGGCGCCATTGACGATCGACAGTCCCTGCAACGTGATGACACGCCGACCGTCGGGGCCGGGCTCACCGACCTCGACTCCGTGGGTGAGGGCCGTTACGCCGTTGTTCAGGACGAAGAGATCTTCCGGCCGATCCTGCACGGTTTTGCGGATCGCGCTGTTGATAGCGCCCTTCTTGCCCTTGACTCCGACGAAGCCACGGACATTGGCGGAGAACAGACGGTTCTCCTCGGTGTCGTTGTGTTCCCAGTACAGGTTCTGGAGCCAGGCGGTATCCACGGCAGTGCACACCGCGCTCCACTTACCGCTTGACAGTTCGAAGCAGTCATCCACGGTGAGAGTGATCTCGTCGGTGACCAGAATGGGACTCCGCGACCCCTTGTACCAGCGGTACAGGGTGGGCACACCTACCTCGAGACCAATGACGCGCTCCGGAGCGGAGTCCGGATACGCTTGCTGAAGCACCCGCGTGGCCATGCGAACGGTCGCGTCGAGCTCGGCCCGTGCGTTGGCGGTCTCGAGTTGATTGTGGACGAACCAGAACTGCGCCTCCTTGATGCGTCCGTCCTGGAGGGCCTGGCGGACGGCCTCGCCGGCGGGCTTCAGCCGTGCGGGCAGGTCCTCCGGTTTCCCGCTCAGCAGCCAAGCGACGCTCTCGTTGAGGGCGGTGGCTTTCCATACTTTGGGCTCTGCCAGAGATGACTTGGGAGACTCGAACCCCTGGGCGATGATGAGCTTCTCGGAGTCGGGGTCGATGTAGACCAGGTCGCAGCCGTGGTCCTGGCCCCCGTCGGTCAGGGAATCGACGGCCACTGCATGGATGTCGTCGATTCCCTGGTGCAGCTGGAGGGCGAAGAGCAGGCGCTTGTTGTCCCCGTATTCATCACGGTTGAGGTCGGTGCGGTCGTCGAGCACCTTCTTGAGTACGGCCGCCGCTTGCTGCGCCGTTACCCCGTCACCCACGCCGCTCACCTTGTCCCCTCGCTGATGCGTAGTCACGCCGTTTCAGATCCTAAAGTGTCGAGCTTGCCGGGCCCTTGTCGCACGGAGAACTGGTTACGCTGGCGCATGCCTTGGCCCTTGCCCCGGAGGTGGGTTGAGTGGTGAGACGTAGGCGGCGCCCGCCTGGGCGGCCTTGTCCATGGCCGTGTAAGCCTCGATGATCAGCCGCTTCGTGCGGTACTCGCCGTAGGCCGCTATGTCCTTGCCCCGCACGATGGGGAACGTCTCCATCACATGGTCCACCTGAGCCTCGGTCAGGTCGTAGAGGTGGAACATGGCGGCGTCGAGCTCGGCGCGGATCTGGGCCCGGCGGCCTTCGTCCCAGCGGAAAGGGGGGCCTTCGTCGCCGAGGTCGCGGGCGAAGGGGGTGAGGTCGTTGGCCGTGTAGGCGAGTTCCAGGACCCGAGCGGCGAACCAGTCGACGTCCATTTGCTCTGGGGCCCATGCAAGCTGGTCGAACGCGCCGGGACGGGGAAGTGCGATCTGCTTGAGGATGAAGTAGTTGAGAGAGACGCCACTCATCTTCTGTCTGACGAGGAAGTCCATAGCAAACGATGACATACATGCAAGTAGCGCTGCCGGGCTCCCGTGTTGGGTGAAGGCAAGAAGGAACTTGTTATTCGTGGCAATACGAGGCACCACGTCAGCAACGAGTGTTCGCTCGTCCGTGGACCGAGTTACGTCGCGCCACCCCAGTAGCCAGCCCTTGTCCCACCGCCCACCCAAGCGGTAGTCCACATCACAATCGGACATCCAGTACCGCGGAATTGGCCCCCGCCCCGGGTCGTTCTTCTCCTCAAGCGTCAGTCGCGGCAGCTCCGTGTCCTGACTGCCCTCGGGCCGGTTGCTGTAGCAGGACAGCCGGTGGTCGTAGTGGTGGACGAACTTAGCCTCGTACAGCGGCAGCAGCCGGTGAGTGCCATCGGTGAAGACGTTGCCCTCCAGGCGCAGCCCGCCGGCCTCTAGCTCATGCTGCTCCCAGAACAGGTCGGAGTCGTTGGCCATGTGGAACATCGCCATGAAGGAGATGCCCCAAGGGTTGATCTCAGGGGCCCCGTCGTTCTCGTTCCAGAGCACCGGTATGCGCCGGTAGATCCCGAGCGTGATGTCGGCGTCCTGTTGGGTGCGAAACATCGGCATAGTGCCGGTGTTGGGGTTCACCAGCAGCAAGTCCGCGGGATTGACCTGAATGCGTTCACCGCGCGGCGGCAGTTCATCCGGATGTTTGGCCAAGGTCCAGGACTCGGCCTGCGTGACTTCGGTGTCCTGGCCGGTAACCGTGAGAAGGGAGAAGCGGAAGCGACGGTTGCCAACATCTGTCCAGATCCGAGGGTTGGTGACGAAGTCCAGCAGGGAGTCGAGGCGCTGCTGCTGGAGGATGTCCCGGAAAAAGGGTGCGGTCGTGGAGTCCACGGCGATCCCGGTCGGCACGACGATGCCCATGCGGCCGCGCCCCACGATGAACTGCCGGGCGGATTCGGCGAACACGGAGTAGGTATTGACGTCGCCCTGTCCCGTGAACGGGAAGCGTCCCGAGTCACGCAGGAAGTGGAGAGTGCCCTCGGAGCGCCGGCGTGCGGCGAGGTAGGCGTCGTAGTGGAAGCGTTGCTCCGGCGAGGCGGCGAGCTCGGCGATCGCGTGGTCGCGGGCCGCCTTGTTGGAGGCGGCCGCGATCTCCGGGACGCGTGTGGCGAAGAACTCCTTGTCCTGGAGTTTCACCCGGTCCCAGGGAGGGTTACCCAGGACGCACGAGAAACCGCCGCTCCATCCCAGGTCCGGGTCGTAGCCCGGTGCTTCGTCGTCCGAGCTGTTGAAGATGTGCGGGAACTCCAGATGCCAGTGGAAGAATCCGTATTCATCGGCGAGTTGGTCCACCGTCTGGTCGGTCACCGCACCCGCGCTGCCGTTCTCGATCAGGCGGCGCCAGGAGTCCGCGGCGATTCCCTCCGGTCCGCCGACATAGGTGGGCCACACGAAGGCGGCGCACCAGGCATCCGCGATACGGCGGTCCCTGACTTTCTCCGGGGAAGACTGCCATGAGCGGTACTTGTCGATCTGCCGGTGGATATCGGCGAGCTCGCGGCCGGGCTTACTGTGAATGTCCGCGATGACGTGGGCGTGGTGGGCGTTGCCCGTGGCCACGGTGACGCCGCCGGTGGAAAACAGCGCGTCCTGTCCTGCGTCGCGCTCCTCCCGGTTGCGCTTGCGGAGCCGGGCGACCTGCTTGGCGTCGTCGCCTTCGAGGGCCTGGTACGCCACGTCGGGGATGCCCTGCTCCAGCAGGCGCGGTGTGGCGCCGAGCAGGGCGTTGCCGTGGCGGATGTGAGCGTCGAGGAAGGACATCGGGCGGGGCTTGCCCGGTTCGAGGGCCTGCATCCAGAGGGCGAACTTGGCTAGGTCGACGGCCATGCGGTCGAGGTCCACGCCGTGGATGCAGCGGGCCACGACGTCGGGCAGCCAGCGTTGTACGGCATCGACGGGTGGTTCGGTTTCCTGGGTGTGTACGACGGCGATGCGTTTGGCGATGCGGCGGGCGGCGGCGACCAGGAAGTGTCCTGATCCGCATGCCGGGTCGCACACGGTCACCCGCAGCAGGGCGTCCACGGGGTTGGACGACTTCGCCGCTTCCTCCAGGACGGGATCCAGGGCGGATTCGAGCAGGGTGTCCACAAGTGCCGAAGGCGTGTAGTACGAGCCCGAAGCCTTGCGGGAATGCCCGGCAGAGTTGCGCAGGCGGTAGGTCTTGCGGTCCGGATCGGGGTCCGGGACCAGTTCGAGCAGTCCCTCGTACACCCCGCCCAGCTCCTCCGCGCCGAGGTGGCGATAGTCGACGGGAAGCCAGCGGCTGCCGTCGTCGCTGCGGACCCGGGATAGGTGGCGCACCGCGGCGAGGAGACGGTCGTTGGGCAGCCGAAGGGAGGCCAGGGTGACGTCGTCGAAGAGGCGGTCCTGGGGACCAGGATCGTAGACGCCGCCGAGTCCCGGCAGGGCAAGCCGAGGCTCCCCGCCCTCTTTACCGAGGGCGTTCAGCACCATGACCAGAGCCTGCCACAGATCGTCCCGGCGGTCGCCCTTCATCGTCAGCGCGAGGCGGCGCAGCCGACTGCTGGAGAAGTACGCCTCGTAGCGGTCCCGGGCCTGCGGATCGCTGTCCTTGCCGAACAGGGCCTGCCGGTCCTCGGCGACGAACAGAAAGATCAGTCGGTAGACGAGCCGCAGCAGGGCGGCATTGAGGCGGTCCTTGGGGACGTCGCCGCTCCTGAGACCCTTGCCCAGCTGTTCGTTGGCGGAGTGGGCGAGGAAGCCGGAACCCAGCTCCTCCAGCGCGAGCCGCAGCCCGGTGCTCAGGCCCCGCAGGAAGCGTGAGCCGCTCTCCAGGGCTTCCTCCCGCCAGCGTTCGAGCCAGCAGTCGGCGGCGGTGGGCTCGCCGGGTGCGTCGTCCTCGCGGGGCAGCAGGTCGATGCGGGAGGCGTGCAGTAGGGCGTACAGCAGGTAGAAGTCCGCGTACAGGTCCCCGTCGAAGATCGATTCGAGGTCGAACTCGATATACGCGGAGCCGACAAGCGAGGTGGAGTCCCGCACCAGTCGCAGCACACGGCCGTTGGAGAGCACTCCCCACAACAGCGACCCGCCGGTGTTGAGGCAGTCCTGCAGCATGGCTTGGGGGACGCGTCCTCCCTTGGCCGGGCGGCGGTCCAGTTCGGCGTTCCAGGACAGAAAGTGGACGGGGAAGTGCTCGCGGTGGAGATGGCTGACGGGGAAGGACCGCCCGCCAGTTGTGACTCCCTGCCGCGTCGTGGGCAGTTGGCCGTAACCGAGCTCGGCAAAGAGGGGGAGCAGCCACTTCCGGCGGGTCAGGGTGGTGCCGAGGTCGGACGCTGGCAGCTGCTTCAGTTGGTCACGGTAGGACTGGTACACGCCTTGCAGATACGCCCACGACCGGCTCACGGCGTCGCCTAGCCGCCCGACCGGCAGGCTGTACTCACCCGGCGTCATCCCGGGCAGGGCGCGGTCGCCTGCGGAGATGCGCGCCAGGATCTCGGGGGAGAGCACGCTGCCCTCGATGCGGACGGCGGTGAATCCGTCGCTCGCGAGAGGGACGGCGGTCGGGCTCACGCGACACCTCCGGGTGTGCTGATTCGACTGGTTGATGCAGTGTCAGGAACGTACACGTACACGCCGAGGACATCGGCCGAGGGCTGGAACGTCACCTGCAGCCCGCGCCGAGCGGCGGAGGCCGAGCGGCGGACGCGGCGGTGCGCCGCGAGGAGCTCGGATGCTGCTGCCTCTCCCTGGCGGTCCAACTCCGGTTGAATTCGGTCGAGATCGCGTACGGCCCGGTCCGCGTACTGGCGCACGTGTTCTTCTATGGCGTTGGCCGTGGGTTCGGCGTCCAGGAGCTGGGTCACTTCCGGCGGGGTGAGCCACTCGGGTGCGCTCGCACTGCCCCGGTAGGCGAGGACGCGAGCCTCCTCGGCCACTGTGGGTGTGGCGCCGCGCCCCGGCAGGATCAGGTGATGGCGGAGGCGGACCAGCAGGAGCGTGGTACGGGAGTCCACTGCGGTCGTCCTGATGACGCCGCAGCGCCGGGCCAGGCGCCGCCCGCCGGCGACCGATCCGTCGAGGGAGGTATCGAGAACCCACTGGGCCAGGGCGACCACACGGGGATCCGACCTGGTGAGGGAAACTTCGCCGACCCGTTCAACACCTTCTGCGCGGAAGGTGAGCTCCTGGGTTCGGGCCGCGCCGTCCAACTGTAGGTCACGCAGCAGTCCGGGGGGCAGCCCGGTGAGGCCGGCGGTGAAGTCCCTCGCTTCTTCTTTCGGTTCCGTGAGGACCGGCTGGGCGGTCGCGGCGGAACCGGCGGACTTCCGGCGGGCGGTGACCGAGACCTCTTCGCGGGAGGGAGCGGGACGCATGGTGGCGCCCAGCTTGGTGAGGCTGGTGCGGACGAACCGGATGACGTCGTCCCGGTTTCCGATGGCCTGCCGGAGGGCGTCGATCTCCTGCTGCATCTCGTCGGTGTGGATGGTGCGTTGCGCGTAGCGGGTCTGTGCCTTGGACTCACGCTCGGCCGCGTCGCGCCACTGCCGCTCGAGTGCCTCGGCCGCCTCTTCGGCCTCCACGTCGAGGGTCAGCTGCCGCTCTTCACGGCCGCGCAGCAGCACGCCCTGCACGAGCGCCTGTACCAGGCTGTCGGCGGCCTCGGGGACCGGTACCGCGACGCCGGTCGCCTTCTGGATGGCGCGGTGTTTGCGCAGCAGGACTTCGAGGACCACACCATCGATGCCGTTGTCCTCGCCGTACAGGGTCACGGCTCGTACGTACGTCGAACGCTGACCGAAACGGTCGACACGTCCTTCGCGCTGCTCGAGACGCGTCGGATTCCACGGAAGGTCGTAGTGGACGACAGCCTGGAAGCCGTGCTGCAGGTTGACGCCCTCCGACAGGCAGTCGGTGGCGACCAGGACCCGGCGAGCGGCAGGGTCCTGAGTAAGCGTCGCGATACGGTCCTCGCGCTCCTTCGGGGGCAACAGCCCGGTGACGTGCTCGACGGTGATCTTGCCGAGAATGGACTTCAGGTACTCCGCAACATACTGGGCCGTGGGGATGTACCGGCAGAAGACGATGGGGTTGTAGCCGGCCGTGATCAGCTGCTTGACTTCCTTGCCCACCTGAAGGAGCTTCCGATCGCGCTCAGGGCCGGCCAGCTGCCGGGCGCGTTCGGCGAATCGCCGGAGCCTTTTCCGCTCCTCCTGGATCCGGGCCTTGTCCCGCTCGCTCAGCTCGCTCCCTTCGGCTCCTTCCACTGCCTTGAGAGGGATCAGTGCCTCAGTGGCATCACCGGCGGGGGCGGCGTCAGCGCCTTCGTCGGTGTCGTCCTCGGTGCCGTCCAGGACGGAGGCGCGGCCGAGCCGTTCTGCTTCCGCGTCGGTCAGACCCTCGACGGCGGCCCTGGTCTCCAATGTGGCGGCGGCGGCCAGCGGCGAGGAAGCGAGGGAGCGCAGCAGGGCGAGGGCGGACCACCAGCGGATGCGGTCGCGGGTCGCACCGCTGCTCGTACGCACGGTCTCCCGCGCGTACGCCAGTACGTCCTCCAGGAGATCCGCGTACTCGTCGTGCATCCGGAAGGGCACATCCCGCAGGAACCGCGTGTCCGGGAAGTGGGTCTCCTCCTGCAGGTAGTGCTTGATGTCGCGGCGGCGTCGCTGCACGAAGAACTTGGCCAGGCGCATCCTGTCTTCGGACTGGGACGGGTCGAACGAGCCGGAATCCGGAGCGAACTGAGGGTCGAGCAACCCGATGAGACAGCGGAAGGTCTCCTCCTTGCCGCTGTGCGGAGTGGCAGTGACCAGAATGACGTGGCGCTGTGGGGACCTGGAAAGCTCGGTGAGGAGCTCGTAGCGCAGCTGGCGGTGTTTGCCCGCCCGGTCGGCGGCGTCCGGTACACAGGTGTGGGCTTCGTCGACGATGACAAGTTCCGGTGCGCTGCGCAGGAACTGGCTGCGGCGGTCCTCCCGCTTGATGAAGTCCGTCGACACGATGGTGAACCGGTGCCGGGAGAAGAGGCTTTCGGCACCCATGAGGTCGCGCTCCAGCTTCTTGACGGTGCTGGGCAGGACCAGCGCGGCTTCGATGCCGAACTTGTCCCGCAGCTCGTCCTGCCACTGCCGGGCCAGCGCTGGGGGGCACAGCACACTGAACCGGTCAACCTGCCCCTGAGCCACCAGCTCCTTTGCGATGAGCCCTGATTCCACAGTCTTGCCGATGCCGACATCGTCGGCGATGAGCAGACGCGTCACATCCATGCTCATCGACATCATCAGCGGTACCAGCTGGTAGCGGCGAGGCTCGAAGTTCAACTGGGCGAGGGATCGGAAGGGGCCCGCGCTGTCCCGGAACCCGATCTGCAGCGCCGTTCGAAGAAGCCCCGCGCTGCTGAAGTCACCCACCTCGTCGGGGTCGGTGCTGGGCCTGGGAAAGGACGAATCCGTTACTTCGTCGACGAAGAGCCCGGTGGTGAATGCCGCGTCACCGCCCAGTGGGCGTGCCACCAGAAAATCCTCGGCGACCTTCTCCACGACCCAGTCACGCCCGCGGGCGGCCACCAGGTTGCCGGTCTCGTACTTGGTCACCGGGCTCCTCCGGATCCGAACACGTTCGGGTAACGGTCAACGATCTTCTGCCAGTTGTCAGTGTGCCCGAAGCGGACAACCAGCCAGCCCGCGTCCATCAGCCGGTCCTCGGCCTCCTCGTCGCGTTGCTGCTGGGTGGGCCGGTCGTGGTGTGGACCATCGACGAAGACGGCTACGTCGGCACCGGCGAGGCGGTAGACGAAGTCCGGGCGGGCCGCGAGCTGTACCAGCGGGACCTGCGCCTCGTCCGGCACGCGCAGCTCCCGATCGGCGAGAAAATCGAGGAAGGCGCGCTCCAGTTCGCTCTCGCTGTCCCCCTTGAGCATGATGAGCCGGTCGGCAGGACTGGCTGCCCCGCCCGTTCCCCGCACCGTTGCCCGTGCGATGCCCGTCAACAGCCCGATCACCTTCGTGCGGTCGATCAGCCGGTGTTCGCTCTGGTTTCCGTACGACAGGAGGCAGTCGTAGCAACCGAGTTCGCAGGGCTCGGGCAGACCTGCCGCCGCCGGCACGTCCTCACCGGTGTCCGGGTCGGTGTGCACGATGCGCAGGGCTTCGGCGGCCGCGGTCGCCAGTGCGTCCGGTTCGGACTGCAGGCGGCGAAGCACCCCGGCCCCGCCCTCGGCGCTCTCCGTGAACAGCATCCGGGCCCGGTTATCCGGGTCCGGCAGGGCGATGGAGGTCAACTCGGAGTCCTCCAACTGGAATGCCGCTTCGACACCGCGCTCCAGGGCGAAACGCAACGTGGTGGCGGTGATCTCGTCAACCGGATCGGCGAGACGCAGGAGGAGGATGTTCCGTCGGTCCTCCACAAAGGGGACCACGGGGCGGGAGATGTCGGCATCCGCAAACGACTCCCCTTCGTCCGATTCGAGGGCTTCGGCCTGCTTGTCGGGCAGCCATCGGCCGGTCGCGGTATCGATGCGGTAACCGACCCGTGCCTTGTCCTTGCGCCGTCGTCGTCCCTTGTTGATGACGCGCAGGCTGGCGGTGTCTCCGTAGGCCAGATCGGCAAGCTTCTGGCCATCGCGGAGAATCTGCGCGTCCAGCCTGGCCGGCCGGTCGCCGTGCGCGTTGAACCGGTAGGCGGTTTCCAGCTCGAATCCTGCCCGGCGTCGTTCTTCCTCGTCGGAGGAGATGCGTTCGCGCCGCTCGGTGACGACAGTGGTCAGCCGCATCAGGTTGGGGATGAGCCCGGTGAGCGCTTCACCGCAGTTGTCGCAGAGATCCGTCCCGGCCTGCTGCTCGTGGAAGTAGCCGCAGTGGCGGCAGAGCCGGGCCGCTTCGGTGTCGATCTCGCCCGGTTCGGCGATGGGCAACTGCACCCGCTTGACCTCGTATCGGGCTCCTTCGTGGTAAATGAGGGCACCGGGGCCGAACTCGTTGATGGCCAGGAAGCGGGGGCGCTGTAGGTAGTCGCCCTCAGCACCCGCACCCCGAGCTTTGCGGGAGCCCGGGATGTACGCGGCCAGCGGGAGCCGCGGGAAGGAGTATCCGGGCAGGAACCCCTCAGACGCGAAGTAGCGGTACGTGTAGAAGTCGCTGAAGTTGTGGCCGAAGCGCTGGCTGTCCTCGTTTCGCAGCAGCTTGAGCTGGTTCTCGGCCTCGCGCCTGCGCCGGGCCGCCTGCTCACGGGACTGGGGGCTCAGCGACTGGTCGAGGACGCGGCGGTTCTGTTCCTCCTGCTCCGCTAGAGCGCCCCGGTAGAGGTTGCGCCAGCGATCGCAGGCTCGGTCGAAGCCTCGGGCGGAGTTACGGACAACGCCCTCCAGCCAGCGCGGGCTCCACCAGCTTGAGCTGTCGAGGTCCGGTACGGACGCGAGCACGTTCCGGGCCCGCTCCTCCGCACGGCGAGCCGGTGCCGGATCGAGCATCTGCGCCCAGATCTCCTCGCGCACCGGATAACCGCGCATCGAATCAGCGAGATCCAATACCTCGGGCAGGCTCGAGTGCAGGTCGGCTCCGGTCTCGGCGAGCCAGATCGCCTGGATGTGGCTGCGGACCAGATCTTCGTTCGCGAGATCGAGGCGTGGCGGCGCCACCCGCCCTTGAACCATGAGGTGGGACCGACGGAAGTAGTACTGATCGTGTGCGTTCCCGGTGGCGCAGTAGGTGGTGACCAGGGCGGGCTCACCGGAACGTCCAGCGCGGCCGGAACGCTGCGCGTAATTCGCCGGGGTAGGAGGCACATTACGCATCGCGACTGTGTTGAGGCTCTTGATGTCGACGCCGAGCTCCATCGTCGGGGAGCAGTACAACAGCGGCAGTCGGCCAGAACTGAACCGAGCCTCCCGTTCCTCCCGTACAGGAGTGGGGACCTGAGCGGTGTGCTCCGCGGCCTGCAGACCGGCGAGGCTGTGCGCGAGATCCGCGTAGAGACCGCGGAAGAAGGCATTGACGCGCGGTGCGGTGCCACCGTGCCGGCGACGCAGCAGATCGCGCATGCCTGCGGAACCGTCTGAAGGCAGCCAGAGCAGCGAGGATGCCTTTACCCGGTAGCCGGGGGTACCCGTCTCCGACCGTGGCACGGACTCCGTGATCAGGTCTGCTTCGCAGAGCACTTCGAGCAGCCGGCGGATCACGAGCTGAGCGTCGTCGACGGTCAGGCGGTCCGACAGGTGCGGGAAACAGCTTGGCGCGCGCAGATAGCGGCCAAGCATGGACCGGCCGGTGAAGTGGACGTCACTGCGGTACCCGCCGGGCCGCGCCGGCGTTGGGAACACAGCCGCAGGACGCGGCTCCGGATGACTCTCCGAGAGTGCCCAGGGGCCGGCCAGCCACTGGTCGGAGCGCGAGCGCACCCGTTCAAAACCGGTGCGGGACAGAACCTCGACGTCGACGGCGAGATTGCGGCGCATCTCATCGAGCACCAGCCGCAGCAGCTGCTCGCGCTGCTCCGGGGCGGCGTCGGCGAGAGCCGCGTGCCCGCTCTCCCAAAGGTCCTCGGCAGCGGCGATCTCACCGAGAGCCGGATAGTCGAAAATCAGCAGCCCGGTCTGCTCCAGGCCCGGCATCGTCACACGCCAGGACCCCTGCAGATCCTGGTACAGGAGGAGTTCCACCACCGCGCGCAGAGCAGAGGTGACATTCTCCCGCTGATGGCTGAAGCGAACCTCCGCCCTGCCCGCGTAGGACTCCACCGGCAGGGCCAGGGCATCGGTGACACGCTGCGCCAGAGTGTCGTAGCGCAACCCGGCTGGACCGGCGTCACTCAACGCCTTGACCAGGGCGCCCCGCAGATGCGTCACCTGGACAAAGTCGTTGAAATGCCCAGCCTGCAGACTGGCATCCTGACGGTTGTCCACGAAGGTGAGAAGCTTCTGAGCTTCTCTCGGCATCTCCTCGCCGGGTGGCTGGCTGCGCAGACTCCGGACGATGCTCGCGCTGATCACCGTCATCGCGGAGCTGCGCCCCTCCGAGTCGAGACTGGCGAGCTTGGCGAAGTCCCGGCCACGGACCTGCTCGTACGAGACCTTGCACTCGGGGTTCAGGCAGAACAGGAACGGGGCGGGGACGAAGGCAGCCCTAAGACCCTCGGCACCGTCGGCAGGTTCAGTGCCGTGGTCGCCTGCGGCTGAGGACTCGCTCTCTGCGCCGCCGTACCCCATTTCCGTACCGTCGAGGGCCACGGTCACAGGCACCGGAAGATAGCGCCGACGATTGTCGGTCACATGGATACCGGATTCGTCGCGCACGAGCCATGAGTCCGGCAGCCGCCCGTCCGCGACAGGATCCGCCGGCCACGGCGCGGTGGTGCTCACATACAGATAGCCGTCCGCGGTCTGATCGTCGTCCGACTCGTGATCGTGTCTCGGCTCGTAAGCCACCTGGCCGGCTCTCATCGTCCGGGACACAGCGAGGTACTCCTGGCCGCACTCGCGGCAGAAGGACAAGGGCAGCAGGAGCTTGCCCCGGTCGCCCTGGACCACACGCTGGTATCGCCTGGTGGCGTAGCGCGTCGCCTCGGGCTCAAGGCTTACATAGACGGTGTCCCCCTTCGACACGAACTGGTGCAGGCGGAAGGCGAACAAGGGGCGATGCGTGTCAGGGTCCTTCGCCTTCGCTCCGGCGCGCAATATGTCCTCGATGGCAGCCCTGCACGTGTCCTCGTCCAGGTTCACCAGGGCGGCCAGGCCGACGGCAGCATCGGCCAGCGTGATCGGACGCTGCCGCTCCAGATGCCCGGCCTGGTCCCGCAGCCCGAACGTGTTCTCGATCCAGACCGCGAGCGGATCCTCAGCAAGATCGCCGTAGTCGCGGGTGAGCCGGTCTGGTGCCCTGAGAACGGCTTCGGTCAGCTGCGCCGGTGACGGATCCGGCCCTCGGGTGGCGCGGCGGAGTGTCTCACCGATGACATGTTCCGGTGCGACGTCTTCCGGCCCTCCGAAGATCCGGCTGGCCACGCGCGCTACGTCCTTGCGGCGCTCCAGATGATCTCCCTCGTTCGACATGGTCGCCGAGGTGCCGATGCACTGAAGGCTCCGCGCCTCGCAGGCGTCCCGCACACGCCGCACCAGCAGAGCGACATCCGCCCCCTGCCGGCCGCGGTAGGTGTGGAGCTCGTCCAGGACGAGGAAACGCAGATCGCGTGTGGCATTCAGAAAGTTTCCGCGCTCCTTGTCGCGGGTGAGCAGAAGGTCGAGCATCACGTAGTTGGTGAGGATGATGTCGGGGCGATCGCGCAGGATCCGGTGGCGCTCCTCCTCGGAGTCCTGGCCGGTGTAGCGCGCAAAGGTCACCGGCGACGCCCCTGGCCCGTACCCCGCCTGAAGGAACTTCTCGAGCTCTTTGCGCTGGCTGTTCGCCAGAGCGTTCATCGGGTACACGATCACCGCGCGCGTACGGCGTCCCGTATCGCCCGCGGCACGTGCACGCAGGATGTGGTCCACGATTGGCACGATGTAGCCGAGGCTCTTACCCGAACCGGTGCCGGTGGTGAGCACGAAGCTCCTGCCGGTGGTGGCTACCTCGATCGCTTCTCGCTGGTGCCGGTGGAAAGAGATGGGAACGCCGGGAGACCCTTCGGCGTCTTTGCCGGTGCGGAAGATCTTGGAGCACTCGGGGTGTAGCAGCTGGCCCTTGACGAGCTCGTCAACCGAGCCCCCCGGTTCGAAGAGAGGATTGATCGACAGCCATGCGTCCGGCCATTGGCCGCCCTCTGCGAGGTCACGCTCGACGGCCTCACGAATTCTGGGGTCCCGGATGCCCACGAATGACTCGGTGAACTGCCGGTAGTCAGCTACAAGCTTCCGGTGCAGTTCAAAGACATCCACAGCGGCCAAACCTCTCTCATCCCCTGGTCGGCCTACATCATTGCGCACGCTGCTGACACGCGGTGTCGGAGTCTGCCCGGATATTGCAATTGATGTAGTCTGACGCTTCCCCTCCAATGGCGGACATAACGCTACCTAGGTGGACATGCCTGCCCACCTAGGGCTGAATGAACTGTGGGATTGCCCGGAGTCGGAAGAGGCCGGTCCTCCAGTATCAGTCTCGATCGGTCATACCAGTGACTTCCGTACTGCGTCGACCAGCGAAGTTGCACGCATGTCGTCGGCCCCTCCGATGATGTTGTTCATCACGTAGCCGAAGGCGATGCCGTGCTCCGGGTCGGCGAACCCGAGTGAGCCGCCTCGCCCAGTGTGGCCGAAGGAGCTCGGGCCAGTCATGGAGTTGGTCTCAGTGGGCAGCATGTACCCGAGGCTGAATCGGCTCAGGATCAGCATCACCTGGTCCTTCCCGTTGGCCTGCTCCTTGGTCGCCGAAGCCAGGGTCTCCGAGGTGAGTAGGCGGACGCCGTCCACATCACCGATCAGCGCGGCGTACATGCGCGCCAGTGCGCGTGCGGTGCCGATGCCGTTGGACGCTGGGAGTTCCGCGGCCTGCACCTCGGGCGAGTCGAAGTTGATCTCGGCGGGGACGGTGACCGCGTACGCCCTGTTGCTGAGTGAGTTCGGGTCGCGCCAGGCAGCGACCTGTTCGCGCAGTTCTTCGGGAAGCGATTCGGCGGGCACGGTAGTGAGGTCGACGTCCGGCCGCTGGTACACCATGCGGCTGACTCGGTCGCGTTCATTCGCCGGCAACCCGATGTAGAAGTCCAGCCTGAGGGGGGCCGCGATCTCGTCGGCGAAGAAGCGGCCCGGCGAGCGGCCGGACACTCGGCGGATCACCTCGCCGGCCAGCCAGCCCCACGTCCGACCGTGATATCCGTGTGCTGTGCCCGGCGTCCACTGGGGGCGTTGAGCGGCCAGTGCTGCCGTCATCGGATGCCAGGCCAACGCCTCCTTCAGCGGTACCGGTTGGTTCAGCGCCACCAAGCCGGCCTGGTGGGAGAGGAGCCAGCGCACCGGGATGTCCGCCTTGCCGTTCGCGGCGAACTCCGGCCAGTACTTCGCCACCGGCGCGTCCAGGTCCAGCGCACCTCGCTCGGCGAGCATATGGGCCGCGGTCGCGGTGGCTCCCTTGGTCGCCGAGTAGACCAGTTGCAGCGTGTCCCGCTCCCACGGACGACTGGTTTCGGGATCGGCGACGCCACCCCAGAGGTCCACGACGGGCTGGCCGTACCGGTAGACGCACACCGCCGCGCCAATGTCCCCGTACCGGGCGAAGTTCGCCGCGAACGCCTCCCGTACCGGTTCGAACCCCGCCGCGACCTCACCATCGATCGTCGTCATGCCGGTCATCCTGGCATTCCGGAGGCTGCCTGTTCCGACGGGGCGGGCTTCGGTAGCGCCCAACGCGGTGCCTGTCAGGCTGCGTCGGGGAGTGCGTGTAGGCGATCGCGGAACTCCCGTACGGAGGGGACGGACTTGTGCGGCTCGAGCTCTGCGGAGAACTCCTTCAGGCGGTCCAGCGCTCGTACGGAGCTGACACTGTCCTCCAGGAGTTCGGCGCCGTAGTTGGCGGCGTCCAGCGCTCCCTCCAGGTCACCGCCGGCGAGGCGTGCCTCGGCCAGGCGGCTGGACCGTACGGCCTTGTCCCGAGGAGCCGCGTGCTCCACGGAGGTTTCCAGGGAACTTGTCGCGCGTTCCACGTGCCCGGACCTCAACAGGACCTTGCCCTCGGTCGACTTCAGCTGCGCCTCGCCGAACCAGTCGAGCCAGTCCGGGTTCTCCTCCGTAACGCGGCGCTCCCAGAGGGACGCGGCGCGGTTGAGTGCCGTGCTGGCCATTCGGTGGTCGCCGTCGCGTGACAGCGCCTCGGCTTTGTGTAGGTAGAGGAACGACTGCGTGCGGGGCGACAGCGATCGGGGTGCGTTGTCGATGGCGGTCGAGATGAGGTCCACCCTCTCGGCGGTGCGTCCGGCCTCGGAGACGTGCACTCCCATCTCCGCGAGGATGAAGGCACCGAAGGCGTTGTCCCCGGCGGTACGGGCGCTGCGCAGGGCCCCGACGTAGTAGCGCTGGCCGGCGGACCGCAGACCGGCGTCGTATGCCATCCAACCGGTCAGGTGCGACACCTGGGCAGCCAGGGCGTACAGGCGGACCCGGATGCTGTCGGTGCACCGGCCGGCGCTGAGGAGACCGGTGACCAAGGAGAGATCGCCACGTGCTTGTTCCAGAAGCCGGGCGCCTCCGAGCTGGTCGTCAAGGGTGCGGAGTGTGCTGATGCGCTGCTCGATCGTCGAGACCATCGTGTCTGTGACCCGATCGCCGTTGAGCGCCGAGGCGAAGGCGGAGGGTGCGTCCACCCAGCTCGCCGCGAGCCTCGTCAGGGCGGCGCCGGTGATGGTGAGAAAGCCCCGGCGATCCATGCGGCCACTCCCCACGAGTTCGGACAACGCTTCGACAGTACCGGCCTCGGTCCAGGGTGCGGTAAGTCCCGTCACCTCCCAGACGGGGAGCCACCGGGGCCATTCTTCCGCGCGCACCGATTCGTACGGGACGCGCAGCAGGTCGGCGAGGACTCGCTGGGCATCGGCGTCCGGCTCCTGGCCCTGCTCCCACTTCCAAACCGTCGTCCGGTTGGTCGCCAGCGGGATTCCGAGCGACCTCCCGTGCTCCTGCATGAGCCGGGCGAACTCGGCCTTCCCCCATCCACGCGTCTGGCGGAGAAAGCTCAGCGGGTGGACTGCCAACGGCTCACCAGGCATGTCATCGCTCCCGTCATCCACTCACGGCGTAGTGGGGAGGCTACTTCGCGTGTCCGCGTACGGGGAGGGCGTCCCCATGAGGAACCCCCTAGAAACGTTCCGCCCTGCGGGCTGCGGCCGTTGACTGAGTATCAGCCGTTCGCGGAGGGCGCTCAAGGCATCCGCTCCCGGAACGGCTTCTCAAATCGGCGGCTCCATTCCTGTATCCCCGTCGGGGATGGAGCCGCTCTCCAGCTCTTCGGAGGCGTCTGCCATGTCCACGCTCGTCCATCGGTTCGTCCTCGCGGGTACGGAAAGAGAAGTGCCTCTCGCCCGGCGCATGGTCGTCGACAGGGTGCGTACGTGGGGCGTGCCGATGGACGAGGAGGCGGCTGACTCCATCCGTCTCGTCGCCTCCGAGCTGATTACCAACGCAGTGATGCATGGGGCGGGGCCCGTCACCGTCGCGCTGTACCACCGGCCCGGTCGCTTGGTGATCGACGTATTCGATGGCAATCCATCAGCTCCGCAGATGAGTTGTGCCCAGCCTGACGATGAGAGCGGGCGCGGCCTGGCGCTGGTCGGCCTTCTCGCGTCGCGGTGTGCGTGGGAGCCGTCCGGTCGTGGCAAGCGTGTGTGGGCGGAGGTTGAGCTTCCCGTGGAGGCGTCTGCTGACCGAGCTGCAGTTCTGCGTCGCTTATTCGGGCTCCGGTGGCTGAAGCGCGGTGTCGTAGTCGGGTCCGTGTCGCTCACTCGGGCAATCGCGTAATGGGTCGGCATGCACTACGAGCGGCTCCGTTTCCTGATCCCGACGTGGTGTTCCGGCCCACCCGCCGCGACATCGACCCCGCTACAGGGGAGCGCACCGCTCACGCCCTGTGGGACCGCCACGAATGGCAGGCACGCGGGGAGTGCTGGCTGTGGTGCGGACGTGACGACGTCGAGGTGACGTGGATCGGTCCCGTCCGGTCGAGCGGTATGCACGCGGCCCTCTACGCCTGCCGCGCGTGTCTGTACGAGCTGGACCAGCGCGTTCTGGAGGCCAACATGCGCCAGGACGTGAGCGCCCTGCCCGTAAACGGTCGGACTGCCTGGCCGGCGGCGGGTCATCGCGCCGCCCAATGACCGCCGCCCCACGGAAATCCATTTCTCCCACGGCCGTGGGGCGGCCATGGCCTCCCGCTGGAGCCCTGGCGAGAGAAACCGAAGAGGAAGGAGCACGAAGTGGCAGAGGGAACGACACCGCCTCCGGCCCGGAGCGGCCTCCTGGTAGCGGCGGAAGAGCTGACCGCCGTCCACGACCGGTACGACAGCCTCCGGTCGGACAACCAGGGTAGTTCCGGCGACGCGCCGTGGCCGGGTGGCGACGGCAACCTGCACGACAGCGAGTAGGCACCAAGCGGTGGGGGCCGGCGCGGTCGGCCGTGCCGGCCCCCACTGTGTCCGAATCACGTGGTCGAACCCATGGAGGACGCAGCGATGGAACATCGGTTGATCAGCGCCATCGAGACAGCGCTCGGATGGAACGGGGCCGAGGAACTGGGCAAGGGCTTCGTACGTGGGAGCATGGACGACCCCGCACTCGTCTCCCGCATCATGACTCCGAACCGCCTGCTCGACATCGCGATGCGCAGGAGTCTGAACCGCCCGCAGTTCCGGTGCTTCCAGAAGGGTGAGGAGGTTCACCCGGCCATCTACTACACCGACAGCGTCAGCCCTCGGGGCCAGAGCATCCCCATGGCCAACATGCGCAGCCTGGGCAGGCTCCTGCGGGAAGGAGCGACGGTGATCATGGACCAGGCCAACGTCTTCGACCCGACGATGGAGGTCGCCTGCCGGGCCCTGCAGTGGTGGTCCCGCGAGCGAGTCCAGGTCAACGCGTACCTGACGACGAACGACGCCTCCGGCTTCCCCCTGCACTGGGACGACCACGATGTCGTCATCGTCCAGCTCGCCGGTGAGAAGGAGTGGGAGGTGCGCGCGACCTCCCGCGCAGTCCCGATGTACCGGGACGCCGACCCCAACAGCACCCCGAGCGACGAGATCATCTGGTCCGGCATCATGCGGACCGGTGACGTCATGCACATTCCCCGAGGGCACTGGCATCAGGCGACCCGGACCGGCAGCGGCTCCGGCAAGAGCCTGCACGTCACCTTCGGCATCACCAAGCGCACGGGAGCGAGCTGGCTCGCGTGGCTGGCCGACTGGTGCCGCGAGCGCGAGATCTTTCGCCACGACCTCGACCGCTGGCACGGAACCGGCGGCGAGGCCCTGGCCACGGCTGCCGCCCAGCTCGTCGGTGAGCGCTCCCCAGCAGACTTCCTGGCCGCGTACGAGCAGGAGACGGCGCTGCCACGTCACGTGCCGTTCCTCGACATCCTCGGGCCGCTCGACGCCGTGGTGTGCACCACCCACTTCCCTCCCCGCATCCAGGAAAGCGGGGCGACCGTCCACGTCGTGGCTTCCGGGAAGAAGCTCACCCTCACGGCCAAGGCCCTGCCCGCACTGCGTCTGCTGCTCAGCGGCAGGCCGGTCCCGCTGGAGCGAGCCGCGGCCGCCGTCGGGGCCGAAGTGACGGAGCTCGCCGAGATCCTGGTGAAGGAGGAGCTGTGCGCGGTGCTGACACCCGAGTTGTCCTCGGGCTACACCGGTCTCGTCACGAGCGCCGCCTCCTGACCGGTGCACTGGACCGAGGTGTCCGCGCGCTCGACACCAGCACCAACTACCTCGGCTTCCGCTCGCATCGGATCCTGGCTCGGACGGCCGGCGATCTTCTGCCGAAGTTCAGGATCTCCACGAAGGTCGGCTATGTCCCGAGGCGGGACAGCGTGGAGCACTCCCTGGACCCGGCACGGCTGCACGCGGCTGTGGAACAGGCGGTCAAGGACCTCGGGCGAGAGCCTGACCTGGTGTTCCTACACAACCCGGAACACTCGCTCCGTGATGCCCCTCATGGCCGGGACGTGCTCGCGCAGGCGTGCTCCACCCTCCACGACGCCGCGGAGAAGGGGCTGTGCGGCGACTGGGGAGTCGCTTCCTGGGACCCGTCAGCGCTGCCGACCCTGATTGACCCGACTGCCCCAAGGCCGTCGGTCCTCATGGTCCGTGCCGGCCTGCTGGTCGGGGTCAGAACGCTCGATGCCGCCGATGCCCTCATCAAGGCATGGGACCTGGGCGACGATGCGGTGTGGGGGATGAGTCCCTTCGGTGGCAGTGCAAGCGACCCTGTGTGGGCCAGGATCGACCCACGCGTCTTCCTACGGGACACCAGTCGGCTCTCCCGCGTGCAGGCGGCCTTCCTGGCTGCCTATCACCTTCCACGGGTCGCCTCGGTTGCCGTGGGTACCGACGAACCCGCCCACCTGGGCGAACTCGTCGATGCCCTGACCGGCGAGGTCGAGGAGCGGGCCATCCAGGAATACCGAAGACTCCTTCGTGACCACCTGCGCGATCAGCGCGCCTGAAGCTCCTCGATGACCTGATCAGCCAGGCGTCGTGCGGGCTCCAGCCGTGGGTCTTCCGGGTGCGCGTACGGCCCGAGGATCTTCGAGCAGACGAACAGCGTCATCAGCTTGCCGTCCCGGCTCTCGAAGTCGCGCCGACGCTCCTGTCGTACGCGATCGGCCAGAGCGGGGACGGCAAGAGAGCTCGCCCACAGTGAGGCGGAGTCCAGCCCCTGCGGTGCGTTTCCCCAGTCCTCCCAGTCGAAGAGGGCGAACATCGGGGCGGTCACGTTGGCCCAGTTCATGTCCGCGTGGGCCGGCACCCAGCGCTGGACGGTCGTGTCGAAGTCGCCGGGGAAGACACCCCGGATGGACTCGGTGACCAGCTCCTGGGTGATGGTGTCGGTGTCCGGTGTGGCGATCCGACTCGTCCGATGAGCCGCCAGCGTGTCCAGCGAGGCATTCAACGCTTCCCACCACTCATCTGACAGTTCCGGGGCCTCACTCAAGACCGCGCTCCCCACGGGGGCAGCCGGCAGGAGGCCGGTTTCGTCGGCCCGCCACATCACCGGCCCGTACGCGTCCCGCCAGACCACACATCCCTGCCATGTCGGCAGGGCGACGCCCTCCAACCGGGCGGCGCGCTCGGTTCCGTTCCACCCCTGATCTGTGATCTTGTCGAGCAAGCGCCGTTCGACTCGGACCCAGGTATCGCGGTCTGTCCGGACGCCCACAGACCGACGCTTGCGCACCACCGTATCCGGAAGCAAGCGCACCTGGAGAGACCGCTCGACGCGGTCAAGAACCTCATCAACCGGCTGCACCCGTAGATCAACAGCCTGACCCGTGGAGACCGAGAGCGTCATACACGCGACCGTAGCAGTGGGAGGCGTGAGGTAGCCCGACGCACGAGATGACGGCAGCCAGTGTTCTTGAGCGAGACGGCGGAGGCCGGTCATTCCGCGCCCGACTGCGGTCGCGAACACGATTTGTGGCGTGCTGCTTACGGCGTTTCGCCGCCGCGCTTGTAGCCGACCCACAGCCGACCGCCAGCCTGCTTCAGTACTTCCTCCACTACGTCGGCGAGAGGCTCGACCTGGCCGTTCAGCACCTCGCGGACGGCGTGATGCAGGCGCATGGTCAGTCCCGGTGCCGTGGCCTCAAGGCGACGTGCCAGCCACTTCCCGCCTCCGCCCCAGGATCCACCGATGGCCAGCGCCAATTCACTGGAGCGCCGGGCCAGTTCGGTGGCGATGAACAGCTGCTCACCCTGGTCGGTGCTTCCCGTGAGATCGTCGAGCAGATCGGTGATCGCGTAGCGGTAGTCATCGATTTCCTCAGCCGCCACGGTAGGTGGGCCTGCGGCAGCCAACCTCTGTGCTTCGGCGGCGAGGCGCGCACCGACTCCGCTGGCGTCGAAGAGCAGCAGTCCGTCGGCGCACATCCAGAGCAGCGGTGACCGGCGCTTCCGTACCTCCCGCTCGACAAACGCATGCCAACTCGCCTCGGTGTGTACGAACAACTCCACCGGCCAGCTCTTGTGTTGGAGGCTTTCCCGGTAGGGGGCTGGGGCTCCGTGGAGCAGTACCACGATGTCGAGGTCGGACGTCGCGGTACGGCGGTCCGTGACGACGCTGCCGCCCAAGAACGCCGCCAGAGCGTCAGGGTGGCGTTTCTCTACAACCGCACGCGCAGCGTCAATCGCATCCATGCGGCAACTATCCGCATCCTGCGCTTCGTGTGCACGCGGTTTTGCGCACCGCGAAGACTCTGTTTCTCAATTCGTCTGGGCTCGGGGACCGCTGATGCGCGAGGGCGACTTGCCCGATTCTTGACGTTCTGGTGAGGCTGCCGGCACGGAAGGTGCTGACGAACCAGATACTCAGGAACAAGGAGTTGCGGGCGGCGGCCCGGCTGACCGAGGCGCTTGGGACCCGTTGCCGCGTTGCAGGCCGTTAGCCTGTCGGTATGTCGGAGCGTGTCATGCCCGGTCGCACGAACGGCCTGATCACCCTGGGTGCCGCGGACGCTCTGTGGGTCGATCTGACGGCCGGCAGTGCTGTGCCGACGGCTCCTGGGGCATTCACCTGCTCTCCTTCCCGTGCCCGGGCGGGGTACGTCCTGCTCGGCGGCCATGTGGTGGCGACGGTGAGGGCGAGCGGCGGTCAGTGGAGTGTTGTGGAGGTCGAGGTGCGCCGGGCGGCCGCGGAACTGAGCGCGGTGGGGATGGACCGGCAGGACCTGGTCCGCATCGGTCCGTTTCGTGTGGCGCCGAGGCAGGAGTGCAACGAGGAAACGCCGCTGCGTTGGCGTCAGCGCATCACGGGGGAACTGCAGGAGCTGGGCGGCCCCGAGCGGGCAGCACGACGTGAAGTCGGCCGGCCGTACCATCTGGCGGGGATCGACTGGCGACGGATACTCGTGGAGCAGACCCGCGACGGGACGCAGCGCACGTGGTGGCTGCCGCGCGCTGTGGTCAGGCTGCTGGACGCGGCCGAGCACGCCGAAACGCAGTGGGTGCAAGCCGCGCGGACCCGCCAGGCAAGCGCAGCCGTCACCGAGCCGCCCTCCCACCCCCGGCAGGCCCGAGACGCCGGCGGTCGGCAGACGACGAGCCCCGAGGGCCCCGCCGCCTCACTGCGCCCGTACAACAAGGAGTTGGAAGGCCAGCTGTACTCGGTGCTCAGTAGGAAGCCCGGCACCTCCCGCAGGGTGGCTGGGTGGGCGTGCGCCGTCTGCCGCACTGCGCCCGCCACCGTGCTCGACCACTGCCACGAACACGGCTACGTCCGCGCCCCGTCTGCCAGTCCTGCAACACACAGGAACGCCCCGACCACCTGTACAGCAACGACATCCGCGTGGCGAACCGCTACACACACCTCTTCCGCACCAACACCGACGACTGGCTCCGCCACTGGCACCGCTGCCCCGGCTGCCGCGCACGCACCACCCTGCCCCTGCCACACCTCGCCGCATGGACCGCCCACATAGCCTGCCGATCGCTGCGCCCGACCCACCGCGCCCCCCGCGGGCGCAAGCCCTGCGGTGTCCTGCGCGTGTCCTGGACGGGCAGTCAGAACGCGCCCCATTCATGCCTGCTCACTGTCGCCGTCGACTTCTGCCCTTCCGGCGAGCACCGTGTCCTGGCGCGAGTCCCCTACCGCGAAGCCGCCGAACGGTTTCGTGCCTGGTTGGCCGAGACGGCCCCTGCCGTGGCGCCGCGGCCGGTCCTGACCGCTTGGACGGCCTCCCTGCCCACTTCCGGCCAGTCATCGCGGACACCAGCGGCGAGGGCCTAGCACTGTTCTGAGCGGGCACCGGGAGACCTGACACCCCACCGTCACCTCGCAACTGCCGGCCCCCGACACGGTCACCCCGCACATCCCAGCGAAATGCGACGCAGCAGAGTTCGCGAAGGCTGCCTGGTTGCCTACACGGCGCAAGCTGCGAGAAGGCGTTCAACAAGACCCAGGCCGCCCATCCCGCCTACCGCCAGGGCCTGGAGCAGCTACGTGAGTGAGCGGCCTGATCGGTTCGTACGTACTCACCGGCGGCGGCGCGGACCTGCTCCGCCGGGCGGAGGCGCAGGACTGCTGGTCTCGCCTTATCGGTCGTGATCAGCGCCGCCGTGCATGGGTCGGCTCCGGGACCCGGGCGGCTGCGGCTGTGTGGACCGGTGCGGCCACGCGCTGTGTGGTGCTCCGGGCCTGTGCTGCGCGGGCTCGTGCGCTGGGTGCCGGCCTTGCGCTGAGGCGTTGGATGCGCCAGGTCAGAACCCGTGCCGGGTGGCGGGCGTCGTCTAGGGCACCTTGGTCGGCGGCCTGCTGGAGGAGACGCTCCGGGTCATGGCCTGCGGCCTCGGCCTTGGCGAGGGTGGCTGTGAGAGCGTCGAAGGCGGGGTCCTCGATGACCTGCTCCGCGTGTGCGGGCACGGCCTGGCGTAGATGGCGGATGTGCCAGACCACGGTCTGCTGGGGCGGTCGCTGCTGGGTGAGGGCGGCCAGTGGTGCGGCTGCGGCTTGCTCGTAGGCGGCCTGGAGGCGGAGTAGGGCCTGCTGAGCGGCGGCGACTTGCTGGTCGTGGTGGCGGAGCTCGTGCCAGCGGGCCGCGGCGATGACGACGAGGACCGCGGCGTCGAGGAACATCGCCAGGGCTGCGCCGTCCTTGGGGGCGGGCTCGCGCACCATCGCCCGTGCGGCGCCGCGCAGGGCGCGGGCGTGGTGGTGCTCGGCCTGGATGCGGGAGCGGGTGGCACGCTCGAACGCGGCGGCGGCCTGCTGCAGCTGCGGCCGCAGGTGGCTGGGGGCGAGCAGCGGCAGGACGTCGATGGCTTCGCCGAAGGCGGCGAGGTGGGCCTGGGAGGCGTCGTCGTCGGTCTGGTCGAGGTGGTGGGGGATGCGCTCTGCTGCGGCGGTGGCCTGGTGCCAGGGGTTGGGTCGGCGCCGGCTGCTCTCCTCAGCGGCGGGCGGGGCCTCGATGGCGGTGAGGCGTTCGCGGATTTTGGGGAAGGACAGGTCGGGGGCGAGTTTGGCGCCGGAGAACCAGATGGGCTCGCTGGCGGCGTTGGTATCGCCTTCGACGGCGACTTTGTATCCCCGTATGTCGCCGCAGGGGAAGTGCTGGACGTCCACGAGGACGCCCTCGACGCCGTCGAGCAGGTGAAGGAACTCCTCGGGGCTGGTGGCGATGGCCACCAGTTGGCGGACAGTGGTGCGCAGGTGTTCGCGGGAGGTCTTGGTCTTGCCGGCGCGGTGTGCCTTCTCGGTCTCGGCGCGGGTGGGGCGCTTGGCGGCGGTGCGGTCACCTCGCATGACCTGGTGGAGGCCGTATTCCTTCTCGACGGCGGCGAGTTCCTTGTCGGCCTTCAGGTAGTCGTTCCAGTGCCGGGCGGTGCGCAGGTCGCCTCGCACCTTGGTGGCGGCGATGTGGATGTGGTCGTCCGCGTGGCGTACGGCGACCCACCGGCACCCGTCGGGGTCCCTCTCGGGTGCGATGCCGGTGGCCGTCACAACCCGGCGCGCGATGTCCGCCCACTCGGCGTCGGTGAGGTGCCGGTCGCCGGGAGCGGCACGTACCGAGCAATGCCACGCGTGCCGCTCGGGCGCACGGCCCAGCCGCCTGGCCTGCTTGACCCGCAGGTCGAGGTCAGCCACGAGGAGCTTCTTCGTGGCGTCGAAGTCGTCGGCGCGGCCGGGGTCGGGAGCGAAGCCGTCCCAGGAGGCGACCAGATGCGGGTCGGTGTGGTCCTTGGCCTTCTTCGTGTCGAACAGGTACCGGATCAGGCCGGCGGTGCTCTTGCCGCTGCCGATCTTGGCGATCATCAGGAAGCCTTCGCGGAGACGGCGTGGTTCATGGCCTGCGCGATGTCGCCGATGGCGGCGCGGACGGTGTCCAGCGTGCGCTCGGTCTGGGCGAGGACGGCGGTGTCCACAAGGTGTGGATCGCCACCGGCGTTGAGGCGGTGGGCGATCTGGTTGACGTTGTTGCCGATGCGGGCGACCTCGGTCCGCAGGGCGTCGAGCTTGTCGAGGCAGTCATCGAGCTGGGTGCGCTGCCCGGCCAGGCCCACGGTGAGATCGCCGTCGAGGTACGCCATGATCACGGCGCCGACGAGGTGGGCGCCGGCGATGCCCATCTCGCCGGCGCGGGTGAGGATCCGGGTCTTCTCGTCGACGCTGTAGCGGACGTCGACACGCTCTTTGCGCTGGACCTCTTCGCGGGTACGGCGGCGGGCGATACGACGCAGTGTGACTTCGTCGGTGGAGGCGGCGGGCGACTGCTCGGTCTCCTCCTCGGGCACCCCCCGGTGTCCGAGTGCCTTCGCCACCCCCGGGGCGGAGGTGTTCGCGTTGGACCGGCCCTTGGACGGTCCAACGCCATACCTTGCTGCGCGGTGGTCTGGGGTGGGGCGTTCCTGCTGCTGGTCGGTGGTCGCGGGGGTGAGGTGCTCGTGCATCAGAGCCTTTCTCGAAGTGAGTGGGTGACGAGAGGGGCGGGCGGCCGGGGGCCTCTCAGTGGGGATGGCTGGCGCGAGCGGTCTTCAGCTCGGCCTTGACAGCGCGGGTGACCTCGGCGGCGCGGTCGCTGGCGATGCTGTGGCCGTCGGCGCGCACTGCGTCTTCCAGGCGGTCGCGTGAGAGGCGCCCGGTCTCCAGATGGACGCGATGGGCGTATGCGACGAGGGCGTCCCACGGCAATTCGGGCTTTCGGCCTGGCTGCTTCAGCTTCGTGGCCTTGCCCGGATCAGCTCCGGGTCCGTCGCCCGATACCGGTCCCGGGCTGGCGAGTGCGGGGGTGGGGCGTTGCGGGCGCTTCGTACTCGGGCGGGGACGGTTGTCCGGTTCCGGGCGGGCGGATCGCGGGCGGGCTGCCCGGTGAGCGTTTTCGTCGCCCGAATCCGAAGCGGACGAAGCGCCCGCCGCCTTTGCCCGCTTCATAGAGCTGGCTCGCGCGCGTGTCTGCCCGGAACCGCCGGCGGCGTTCGAGGCTGGGGCGTGCCAGCGCGGGGGCAGCGTGATGGAGGCGAGGTCGAGCGCTTGCTTGCGGGTGGCGAGCTTGCGCAGCAGCAACTCGTCCTGAAGCGGGTCTCCGTCGACGTCGGCCCGCTCCAGCGCCTCGTGCAGGCGATGGGACAGGCGCTGGCCCCGCAGCGTGCCGCGTTGTCGGTCGGTCATCGCTTCGGCGCGGAGGATCAGGGTGACGGCGTCGCTCAGGGCGCGCTCGCGGATGAGCCGGGCGGCGTCCGCGTCCTGGTCGGCGATGCCAAACCGGGCCAGCAGCCGTTCGCGCGTCTGCCGGACCAGGATGGCGGCCAGGCCGCGCGAGGCGGCCTGGGGTGTGCGGTGGCGCAGTTCGATGCCCATGGCCAGGTGCCACAGCAACGCGGCCATGACCGTCCCGACGAAGGCGCGCACGGTGCCGCCGACGACTCCGAACTCGGCGTAGGCGGGGATGATCTGCACTCCGGTGATCAGCCACACCAGGATGCCGGGCAGGCCCGGCGCGCGTGCGGGCCCGTTGAGGTTCTGGCGTGCCATCAGCGCAGTGGCGAACAGGGCCAGCTCGGCTGTGGCGAACATGAAGGCGCGCTCGACGGTGCTGCCCATGTCCAGGTAGTCGGCGGCGAAGCGCCAGCTCGTGTCGGCGCTGTAGGCGGTGCAGCCGACTGCTGCCAGGGCGGCGACCTTGACCGCGGGAGTACCGGGCCGCCTGCCACCGGTATGGGTCCGGTTTCGCCGGATGAGCCATGCGGCCGGCAGCGCGGTGGCGGCGAGCAACGCCGTGGCGATCGCGAGCAGGGGCGAGGGTTCGAGGGAGGAGGCGGAGAGGGCCAGGAAGTTGGGGAAGGTCATGCGGCTCCCTGCCGGGTGAGTTCCGCGGCGGCGAGGTCGAGGCGCGTCGGGTGGGGCGTGGCGCGGGGCGCGTTGCCTCGGGAGCGGCCGTCGGGGCCCACGCGTCGGCTGCGGCAGGGTTCGCCCTCGCCGGCATGGCACCACTGGCACTGGACACCGAGGGCGTCCGGGAGCCCTGCGGCGACGGCGGCCTCGCGTGCGGCACGGACCGGCCGGTAGGGGGCAAGCGCGGTGCGGGTTGTCGGCGGGACGCACGATCCGATGGCGCGTAGGCGGGCCTCCACGTCGGGGTACGGGCCACCGCTGGTGAGTTGCCGGTGCGTCGAGGGCGCGGCCGTTCCGGTGGCCACGGCCTGCCGGGTGCCGAGCAGTTCGGCCCGCCACGCGGCCGGGTCGTCCGGATCGGCGGTTGGGGTGGGGTCGGTGTGCCGGCCGAGGCGGTCGCGGCGGTACGTGCGCCACTCGCGGGCGACGTCCACGGGGAGGATCGGGTAGGGCGAGTCGAGGACGTGCGCCCGTATCGCCTCGCGGACGTCCCAGCCGTGCTCCGTGGCGAAGGGTACGTCGTGGAGCAGTTCGTGCCACTGGGCGAGCTGGTCGCGGGCCTCGCCCGGGTCGGTACGGATCGTGCGGGGGTCCAGGCGTCCGATGTAGGCGAGGACGGCGGCAACTTCGCGGCGTTCCATGGGGGTTACTCCGTTCCTGTCGGTTCGTCGAGGGCGGCGAGGAGAGCGGCGGTGTGGGCTTCGGCGCGGGCCATGCCACCCGCGGGCAGGGCGGAGCCGCCGGGCAGGGCGCGCAGGTGCGGTCGTTCCGGGGTGGGGGTGTGTTCTCGGGCGATCCATGTGCGCCAGTCGGCACCCCACGCGGCGGCGGAGCGGGGCGTGCCCGTCGCCCGGTAGGAGCGCCACTTCTCGTCGGCCACCCGCAGGCCGTGCTCGCCGAGTCGGGTGAGGTGCCCGTGGTGCCGTAGCCAGGCCCGGGTGGCGTCGTCGAGCTCCCATTGGGCGGCGGTGATGAAGGAGGCAGAGCTGCTGCTCTTACCGTTCACCTTCGGTTCACTACCGTTCTGGGGGTCGGAATCCGTGCCCCCTGAGGGCCGGAATCCGATCCCCCCAGGGGTCGCGATCCGGTCCCCCTGGCCGTTATCCGGCCCCCCTGCGAGGGCGTCGGCGGAGTCGGATTCCGGTCCTTCCAGGGTCGGAATCCGATCCCCCTGAGGGGCCGAATTCCGGTCCCCCTCCTCTGCTTTGTCAGCGAGGAAGGAGGCGGCGACCGGGAGGTGGTAGTACGTCTCTCCGCGCGGCCCCTTGCGGCCCGCGAGCTGTACCAGCTCACCGCTGGCGATCAGCTTCGTGAGGGCGTCGCGCACGGCCGTACGGGAGGCGTTCGCGCGCTTCATGAGGGTGGGCAGGGACGCGTACGCGATGCAGCGGCGATCGCGGCACCGGTCGGCGATCAGGGCGAGGACCATGCGGGCGGTGCCCTTGCTGCTGCTGTGGTCCCACACCCATTCGCGGGCGTCGTAACTCATCGGGTGGCGGCTCCTTGATCAGGGCAGGCGGGTGCGACGGGCCCTTTCGGGCGGTGCACATGGGTGGGAGTGGGGCTCGGTCCCCGGGCCGGACGACGTGTCGGTGAGGGCCGCGAGGGCGCGGGTGCGATGGAACCTGGCCGTAGGTGATTCCTTGGCCCTGGCGCGCTGGGGTTCTGTTCCCGCGGGCCGGCGCTCCGGGCGCAGCACCAAGACAGCCACACCCACGGGCGAAGATCCAGCGCTCGGCCGAGAAACCGCACAGCTCACGGCGAACGCGTCCTGGGTGGCGTTTCGGAAGCCGTAGGCCGGTGAGCTGACTCCGGTCGATGGCGACTGTCAGACCGCCCCGCGAGCTGGTGTCAGCCATGTGCCGGCCGTCCTCGGACCCGCCGACGGGCAGGGCAGTTCCTCCGGCTTCGGTCAGGCTGCCTGGACGTAGGTCGTGGTGGAGAGCAGGTCCACGAGCCTCGCGGCGCTCTGTGGGCTGATCGTCGTCGTGAACCCCGCGCATACGCGCTGGAGAGCGGCGTCCCTCGCCGAGTCCACCTTCTGGCAGAGGGCGCGGGCTCCCTCGGGGGCGATAACGGGCTGGGTGAAGGCGGTTCGGTCTGGCGGTGGGGCATGAACGTCCTCCGGCGGCTTTCGGTCGGCGGCCCGCCTGCGTGTGGCGAGGGCAGGCGGGTGGGCTGGGGACGTCCATGGTCCGGAAAATCGCCGGTTGGGCTGACCGGCGATCGTCGGCTATATTTCGCTGTTTATCGCCTCAGCCAGCAGGACGGATTACGCCGGCTCCGACCCGCTACAGCGGGTTCTGCTCGATGCTGATCCGGTCCCAGTCCATGTACCGGCCGAACTTCTTCGGCTCGTCGATCACGACCCCGGAGAACAGGAACCGCAACACCGCGTTGCGCCGCTCATCCGTCATCTCCTCGGCGTCCCAGGCGGCCCTTGCCCTCGCGCCCGTGAGGCCGTCGAGGAGCACCATCGGCCGGACGACGACCTTGCGCTGTGCCTTGGCGATGCGGTCGGTGATCTCCTTGCGCATCTTGCGGTACTCCGCCGTGGAGATCTCCTTCGCGGTCCACATCTGGTTCAGTTCGCCGAGCTGCCGCTGGTCGTCCTCCAGCTCCTCAGTCACGCTCTCGGAGAGGTTGCTGCTGGCGAGCCGGCCGTCCACCCGCAGCTTGCCGAGCAGCTCGACCGCGGCGTCCACGACGAAGTCCTCCAGCGTCTCGGCCATGATCGACCGGGTGCACTTCTTGTCGTCGTTCCGGCCCCGACGGTTGCACTGGTAGACCGGCCCGGTGCCCTTGGCCGTACCGGACATCAGCGTCCCGCACCGACCGCACATCACCAGGCCGCGCAGCAGGTAGTAGCGCTGCGCGGGCTTGCTCAGCGTCTCCCGGTGCACCGCCGACCGGTACTCGCGGCGCGTCCGCACCTCCGCCCACACGCCCGCGTCGATGATCGCGGGCCAGGCACCGGGGCCAGCCTCCTCGCCCTGGTGCATGCGGATTCCGGCGACGTGCCGAGAGTCGAGCAGAGCGCGGACGGTACCGCTGTTCCATGCCTTGCCGCTGGCCGTGCGGATGCCCCTGCTGTGTAGGTCCTTCGCGATGGGCGCCGCACCCTCCCCCTTCAGGTAGCGGTCGAACACCTCCCGGACGATCCCGGCCTCCTCCTCGACGATCGTCATCCCGTCCTTGGTGTAGCCGAACCGCCTCACGCCGCCCTGCGGCTTGCCCTCCCGCGCCCGGTCCTGCATCGCGGACTTCAGCCGCCGCGAGGTGTCGTCCGAGGAACGGCAGGCGTGCGCGACCTCGATGCGGAGGATGAAGCGGTCGTCGGGGTCGGCGAGGTCCCGCCGGTTCGCCTCGCCGTGGAGGGTGATCGCGTGGTCGTCGGAGACCTGGAGCAGCTCCTCCAGGTCCCGGGGCTGACGCATGAGCCGGTCGGGGTGGTAGGCGATGATGTGCCGGAAGCCACGATTCCGGGCCTCCTCCAGCAGGCGGTCCCAGCCGGGCCGCTTCCGCTTGCGGCTCCAGGCGGAGCGGCTGTTGTCCACGAAGACATGGGCGGGGTCGATGACGAGGCCGCGTCGTTCGGCGATCTCGCGGCAGATGCGCTCCTGGCGGTCGACGCCCGTCTGGTCGTCATCGTCCGCCTGGGATATGCGGCAGTAGATCGCCGCCGGCTCACCGGCGACGGTGGTGCTGGAGTTGCCCCTGGTGGGCTTGTTGCGCGACACGCGAATGAGTGTATGAACGAGGTGTCGCCTGAGGTCACCGCGAGCCCCGGGCTGGTGGCCGCCGTCCGCTCGTCGAAGCAGTTCCTGACCTATGTGTCCGCGGGCCCGCTCCAGTACGCGGTCGCCGAGGCGCTGCGCCTGCCCGACAGCTACCACGACGAGCTGCGCGCCGACCTGCGGGCCAAACGGGACCTGCTGAGCGGCGGGCTCGCCGAGGCCGGTTTCGAGGTCTACCGACCGGCCGGCACGTACTTCGTCACCACCGACATCCGCCCCCTCGGCGAGAGCGACGGCTTCGCCTTCTGCCGGGCGCTGCCCGAGCGGTGCGGCGTCGTCGCCATCCCGAACGCGGTCTTCTACGACCACCGCGAGCAGGGCGCGCCGTTCGTGAGGTTCGCCTTCTGCAAGCGGACGGAAGTCCTGCACGAGGCGGTGGACCGCCTCAAGCGACTGGCGTCCTGAGGAACGAGCGGCCGGCCCGAGGGCGGCTCATTGTCCCGGGAACGGCCGGCCGTCCTGCCGATGAGCCGGGCGAACGCGGCGCGGGCGGGGGGGGGGGCCGGCCGGCCCCCCCCCCCCCCCCGCCCCCCCCGCCCCCGGGGGGGGGGCGGGGGGGGGGGGCGGGGGCCGGGGGGCCCGGACGGGGGTGCCCGCGCCGGGCCCCGCCG